>JBKPCR010000412.1:0-5154 GCA_046727435.1 bacterium | reverse complement strand
CGGGGAGGTCCATGGCCTTGCTGCCCCACCTCATAGACCCCCTCAAAGGCAGCTGAGGCGCCACCACGCCACCTTTGTGCAAACCTAGCACCCCTGCCACAGCTCACCTATCATCTCGAAGAGATGGACGTTAGCCATGTGTTATGATATATCCTCCCAGGTTGTCAGCTCATCCATAGAGTCTGGACCGCAGCGCTCAACGATTATAGGGAACCCGCCTCTGACCAAGAGAATTGTTGTCGTGCGTCTGCGTCGGCCGGATGCCCTAGAGTCTCATTGTGGAGGAACGCATGCCAACGTATGTCAACCCCAACGCCTGCAATGCCTGCGTAGGCATCGACCAGGGACCGTTATGCGTATACATCTGTCCCAACGACTTGATGGTCCTCAGTGTGGACACCAGGAAGGGCTTCAATCAGGAGCCCGAGATGTGTTCGGAGTGTTATGCGTGCGTCAAGCTCTGTCCCCAGGAGGCCATTTTTGTTCGGGGGTATGCCGACTTCGTGCCCCTAGGAGCCAGTGTCCAACCCAAACGGGTCGAGGGCGGTCTCACCTGGACAGTCAAATTCCGGGATGGGCGTGAATTGCGTTTCACCTATCCGTCCAGGTCCACCCCCGTCGGCACCAGCGAACCATATAAGAACTTCAGTGAAGACCCAGCGCAAGACTTGCGGAGTCAGACGCTGGCCGGCGAGTCCCGATGGCTTGGCGTGGACAGATTACCTACACTCAGCCCCCGCTAGACCTCTCGGTTGGGAGGTCACAGAGAGCGAGCATTGGAGGACAAAGGCGACATGGCAGCACCAAATACTCACACAGTAGAGTGTGACATCCTCATCATTGGCGGCGGTATGGCTGGCTGCGGCGCGGCGTTCGAGGCCAAATACTGGGGCAAGGACTTGCGGGTCGTGATGGTCGAAAAGGCCGTCATCGAGCGCAGTGGCGCCACTGGTGAGGGTCTGTCCGCGATTAATTGTTATATGGGACAGCGCTATGGCTGGAACACGCCGGAGGACTTTGTGAAGTACGTAGTCAACGATATGATGGGGCTGGCGCGTGAAGATCTGGTCTACGATGTGGGCCGCCATGTCGATTCGTCGGTGCACCTGCTGGAAGAGTGGGGCTTACCCATCTGGAAGAAGGACAACGGCCAGTACGAACGGATCGGTCGCTGGCAGATTCCGATTCACGGCGAGTCGATCAAGCCGATTGCCGCTGAACCGGCGCGCAAAGCCCTCGGAGAAGGGAATCTCTATGAGCGTATCGCCGTCACGCATTTGTTGACCGATGCCAGTGATGCCGGGCGCATCGCCGGGGCGATCGGCTTTGCCGTACGGGAAAACGCCTTCTATGTGTTCAAGGCCAAGGCGGTAATCATCGCCAGCGGCGGCTCATCCAACGTCTTCCGACCGCGCTCGACCGAAGAGGGCCTGGGGCGCACCTGGTACTCGGTGTTTGCGACCGGTTCCGCTTATGGCTTGATGATCCCAATCGGCACCGAAATGACGCAGATGGAACATCGCTTCGTGCCCACCAGATTCAAAGATGGGTATGGGCCGGTGGGCATGTGGTTCCAGTATTTCCACGCGCGAGCGACCAACGCCTATGGTGAGGATTACACCGTTACGCACGCCGACGAGTTGAAGAAGTATGAACCGTATGGGTCGGCCATTCCCACCCCAACGCCCTTGCGGAATCACCAGATGTTCATGGATGTGCGTCAGGGGCGCGGTCCGATCTATATGCGCACCGAAGAGGCCATGCAAAAGCTATCGCAAGGCGATCCTGCCAAGATGGACAAGGTGCGCCAGGAAGCCTGGGAGGATTTCCTCGACATGACCGTCGCTCAGGCACTGACCTGGGCGGCGCAGAATATCGCCCCGGAGGTCACCCCTTCGGAAATCGTCCTGGCCGAGCCCTACATTATGGGGTCACACTCGGGCGAGGCTGGCGCCTGGGTCAGCGGCCCGGAGGACTTGTCGCCGCCTGAATACTTCTGGGGCTACAACAAAATGACCAGCATTCAGGGGCTCTTCGCCGCGGGGGACGGCGTGGGCGCGGCGCCACACAAGTTCTCCTCGGGCTCCTTCACCGAAGGTAGGTTAGCTGCCAAAGCTGCAGTGCGGTATATCTTTGACTACCCCTCGGCTCCCACCCTCAGCGATAGCGCTATTCGCCAACTCCAGGACACGATCTGGGCGCCGCTGGAGACTTTTGAAACACATAAGGAGGCTTCCACCGCCGAGGAGGTGAACCCGCACTATATTACCCCCAAACAAGGGCTGGTGCGCTTACAGAAAATCATGGACGAGTATGCTGCCGGGACGTCGGCCTGGTACACCACCAATGCACCACTACTGCAACGGGGGATCGAGCTCATTCAGCTGTTGCGGGCCGATCTGCAACGCCTGGGGGCGCGGAACCTGCATGAGCTGCTGCGCTGCTGGGAACTCTGGCACCGCACGTGGGTGGGTGAGATCCATATGCGGCATCTGCTGCACCGTCAAGAAACCCGCTGGCCGGGCTATTACTACCGCGCCGATTACCCTGAACTGGATGATGCCCACTGGCGCGTGTTCGTCAACTCTCGTTACCAGGCCGCCAACGATACCTGGGAGATCTTCACCAAGCCCTATATCAACCTCGTGCCGTAAGCTTCCCCCGGCTCCTCGTCTGTGACGGCCCGCACGGGTGGGGCTCCACGGCACAGACGCCGGAGCCACCATTGCGCCGCTGGAGCAGGGTGTTGAGTCTCGGCGACTCGGCCTTGCCCATGCCGGACCGTATGCACCCGGCGGCCAGGGGGCATCCCCTCGCCCGCCGCCACTTGCGCCAGGACATCGGCGGTCACCGCCATGTGCGCTGTGGCGGGCACCACACAGCAGCGCCCGTGGTGGTCAAGCCACCACAGATCGGTGCCAGCCGAAAAACCTTGATCAAAGAGGACCTTGTGCAGGCAAGCATAGCTGGCAAGATTTGCCTGCGCCTAGGTGACCAATGCCCGGGTCCCGTGGGTTACGTGCTCCTGCATCTTCCCCACCTTGACGGCCAATGGCATCTTGGTCACGGCATCGCTTCGCGACGCATCTGCTGCAACAGGGCAATGATATCAGGACGGTCCAGGAACTCCTCGGGCACAAAGATGGAAAAACCACCATGATTCACACGCATGTTCTGAATCCCGGCAGTCTGGCGGTGCGGAGTCCACTCGATTGAAATCGAGGAGGCAAAAAACCGGAGAGGCCATGGGTATGAGCCGCGCTGGGGACATTTAGGATGCGCAGAACCCAGGGCGAACTGACAGGCGGACAGCGCTAAACTGTTGGGCAGATGTCGCATGCTAGGATGGGTTAGCGCTACTCGCTACCGCTGGCCTGGCGTACGACCCGCATCATGACTTCGTGCAGATTGGTGCCGGCGGCGTTCAAGGGGTCGATACTGTGCACCAGAGCCGCACGCAACTCGAAGAGGTCTTGACTTGCGGGCTCCTGAGCCGCCTGCACCAGGTCAAGCTTGGCCAACTCCTGCGGCTCAGCCTGGTGTGGATTGAACAAGCCATTGAGCTCGGTGCACTGGTGACACACACCCTGCTGGTTGATCAGGGAACAGCGCTGCTCAAAAATCTGCCTCATCGTCGTGCGCGCCTCGTGCAGCAGAGGTATGACGACTTCAACCGAACGCCCCAGCACCTCGGCCGCTTCGTTAGCGGTGAAGGCGTAGATATCGCAGAGCATGAGTGCGATATGCTCGTCTAGTGGTAAGGTCTTCATGATGCAGGTGAAGCAAAAGTCGACGTGTTCGCGCATCTCGTAGCGCGCACGGGGCGACTCCCAGTGGGTGCGGCGGAGGATTCCAGGGATCTCTGGGTCGGCAGCAGCCAAGGCTTTGGCTTTGTCCTGGGCATCTACGGGCCAGCGCGCCCTAACGCGGTGATGCTCCGTGGCTACATGTGTGGCAATCGCAAAGAGCCAGGTGCGCACGCTTGAGCGTCCCTCGAAGGTCCCTAGACGTGTGAAGCTCTGAATCCAGACCTCCTGGGCCAAATCCTCGGCATCCTCGCGGCAGACCGTCAGACGATAGAGGTACGATTTGATTATCCCCTGATGCCGCAGCACCAACTGCGCAAAGGCGTCTTCATCACCGGATGTCGCCTGGGCAACCAGATCGCTATCGCTGATCTCCATCGGTCTTCACCCCCATAGCGCGTGAGCTGCCTTACGGGTTTGGGGCTTCAGGTGCCGCCATGCACTCGATGATCACACCGTCAAGATGCGTGCCCCACCCAGTCTCCGCATCCAGGGTCGATGGTTGGGTCCATAGCCCTCCGAACCGGTGTTGACGGAATGGGCATGATTCTCCTGACCTGCCATCCGAACGAGTGGGGTAGGTTGCATAGGCCCCGCTTAGGATGGCTCATTATAGAGGTGGCAGGCCACTTGGTGGCCGTTGGTGGCTGAACGCAAGGCCGGCTCGATCTCAGAACAAACGGGCTTGGCGAATGGACAGCGAGGGTGGAAACGGCAGCCGGCAGGAGGATTCAACGGACTGGGCACCTCACCTGCGATGATGATTTCCTCACGTTGCTCATCTGGGTGAGAGGGCAAGGCGGCAGAGAACAGTGCTTGTGTGTACGGATGGAGCGGTTTGTGTCGCAGCTCGTCGCTGGTGCCGAACTCGACGATTTTGCCCAGGTACATGACGGCGATGTTCGTGCTAAGATGCAGGACAGCCGCTAGGTCATGGGCGATCAGCAGGTAGCTGAGACCGAATTGCTGTTGCAGGTCTTGCAACAAATTCATGATCTGCGCGCGGATGGAGACATCCAGCGCTGAGACCGGCTCATCCAGCACAATCAAACTCGGGTTCAACGACAGGGCACGGGCGATGGCAATGCGCTGGCGCTGACCGCCGCTGAATTCGTGTGGGAACAGATTACTGGCCCCGGGGTTCAGCCCCACCAAACGCAGCAGCTCCTGCACGCGCTCCCGCATCTGCGCTTTGGGTAGCGGTTCGTTGACGACCACCGGCTCGGCGATGATGTCGCCGACGCGGATGCGTGGGTTCAGCGAGCTGAAGGGATCCTGGAACACGGCTTGCATGCCGCGTCGGTATGTCTTCAGTTCGTCCTTCTTGAGAGTTTGAATGTCGTGGCCG
>JBKPCR010000411.1:0-13340 GCA_046727435.1 bacterium | reverse complement strand
TACGGTAAAGGCGGACGTTGACCGGAGACCGGTCTTCAGGGTTGCCCGCTCGTCCGCCGTGAGCGGGCGCACAACTAAGGGTGTTTGCATACTCAATAGTATACCACATGCCCAAAAACCTCTATTGGAAGTGCACTAGGGACGGGGGAGGAGGACGACGGTTGACAGAGGCTCCCGTTCGCTTCCACGGCCTGAGGCCGGACCTTGTCCACCACGGTGAGGAGAGGCAAGAAGCCGGTCAGGCCAATCATCGGATAGACGGCAGTTGTCTGGATAGGGGGATGATCGTTGGCTACGCTCCACCACCCACCGTTTCGGCAACAGGACGACTCCCTGGCTTCCAGCAGGCCGCCGAACGATTTCCACACGCCAGTGGCCTGGCGACTCGGTTGCCACCCACGCGGTGAGCTGCTGATGATGGTACGTGTTAGCAGCCCAGATCACCGTCAGGCGGGGATAGTGCTCAGCCCCCAATGGCTGCAGCACCTGGGGAGCGGCGGCCGCGTCATCGAGGGCCGCACTGCTGACCACAACCGCCAACAGCAGCCCCAGCATGTCAACGCTCACGTGGCGTTTGCGCCCGTGGCTCTTGTTGCCGCCGTCATCGCCACGTTCGCCACCCCATTCAGTCGTCTTCACCGCTTGACTGTCGAGGCTGGCAGCACTCGGGGTGGGGTGTTGCGAGGGGGCCTGGTGTGTGCGGACGGTCGCACGCAGCGCGTCCATCATGCGCTGCCACGTGCCGTCGTGGCGCCACTGGGCAAAGTATTCATACACCGTACTTTTGGGCAGGAGATCGTGCGGCAGCAGGTCCCATTGGCAGCCCGTTCGATTGAGATACAAGCGCATGTTCATGACTTCTCGCATGTCGACTGCTCGTGGGCGCCCACCAGGCTTCGCCGGTGGAATCAGCGGGGCCAATATTGCCCATTGTTCGTCCGTCAAGTCTGTCAGATATGGTTTGCGGGTTGTGGGAGCCATTCACGGAACCTCTCAGAAAATGGGTGCATGTCAATGACTCCCACATGTTAGCAGAATGTCTACTTTTCGGACAGCCACTAAGTCAGTTTGACCCCCTAGTCCACGGTCGGCCAGCGTTTGCACGAACCGATCGAGGGGCTCGTCAAACCACCGACAGAACGTCGATCGCGACCCGCAGCCCCTCTGGTAGAGGAAGTCTGTCTGCCCGAAAACCTCGTGGTGGTCGATCTCTCCTTGAGGCAACATGGCTTCGAAGACCTGATGCACTTCCTCAGCAGTCGTCGTTTTCCCCTCCGTAATTGATTAGCGACGCTGAGAGTGAATGCGGATCAGTAAGGAGCAGCCTGGACTTTAGGAGAGCGAAACAGATGGTAGAGGCCCTCCACCAAAGAAGCAATACCACTTTGTGCCAACGTCCGCACCACGCTGGTAGAGGCCGCAAAGGTATGCGCTCCTCGCCCGTTTTTCGAGCACGGCGCCACTTTACGGGCGATTACGGCGGGACGGAGCGCCCGCTCGGCGCGATTGTTCGTCGGCTCGATCCGCGGCTCGGCCAAAAAACGGAGCAAGCTCCCACGGTCATGGTGCCAGCTGAGTTCATTGAGCAGCCGCTGATTGTCTGGATCTTTCAGGCGACGGTGGCGCAGCTGGTAGGTGAGCGCAGCCTGCAGCGCTTCGGCTTCGGCCTTGAAGCCTGTGACGTGGCCGTCCTGGTTCTCATGCCACAGCGCCAGCGCCTCCTGCAACAGGGCCTTGAGCTGCTCCCGAAGTCGCGGGCCCGGCCTGTCTTCAGCTCCAGCACGAGATAGATCGACCGCAGGAGATGCGCGAGGCACTTTTGCTGGTCGACCCCGTCAAAGGCCTGCGCATCATCGCTGCGTCCCCGGGCCGTGATCATCACGCCTGCATCGTCCGGCGGGATCACCTCCTGGACGTCCTCGTGGCAATGCTGGGGCCGGGGCTGATAGACTGTAGCCCCGACGGTCTCAAACGTCATCAGGTAGGCGGGCTCGCCCCCGACGCGCCAGCCAGTGTCAGCCGTGTGGACAACCGGCGCCTGCGACACCGATGCCCGCAGCAGGGCGTAGGCGGTATCAATGACGTCCCCGGCGCGCCGCATCGCATCCTGCGTGATGGCACTCTGCGTCAGCTGCACTCCTTTCAACGCCTGCAACACGGCGGGGACTTTGCGCACCGGGAGTCCCACACCGTCATGCAACGCATGCGCTGCTGTCATCACCCGAGCCCCCACGCGGTGCACCGTCGCCCCGGCTTGATCCGGCGCCACCTCCGGATGCTGGCCCCGCACCTGGGTGCCACACGCGGTGCACCGACACCCCCACACGCGCTACTGCGTGCCTTTCGGTCGCGGGATGGCGGGTATCTCGCTGATATAGGCAAAGTCGACGCGCTCCTCCTCCAGTGGCCCCCCACACGCGCGGCACGCGCCCAGTGTCACCTTCACGTCCACCGGCGGCTCCGTGATGGCCTCAGGCCGCGGGGGCACACGATAGCAGAAGGTGCCCGAGCCGGGCTTCCGGCCAGAGGGCTTCGGCTCGGCCATCGGGGTGCCCTTGGAGAACGGCGCGGCCTGCCGTTTGCTGCCACGCTTGAGCTGCTCGATCGCCACCCGCCACTGCGCGTTGCTCGCGGTCAACGCGGCCACCTGCTGTCGCAGCTCAGACGCCTATGCGAGCAGCTCTTCTCGATCCAACGATGCAAGGCGTTCAGGGGCATCCAGGACGGGCACTATAGATCTCTGCGGGAAAAACCGCAACCTATTACTACAGTAGCAATTAAACATCAGACGTGGTATCATGATTTTGGTGTGATGTGTGGAGGAGCGAATCATGATGCCAGTGACAGAACCATCCGCGGCCCCCCAGGACCAGGATGTCCTGGCCGTCCAGAGAGGGTTCGCGTACTTGAACGATATTGAACGCCGGCTGGCGCCCTACTGCGAGCGCGCCGAGCCCCGGCAGCGGGCGATGGCGTATCTGCGCGGCCGGCTCAGCCCGGCTGAGCGCGAAAATAGCTGGCAGTTGGCCGAAGTGAGCAGCGACACCAGGCCCGATGCCTTGCAGCACCCGCTGCGCCGGGCGCTGTGGGACCCTGAGGCGGTGAGTGATGAGCTTCGCCGCTATATCATCCAGCATCTGGGGGATCCGGAGGCCGTGCTGATGATCGACGAAACCGGCTTTCTGAAAAAGGGCCGCCACGCCGCTGGGATGGCGCGCCAATAGAGCGGTACGGCCGGCCGCATTGAAAATTAGAGTTCATGACGATTGAAGCCATCGGAGTCCATGACGGCGTCAAGCGGACGCGAACGTGAGGGAGTGCACAGCCGATGGCCCTCACCCGGTCGCGCATCCCGGCGGTCCAGACCCGGCTGGTCGCTTGGCGCATGCGGCCGCGTGTGACGCGGCTGTTGACCGGCTCGAGGCGCCCGCGCCGCCGAGAGCTCGTCCGATGGCGCACGTTGTGGGCGCGCGGCACCACGTGTCCACGGGGCTTCTGCCTGGGGTGCATGCGCTCCACGCCGTCCCGCCGGCACGCCTGCACGCCTACGTCGTGCCACCACTGACGCCCTGCGGGCCGTGGATAGGGGGTCATGTCGGCGAGGCGCTGGTCAGGCCTCCTCCCCGGAGGGGACACACGCCGACACTGCAGACGCCAGGTGGCCTGGCTCCGCAGGAGCGTTTGGCGCCTGGGCCGCTGGGGCTGGCCGCGATCACACGCGTGCGGTGCCGTCGCGTCGTGGGGGCGCGGGAGGGGTCGCACGGTGCCATCCTGACCACCAGGGGCGCCCCTGGGGGGGTGGCGGGTCGGACCTCGTCTGCGGGTGCGGGCGCGCCTCCCAGGTGGGGGACTGCCACCCCCAGGCGTGTGCCCCAGGCCTCCACCCGACGACCGGGCGCATCCCCCCCCGGCCCGCAGGGTGTGACGTCCCCCGGGCCGTCAGCTATGAAGCCCCGGCGTCGCTTGGGAGGGGCGCCTCCCGAACCCGCGGCCGTGGAGCCGTGGCGTGGGAGGCTGCGGGAGGGAGACCCGCCGGCACCAGAGCCGAGCTGCCGGGGTGGGCAGGGGCCCGTGCGGAGCAGTCGTCGAGCGTCGCGCCGGCCGGCGCCGCCCATGGAGGGTCCAGTCGGCCAGGTCCCCCACGCAGGCGTCCGCCAAGGGGAATACCACCGCGGGCCACTCGTCCACGGTCAGACGTGTCACATCCCACACCTCGCTGGGATGGGTGGGGAGATCGCGATCCCGTCACATGGCCTGTGCCTCCTTTCGTGCCAGGCACCGTATAACCCAAATCGTGATAAACTCTATTGACCGATTGGGGTCTTTCTGGGCTATGCTAGTCGGCTGGGCCAGGCTTTGCTGGACCGCGAACTCTACCTGCCCAAAGAATGGACCAACGACCCCGCTCGCTGTCAGCAGGCGGGGATCCCGGAGGATCGTCGGTTTGCGACCAAGCCGCAGCTGGCCCAGCAGATGCTGCAGCGGGCGCTCGCGGCCGGCGTGCTCGCCCGCTGGGTCACCGGCGACCGCGTCTACGAGAATGATCGGCGGCGGCGTCTGTGGTTGGAAGCCCAGTCCTGGGCGTATGTGCTGGCGGTCTCGGGCCAGGCATACGTCTGGCTCGGCTGGCAGCAACGGCAGGTCAAAACCCTCCTGGCCGCGCTGCCGGAGGATGGCTGGACACGGTTGAGCGCCGGAGATGGCACGAAAAGCCCGCGCTGGGATGACTGGCATTGGCTGCCTTGGCAGATCTCATGGACCCGCAATGGCGCCGCTGGCTGCTGGTGCGGCGCAGTACGAGCGACCCACAGGATGTGACGGCTTATGTGGTCTTTGCGCCCCAGGCGACCCCGCTGGAGGAGTTGGGGCGAGTAGCCGGCCGCCACTGGACCATTGAGAGTGGCTTCGAAGCCGCTAAGGGGGAAGTCGGCCTGGCTGACTACGAGGTGCGCCGTTGGACGGGCTGGTACCGCCATATCACCCTCGTGTTGTGGGCCTACGCGCTCCTGGCCATCCTGCGGGCGGGAACGATCGCCGTCAAAGCCGGGCGTGGCCCGGAGTGCCGCTGAGCGTCCAGGAGATTTGACGGCTCCTCTGGCGCCTATTCCTGGCAGTGCAGCAGACGGCCCATCATATCCTGGCTTGGTCGCAGTGGCCTCGTTGGCATCAGACCAGCGCGCAGTACTACCACGATAAGCGACGTGGGGCATTGGCTGAGCTATTAGCTGCATAATTGCCACTGTAGTTGCCATGCCCCGAGGGGGCACCCTGAGGCATGAAAATAGTCAGTGGTGATCCGTCAGGGAAAGACTGATACAATGGCGGCGAATGGGCTGGCTGCGAGGTCGTGCTTTCGTCTGGTGCCGCGAGCCTGTACTGGAGTTGGACCCGGAGTCCCTGCAGGCACCCTGGAGTGTCGCCAGCTGCCCACGGGCCGTGGAGCACGCCACGTCGACTCTTGCGATCGAGGTATCCCGCCAGCCATGCACGCGGGAGGGGTGTCATGGACGTGGTCTTGACGCACGGTGCCGGGTTGGATGTGCATCAAAAGACGGTCATGGCGTGTCGGGTGGTACCCGAGCCCCTGGGCCAGCAGGCGGACGGGCGCATCGAGGTGCAGGCGTGTGGCACGCTGACGCGCGACTTGTGGGCCGTGTCCGACTGGTTGACCGAGGCGGGGATCACCCCTGTCGCGATGGAGAGCACCGGCGAAGACTGGCAACCCGTCGATAACCTGCTGGAGGGCACCTGTACGGTGTGTTTGGTCACTGCCGCCCATGGCAAGAACGGACCCGGACGCAAGACCAACCGGGCCGACGCCCGGTGGCTGGCCAAACTGATGCGGTATGGCTGGCTGCAGGCGAGCGTTATCCCCCCGCGGAGCCGCGGGATTGGCGGGACCTGACGCGCGACCGCGCGCAGCTGGGGCAAGAGCAGAGTCGGGAGGTCAACCGGGTGCGGGGGGGCCTGGAGGGCGCCAACATCCAGATGGCCTCGGTGGCCTCGGATATCAGGGGGGTGTCGGGCCGGGCCCTCTTGGCCGCGTTGATCGACGGGCGAGCCGAGCCAGCCGCCATGGCCGCGTTGGCCAAGGGGCGCTGGCGCCACAAGAGCCTAGTCTTGGAGCCGGCGCTGACCGGGCTCGTGCGGGATCATCACCGGCGGTTGTTGGCGCTGCAGGTCGCCCATATGGACTTTGTGGCGGACAGCTCGAGGCCTTGAGCGCCGACATCACCCGCCGGCTGAGCGACCTGAGTGCGGTCCCCCTCACAACACCGCCCGCGCCCCCAGCCGGAGGCACTCGCGAGGGGGGAACCCCCGCGGCGCCAGGACCCCCCGCCCCCCCATGTCGTGTGCCCGGGCCGTGACGGGTCTGGACACCATTCCCGGTGTGGATCGGCGGGGCGGGGAGCTGTTGGTGGCGGAGTGGGGGATTGACATGACCCGCTGTGGCACGGCCGCCCGCCTGGCGGCCTGGAGCGGCGTGGCTCCTGGGAACGATGAACGTGCCGGCACACACCGCTCGGGCAAGTCACGGAACGGCCATCGGGCCCTGCGGACCGGGCTGACGCCACTGGCCCATGCGGCCGCGCTGACCAAGGGCACCTACGTGTCGGCCTTGTCTCATCGGCTGGCCACACGCCGAGGGAAGAAACGCGCCATCATGGCCGTGGCGCCCTCGCTCGTGATCAGTGCCTTCCACATGCTCTCCCGCAACGAACCGTCTCATGCGTGAGGCGCCACCGACGTTGATGACCATCAACGGGACCATCTGGTCGATCGCCTCACACGGCGTCTGGAGCACCTGGGCTATCGCGTCAGCCTCGACCCGGTACCAGCGGCATAATGCGGTATTTTCAACATAGTACCGACATTGAGCAGGTGCAACACGTGAAAAAACCCTTTACCCTCCACTGCGTACGCTGTCGGGCGATACCACACGACTCAGGGGAGGAGCACCGATGGAATCAGTCCTCGTCGAACGCTTGGATCACTTGGGATTAATTGCCTCTGTCATCAAAGACTTAGGTCTGATTGCCATGATCGACGCACGCCTCGGGACCGATGAGCAGGAGGAGATCACTCCAGGCGAAGCCGTAGCTGGCATGATCCTCAATGGCTTAGGGTTTGCCAATCGTCCCTTGTCCTTAACGCCACAGTTTTTTGCCAAAGCACCTCTGGATCTGTTGTTTCGTGAGGGCGTCCGGGCGGAGATGTTCAACCGGTTTAAGCTCGGTCGCACGCTCGATAAGGTTCACACCTATGGCGGTGAGCTGTTGTTTCGCGACATGGCCTTGGCGGTTTGTGCCCACGAAGGCCTTGACCTGCGCTTCAATCACCTAGACACGACAAGCTTTGCCCTGACCGGGGAGTATGTGCCCGACAGCGACGAGCACGCCATGACGATCACGTATGGCTATTCCAAAGACCACCGGCCGGATTTGAAACAGGCGGTGTTGGAACTCATGGTATCCCAAGACGGTAGCGTGCCTTTTGTGAGCAAAAGTTGGGATGGCAATGCCTCGGATACCCAGATTTTCCGGGAGCGCGCCGAAGCCCTGATCACGACCTTGCAGCGCTCGTCTACGCCGCGGTATTTGGTGGCCGATGCCAAATTGTACCATGAGGCCAATGCCGCCAGCCTCAGCCAGCTCGGCTTTATCACACGCATTCCCCATACGCTTAAGCGGGT
The DNA here is from genome assembly GCA_046727435.1 of bacterium. Classification (GTDB taxonomy): domain Bacteria; phylum Tectomicrobia; class Entotheonellia; order J063; family CAVPRW01; genus CAVPRW01. The sequence goes on along the minus strand of JBKPCR010000411.1, from coordinate 5,647 downwards.
CTCACAGGCGATCACCCAAGCGCTCACGTGGGACCAATGGCCCAGTCTCGATGCCACGACCCGCGATCACCGTCGGGAGTTATGCCACGATGGCATGGCTCAGCGCTGGCTCGTCGTGTCGTCAGCGGCGGCCCTGGAGCGTGCCGAAACCAGTGTCAGCAAAGCCCAGCAGCGCGAATGTGCCGCCATCGACACACAACTCTTTCACATACAAGCCCAACGCTTTGAAACGCCTGAGGCGGCACAAGCGGCGTGCGCGGCGCTGGCGAAACGGTGGACCTACCATCAGGTGGAAGCCTACCGCCTGATCGAACACAAGCATGATGCCCGCCAGGGGAGGCCTACGCCTACCACCCCAATCCACTCCATGGCCTGGCAGATGCAAGCCCAGGTGCGGCCGGATCAAGCCAAGATTGCGTACGACAAGCAACACAAAGCCTGTGTTGTTGTCGGAACCAATATTGAGGCAACGCCGTTGAGCGATCCAGAGGTGATCCAGGCCTATAAAGGTCAAGCCCAGGCCGAGAGCGGCTTTCGCTTTCTCAAAGACCCGCTGTTCGTTGTCGCGTCGTTGTTTGTCAAAAAGCCCTGCCGCATTCAAGGATTGCTGCTGGTGATGGCCTTAGCCCTGCTCGTGTATTCTGTGACGCAACGTCGCCTGCGTCAACAATTGGCACGCCAACACGAGACCGTCCCAAACCAGATCAACCAACCGACTCAGCGTCCGACCTTGCGGTGGGTATTCCAACTGCTCGAAGGGATTCATCGCGTCCACATCACCCGGGAAACCCAGGTCCATGACCTCATTGAAGGGTTGGGTACGGTACAGGCCAAAATCCTTCGCCTGTTTGGGGAAGAGGTCTGTCAACTGTATCAACTTTCTCCCAGTTAGGGGTTGCTCAATGTCAGATAGTACTCAGGGTTCGCTCAAATTTTGAGGGGTTTCAAAAATTGTGGTAGGGTCTCGGTCGCAGAGGAGGCACACCATGTCCGAGACCCTGACCAATAGAGTTCATCCCGATTAAACCATGGGTTGCCATGGCGTCAGACGCAGTCGAAAGTTATGCAGCGCACAGCAGACTTCCATGACCAAATCGCGGACACCGACCTTCCGAAGGCGGCTGGTGTCATGGACGATGCGACAGCGCTTGACGCTGCTGTTGACATGCTCGATGCGCACGCGACGGCGTGCGATGCGTCGATTCGCGGTCTTCTGCGCGCGAGTGAGTTTGCGTCCCCGCGGCTTGCGAGTTGGCATGATGATCTCGACATGGTTGAGCGTAAAGGCCAGGAAGCCCAGATCCTGGAGCAGGCGGCTACCCGCGGGTAAAGGATATGGGGTTGCATCCGCAATCCGCTTATCGTGGGTGCTGCCGGCATAGGTGTCACTGAGAAAGAGGATGGTGAGCGCCGCGTTGATCAGCCGCACGTTTTTCACCGTGTGGCATTTTTTCTTGCCGCTATAATAGCGCGTCTGCTCAGTCGGGTTCTGGGGGCGCCCGATGCGGCGTTCGGTGCCATCGTGGCCAAAAGGGGGGAGAGGGGCGCCGCCGTGGGTGAATCGGACGGAGTGGCCGACCGCTCCGGCGGCACGACCAGGGCAGCCGCATCGGCCTCGGCCACCCCGAGGCGCTGGGCCAACGCCGTCAAAGACCGGGTGGGGGAGTCCCCCGGCATGCGCAGCGTCGCTTGCAGGACCACTAACAGGACGTGAATCCACTGATGCGCCTTGCTTTGGCCCATCCCGAACAGTCGGCCGTGCACGACTTGGAGGGGAGAGGTTTTCAGGTAGACCAGGATAAAGAGCAGCCGGTCCTCCGGCGTCGGCAGTGGACAGTTCTGGTCCGTCGTGTAGCGCCGGGCGGTACGCGGTTGCCCATCGAGGCGCCAGTCGACCATATGGGCCTGGAATGCGGTCTCAAAGGGCGGAACCAACCGCTGAAACTCTGCCAATGTGAGACTGGTCAAATCCAATATCTCCGTGGGGCGGGTCTGGAGATCGGCGAACCGTAAACTTCCCATGGCGGCGGCCTCCTTTCGTCGGAGGCACAGGATACCAAAAATCGAGATGAACTCTATTGGCTCAGCTCGACCGCATGGGGGTGCAACCCCTGCTGGACGAGCACTTTCCCATGCACGGCAATTGGGTGGGCCTCAGCCTCGGCTGGGTGACCGTGCTGTGGTTGACCCATATCCTGTCCGAGGCGGATCATCGCCTGAACCATGTGCAACCTTGGGCCAAGCAGCGACTCCAGACTCTGCGCGGCGCGACCGGCCAACGGGTCCATCCCCTGGACCTGAGCGACGACCGGTTGGCGGCCGTGCTGGAGGCTTTGAGTGATCACGAGCGCTGGCAGGCCTTTGAAGGCGCCTTCACCCAACACCTGCTGCGTGTGTACGACCTGCAGGCAGAGCGCGTGCGCCTGGATAGTACCACGGCCAGCGGGTACTGGAGCGTGACGGAAGACGGGCTGTTCCAGTTTGGGCATAGCAACGACCACCGCCCGGACCTGCCCCAGGTCAAGGTCATGCGGTCGGCCCTGGAGCCCCTGGGGTTGCCGGTGGCCACGGATGTCGTGCCTGGGCAGCGGGCCGATGATCCGCTGTATATGCCCGCCATTACCCGGGTGCGGTCGAGCATGGAACGGCGGGGGCTGTTGTACGTCGGGGACTGCAAGATGGGGGCCTTGGAGACCCGAGCCTTCCTCCAGGCGGGCGGAGATTACGACTTGTGTCCGTTGTCGGAGATCCACCTGCCGCCTCGCGTATTGGAGGGCTACTTGGAGCCGGTTTCCAGGGGACAACAGCCGTTGACCCGCATCACGCGCCTGACAGCCACAGGCAAACGGCAGCACATCGCCAATGGCGACGAACGGCCGAAGCCCCTGACCGCTGCGGTGGCCGGCAACGTGCTCGTCTGGACCGAACGGCGGCTGGTCGTGCGCTCGCGCCACCTGGCCCGCGCCGGGGAGGCGGCACTGCGCGCCCGGTTGGCCAAGGCGCAGGCCGCGGTGGCCGCGCTCAATGACCGGGGGCGAGGCAAGCGGCGGTGTACCGAGCTGCCCGCGCTGCAGGCCGCGGTGGAAGCTCTCTTGGAGCGGTACCGAGTGCAGGGACTGCTGGCCGTGCAGTATACCGAACGCGTGCAGAAGCGCCGGCTGCGACGCTATGGCAGTCGACCCGTGACGGTGCAGGTGGAGCGCGACCTCGGGGTGAAAGCCGTCGTCGACCGCCAGGGGGTGGCCACCGCGATTGGTCGGCTGGCGGGTCTATGCCACCAATGAGCCGCTTGCCCAGCTCGCGCTGTCGCTGGCGGTGCAGGCCTACCGCAGCCAATACCTGGTAGAGAGCGATATGGGCCGGCTGAAGGGGCGCCCCTTGTCCTTGACCCCGATGTATCTGGAGCGGGACGACCATGCCACCGGCTTGATCCGACTGCTGTCGGTGGGGTTGCGGGTCCTGACGCTGCTGGAGTTTGTGGTCCGCCGGCGGTTGGCCGCTGCACGGACGGCGTTGGCGGGGCTGTATGCCGGGAACCCAAAGCGGGCGACACCCGCCCTACAACCGAACGCTTGCTGGAACGCTTTGAGGGCCTGACCCTGACGATCATCCGCGAAGGTCGCCGCCGGCGGTCTCATCTGACGCCCCTCTCCCAGGTACAACGGCGCATTCTGGCGCTCCTCAACTTCCCTGTGGACATCTATACGAGACTCTGTCCTGATTCTCACAAACCGTCCTAAAAATGAGCGAACCATGCGTAGTACTATGCCGCTAATCGATGACTCCCCTCCGATACGTCCCCTCATGTCTTGTGCCTCCAAGGCCCTCCAGATGGTGCGTAGAGCATGCGACAGCTCCCGAGTCAAGCCTTGCAAAAGCGCGATTACTGCGGAACTGGGCGTAAATGGACACGTATGGGGGAACATCACGTCTATTAAGCGCTTATGGACCACCTGTCTGTATGGTTCGTTTCATTTGACGTCAGAGTATTCGTAAACCGTCGAAACTGTTCTATGCCGGAGTAAGGCAGGGTTCGCATCAATTCCTCCAGGGTTGTCTTGCCTGCTTGGATTTTCTCCATCGCGTCTTCTGCCATGAGGATGGTACTCTTCTGAGCACTTGCTTTGATCTCGTCAAATGGCACACCCTTATTGATGAGTACAATATCATCCTCACTAGGCGTCCACAACTCTGCGACTGCCATGCGTCCCTTATAACCCGTGAAGTTGCACTGCGGACAACCCTTGCCTCTCGACCAACGGAAGTCCACGGGTAGTGTACTGAAAAATTCCTTCAATAACTCCTCGGATGGCATGTAGTCTTCCTTGCATCGGTCACACACCTTGCGCACAAGTCGTTGTGCATGAACACCCAGGAGCGATGAGGTGATCATATTCGCCTCAATGTTGAGATCCAGGAGACGGGTAACTGCACTGATGGCATCATTCGTATGCAAAGTGCTTAATAGCATGTGACCCGTTTGCGCTGCCCTGAATGCCATTTCGGCCGTTTCTTGATCGCGAATTTCTCCCACCATGATGACCTCAGGGTCGTGCCGTAAGAAAGCTCGGAGATAATTTGCGAACGTATTGCCTATTTTTTCGTTGACTTCGCATTGACTAAGATTCTCATAGACGTATTCGATCGGATTCTCGGCGGTCAAAATCCTTATTTCTGGTCGGAAGAGAGTCATCAGTGCTGCATACAACGTTGAGCTTTTCCCAAATCCAGTGGGACCGGTAATTAATAAGATGCCAGTCGTTCTTTTAAGAAGCTGTTGAAGTTGATCAGTGATTGCACGAGAAAACCTAGATCTTGAATCGATGTCGGAGCATTTCTCTTATCTAAAATACGTAAGACAACGTTCTCACCATAGTATGATGGAACAATCGAGACGCGAAAGTCAACAGCAACGATCTCTCCATTCCTTTCTACCCGAACGCGAAAGCTTCCATCCTGTGGGCGTCGCTTTTCCGAAATATCCATCTTCCCCAAAATCTTGATACGTGAGATAATCTCTTTACGATTTTTATTGACTGACTCTTGAAGTACGCCAAGGTTCATTTCTTGAAGCACTCCATCGATGCGAAACCTAACTAGAGCGCGATTATCAAGACTCTCAATATGAATATCGCTTGTACGATTCTTCACTGCGATATTGATAATTTTTCGAACAGCATCGTCAGCCCGTTGAGTTTGTTGATATTCCTCAAGATATCTACTTTTGCTGGTCTCATCTACCTCCTCATCAGAAATCAACTCATGTCCATGATCCGCTTTCTGCTCACCGCTGAGTTCTTCGCCATATAATTTAGCGAAAGCATGTCGAATCTTACTACTTGTAGATGTTACGACATTAATTGTCAGCCCTGTTGATGATCGTAGCTCTTTGACGACTGCGGTACTCGTGGGATCCTCCATCGCCAAGGTGATGGTATTCCCTAGATTGGCAATGGGGATTACACGATTATTCTTTGCATAGCTTTTATTGATTAACTTCCGCAGCCTAGTACTACAGTGGTAACAAAAGCTGAACGCTGGTATCTTGGTTCCGGACTCATGGACGGAGGACGGAACCATGCAACGGATCAATGAAGCGACTGATACAGCGCTACCGATGACCGATGCACCAGCCAGCAGCCTTGAG
>JBKPCR010000410.1:0-17139 GCA_046727435.1 bacterium | reverse complement strand
ATCATCGATGACGAGGTCGTAGGCGCGTGTCGACGTATGCAGCAGGGCGCCGGCGTCGCTGGCCTGGGTCGCCAGCGCTGAGTTAAAGACCCCTTTATCGACGATGTAAGCAATCGGCTGAGGCGGCGTGTAGGGGAGTTCGGTGCCATACCGTGAAATCGCTTTCATGCGCCCTAGAGTCCCCACCACGCTCTCCCACGGCAGTGGGAACTCCTCAAAGGCGTTGATACCAATGATGCCCGTACATAGAACCTTCGCTGCCACGGTTTCATGCTCTTCCAGCAAAAGGGTATGAAATCCTCGTAAGGCTAATTCTCTGGCGCAGCATGAGCCTGCCGGCCTCCCCCCGATAACAACCACATCCGCATAGGCGTCCACGCTCATATCTTGCTCCCAGACAGGCAATCCGATGAGGCAGTCGTCGTACGGTGTCCCACAGTTGAGCACCGTAGATAAACTCTTCGAGAGTGATAGGGTGAAATGATCTGATATGATCTATATAGGGTGGTGATGTCAATAATCTGACATCCTCGACAAACGAAGAGGGCAGAGAAGTGACAGTGCAGAGAGGGAATTTCAGAGGCATGAGCCATTAACCGGGCTACGGTAGGCCAATGGGGAAACAACAAGTGGGGATAGGGGAAGGAGGCAAGATGGCATGCCTGGAGGGTACGGCCTGAAGGTCAAGACGTGGATCATAGGCGCCATCCTACCGATGCGCCTCGATCACGTCTTTGTAGAGCGCAATCATCGATGCCACGGCGGCATCGCGACCGGCGGTGGCGCGGAGCTATTGCGAGACCAGTACCGCATCCTGGGGATCATCGCGCCCAAGTTCACGGGCGATGACGTCGGGAGTTACCTGCTCCTGAAGCGTCCGTAAACCAAAGTTCAAACGCTGCAGCCGATCCAGCTCGGCGCTGGTTACCATGGGACCGACCCCTGCAGCACCGCACAGGCTGGCTTGTACCCATGTGGGATGACGTGGGTTCCTGCTAGAACTTTTCTCCTCGCGCCTCCCACTTGCCCCGGACAGTAATCCAAAATGACAGCACAATTAGCTTCAGGTCGAACCAGAGGCTTTGCTTCTTGAGATAGAGAAGGTCATATTTGAACTTGTGTCGGCGTGGAATATCACGCTGGGCCCAGATCTGTGCGATCCCTGTTAAGCCCGGCCTAACCCGCAGGCGTTCCTCAAAGCCGGGGATCTGTGCATCCGGGATTTCTTCGCTGTGCTCGCGTATCTGCCGTTCATTCATGGGCAGAGCACGGGGGCCGACAAAACTCATTTCTCCATTCCAGATATTGAGGAGTTGCGGGATTTCATCGAATGCCGTTGCCCTGAGAATCTTCCCCACTAGGGTAATCCTGGGGTCGTCTGCCGTCGCTTGGACGGTCACCCCATCTGGGTTAGCGTTCGGGACCATGGTACGGAACTTATACACGCGTATCGGATGTTTCCCCCGCCCCCAGCGCTCCTGACGGAAGAACACAGGTCCGCCATCCTCCAGTTTGATCGCTAAAGAAGCCACGACCCAAAGTGGTGCCGAGAGCAGGAGACCCAGTCCGGCAAGGCCCATATCGAAGGGACGCTTGAGGAAAGGCTCATTGATCTCTGGGATGACGACTGCGCGCCGTTGAATTCGGGCGGACTGAGCGAAGCCAGGCGCCGTCAGCTGTGCTTCCTCCATGAGGTATCCCTCTCTCTCTGATGTCACAAGCAGCTATAATGGTTCTGCTTTCAGCTCCTCAACGCTTCTCCACTGACCCTCTCGGACGCGTGATTCGACGCACCCCAATCTGGATCAGCACAAGACCTGTTTACGCCCCAACAGCTCCAGGTAGAGATGTTCCATATCGGTGATAAGACGCTGCGCCGAGAAACGCTCTTGGGCAGCTCTCCTGGCAGTCTCACCCATGCACCGGGCCATCTCCGGCTGGTGCAACACACGCAACAAGGCGGTCGCCACCGCAGGGGCATCACCCGGCGGCACCAGATACCCCGTCTCTCCCTCACGGATAAGGTCGGATAGCCCCCCAACATTGGTTGCCACTACGGGGCAACCAGCGGCCATGGCTTCGATAGCCGAGACCGGTGTCCCCTCGTTATTCGAAGTCACGGCCAGAACATCCAGATCAGCATAAATGCCAGGCAGATCTCGACGCCAACCGGTAAAGATCACTCGGTCGGCGATCCCCGTCTCCTGCGCCTGGCGCTCCAACGCCGGTCGTAATGTGCCGTCGCCGACGATGACAAAACGAGCTGCCGGGTCTTCTCGCGCTACCAGTGCGGCAGCTTCCAAGAAGAGATGATGGTTTTTGATTGGGAAGATTCTCCCCACAATACCTACCAACCGTTCAACTCCGTTGAGCTGCAATTCACGGCGAAACGCTCCTCGATACGGGCCACTATCCAGGAAGGGGTCTAACTCCAGGCCAAGAGAGATCACCCGGATGCGGTCGACGGCAGCAACGCCATAGCTCACCAAATCACGCTTCACTTGCTCGCTGACGGTAATGATGCAATCGGTGAGACAAGCCAGCCCACGCTCCATGCGACGCAACAGCTGAGTTTTGCGTGGGCCGTAATAGCTGTGCAGGACATGGCCATGAAAGGTATGGACGACGACCGGCACACGGGCCAGGCGTGCCGCCAGACGGCCGACAAAGCCAGCTTTAGCCGTGTGCGTGTGCACGACGTGTGGACGTTCCTGCCGCATCAAACGATAGAGGCGCACCAGCGCTCTCATCTCCCGCGGTCCCAGACTGAACTCGCCGACGATTTCAGGGATAATGGCCGGCTGCACCCCGTGGGACAGGGCATAGTCCAGCATCGATCCCTCGCCAGGATTCTCGCTGCCGGAGACCAGTAAGGACTCGAACCGCACCGGGTCCATGCCGGCCGACAGTATGACCACATGGATAGCGGGCCCGCCGATATTCAGCCGAGCGATGACGCGCAGGATTTTGATTTTGGGGTCAGAGACTCGAAGGGGGTTCATGCAGATATAAGGGAGGGTTATATCGAGGCTAGTATGGTGGCAGATACCGTCTTATGCGTAACTGTGCCGTGTCACGGTTGCGACATCGACGCCGTCATCCATTGCAGCGCGCCGTGGTGTCCACAGAGCTTCATCCTCGAGCATCCGCAGCCACACCTCAAGGGTCAATAGGAGCCAAAGTCGATCCCAATGTTGTCGTACCCCTTCAACATGCTCCCGGAACAACGTGCGGATGAACTCGTGGTTGCAGTAGACGCGTAGCCGGGCCTGCGGGCTTAGCAGCGTATCTTCAACATAGCCCCGGAGCTGATGGCGAAACCAACTCCCGAGGGGGACTCCAAACCCATGCTTTTTACGGTTACGCAAGACTGGTGGCAATACATCGCGACAGGCCAGCCTCAAGACATATTTCATCCGAGTGCGATGGATCTTGAGGTGCGACGGCAGGGAGGCTACGTACTCGACCAAGGCCGTGTCGAGCATTGGCGAGCGGGTTTCCAGCGCATGTGCCATGCTGAGGCGATCCATCTTCACATGCAGGTCGTCTGGCAGATAGGTCATGAAGTTGACCTGTAGCAATCGATGCAGCAGCGGCAATCCCTCGGCTGCTGCATAACATTGCCTGAAACTTGTTTGTAGCGATTCTGGCTCTAGCGAGGCCGTCAGTTCTGGTTGCAGCAACCCCTTGAGGTTGGACCACTGAAAGTAGGTAATCCAGCCGAGAAAACGCTCTTCCGGAGACGCAGCGGCATTTTCGAGGAAACGTTCCAGACGACGACGCACGCTGTAATAGCCCTGCTGACGGGGCAAGCAATGTGTGAGCGCCCGTCCCATCGGGGCCATCGAGCTGGGGACCCGCTGCGCTATGAGCGCCCCCAGGAAACGGTCATAGCCGGCAAAGACCTCATCGCCGCCATCGCCGTTGAGCACCACCGTGACCTGCTGACGTGCGAGCTTGCTGACCAGATAGGTGGGAATGGCAGACGAATCACCGTATGGTTGATCATGGTGCCAGATGAGCCGCTCCATGAGTGCTACGGCATCGGCTTTGACGACGAACTCCGTATGGTCGGTCTTGAAATGACGGGCAGCCATCTCAGCGTACGGCCGTTCATCGAACGAAGGATCATCTGCCATACCGATCGTAAAAGTGCGCACGGGCTCGCGCATCAGTTGCGACATCAGTCCCACGACGATTGACGAATCGAGACCGCCACTCAGAAGGGCTCCTAAAGGGACATCGCTGATCAGGCGGCGTTGCACCGCCTCCGTCAGCAGCTCCCGCACGCGCTGGGCCGCTTGTGGAGCCGATGGACCATGCCCGTTTGACGCCGTGGAGAAGGTGAGCCGCCAGTACCAGAAGGGGCCCTTGAGGCCATCTCGATCGACCACCACGTATGACGCAGGAGGTACCTGGAAAATACCGTGATACAGCGTCCTGGGTGTAGGGACATAGCCGAACGTGAGCAACTCGGGCAAATGGTCCACTGCCATGCGGCATTCCACCCAGGGGCACGCGAGGATCGCCTTGACCTCTGACGCGAAGGTCAATTGCATGCCATCGAAGGCATAGAACAACGGCTTTTTCCCTGACCGATCGCGGGCCAGGATCAGCCGCTGGCGCCGTCCATCCCAGAGGGCAAAGGCGAACATGCCATCGAGATGAGTCAGAAAACCATCGCCGAACGCTTCATAGGCATGCACAATGGTCTCGGTGTCCGAGCATGAGCGGAAGACATGGCCGCGTTGCTCCAGTTCATGCCGCAGGTCGAGGAAGTTATAGATTTCCCCGTTGAAGATGACCCAGATCGTCTCATCCTCATTGGCCAGGGGCTGTCGCGCCGCCTCCGAGAGGTCGATGATCTTCAAGCGACAATGGCCCAGGAAGATCGACGGCCACGTCTGCGACGCTGGCGCCTGCAGGGTCAGGCTGACGCTGTCATCCGGGCCACGATGCCAGAGCAATTCCATCATGCGCTGGCCCACAGCTGCATCCATCGGTTGTCCGTGCAGATTGAGCACACCGCAGATGCCACACATGGTCAGAGATCCCCTAATGCTCGACTAATCGCTGTTGACCTCCGTGAGCACCTCCCGCGTCGGACAGATCAGATTACCAACCCAGTACTTCTCTCGAAGAAGCTCCTCGGCAATCCCACCGCTGCCGTGCACCACCGGGATATTCTCTCGGGCACTTGGATCCCTTCGGGTCTAGATTCATGCAGGCTAGCCTGGCACGAACGCATCCGATATACTATGGATGCTCCGACATTTGTTGATTTGTCACCATCAGAACACAGGCTCTCAAAAAGGATGTTAGATAGCCAAACGAGGAGGGCGACATCAGACAGGATCTTGCGGGTCAGAATGTAGCCGATATCCTCAAGCGCAAGAAAGCAAGCATCAGGCAGGCGCGTTTACCGCAGGGGTCACCAGATTGGGATACTTTTATGCAGATGACGTGGGAGCAAATTGAAGCAGGGGCACGTGCAAACAGGCCCGGCTTCAAAGTCGTTCGTAAGTTGTTAACTGATAAGAGGTTCGACAAATGAGCCAGCACCACTTTCGCAAACTCACGACATTGTTGAAAAAACTTGAGCAAGCGCATATCCACTATACATTGGCTTCCTATCGTGAGGACGCCATCATGGTGCTGGTCACGGTCCCGGGCGAACGATGGGAGATCGAATTCTTGGGTGATGGGTCGGTCGAGGTCGAGCGCTTTCTCAGTAATGGGGAGATCTGTGGCGAAGAGGCATTAGACGAGCTGTTACGCAAGTATGCTGATCCCGCGCATGCGGAGGCCAACTAAGGAGTACGGTCGGAAATTGCAGCATGGTGCAATCCATTGAGTCTCGTACCTATCGTTACATCTAGAGATCGGCTTCGACTTTGGCAATAGTCCCAACAGCCAGCCATTCCTCATTCAAGATACGCAGGCTATCTTCCCAGTTGGCCCGTTTCGTCATCACGCCGATGAAGATATTGACGTCAATCAGGATCTTCACCCGGCCAATCTCCAGGAAATTTGCTCACCGATCAGGGTTTTGTCTTCCTCCACTGGATGTTCGGGATGGATCCCGACCAGGGCAAAAAGATCAGGATCAACCGTTATGTGGGGATATCGCTGGCAAAACTCCGCTTGGACTGTCGTACCTTGACTTATCCACAGCCTTTTTCCCCCTTTTGCTCTAAGAGGAGATGCAGTTCGCGGTCTAGTGCAAGAAGGGTAGGCAGATCTACCTCTCGCATCAGGCTAAGGAGTTGCTCCACCCGTTCCGCTATTGTGGCCACCGCAACAATCACCTCCAGTGTACTATCCTCAGCTTTCTCGGATGGACATACCTCAGTTATGAGTATTTTTGTGACGAAGGCCGTTGGTTCTCCAATGCTTTGCACGCAAAGCTATAACCCCTTCGGGACGATGAGTCAAATGGATAGGCTCGACGACACACTGACCGGGCGGAGCGCGGAGATTTTGTTGGACACGGGCATACTCATTCTAGCCCTTCACTCCGCGTCACAGACCGCATCGACACTCGCAGTAAAGCTTGTCAGCAGCCCAGATGTGGCTGTCTCACCGCAGTAGAATACTCCGTGAGCGCGGAGGACCTGCAAGATCGTTTGATCCCCCTGCATGAATTTAGATCAGGAGTATCGCCGGAACCATCCCCAAAATTCTCATGGGTTTTCTGGTTGCAAAGGAATGAGAACCCTCGAGATTCTTGTAGTTCGAATTTACTGAATCCTGTGAATCTCAAGGCTTAGCGACATGAAGATATAATCCCATGCAAAGCTGCTTGATGCACCCTGCAACCGTATCCATCTCGTTGAGGAACTCTTCCAGGTCGAACCAGAGTTTCAGAAAGGCATTTTTTCGATCGTTGGGAACAACATGGTTATGAATGAACTTGATCGGATGCAAATTGTAGTACCGACACGAACGAATCGTTAGGCCGCCCTGTTCGCACGTCTCCATAACTTGCTGATCAAGCCAGGGAAGATCATAATGCTCCTCATAGCCGAGGAGACTGAGGCCTTTCTTCGCGAGGTTCTTGGCCAAACGTACGGGAGCCTTGACATCATACCGCGATCGATAGTGCGCCGAATCGATGGTGAAAAACCCCTCCGCGCCACGGCGCATGACGGTGGCCACCTGCTGGATGAAGCGGGGCAGCTGGGCGATATGTTCTAAGACCTGTGTGGCCACGACCAGGTCGAAGCTTTCCGGCGCGAAAAGCTCACGCAAGGTGTAGCCACTGCCCTGCTGCAAAGTCACTTGCTTTTCCCAGCCGTGCTGCTCCACCACCTGTAGCGCTTTCTCGATGCCCCAGACATCGATGCCAGTCAGATGAAACTGCGAGGGGTAGCTCGCCAGGAGCGGTTCCCAGAACTCTAGTGGTTGCGGACCAACGATCCCGATATCGAGGATGGAGGAGGCCAACCCATTGGCGATGAGACATTGCAGTTCGTGAACTACCTTCACTTTGGCGACGTTGCCGGTCACGATCCAAGGACCGGTATAGAGTTCAGGCCAGTGGTGTCTGAACATCAGACTTCCTCACAACTCCAGCGAGCGAGCGCCTTTCTGACAACAAGCGTGCATAGACCGCACAGGTACGCTCAACCATGGCCGCCAGCGTGAAGTTCTCCTTCAGCCGGCGCCGGCCAACCTGTCCCATGGTTTGAGCCAGGTTGCGGTCTGCCAACAAGGTACAAATCGCATGAGCTAACGCTCGCACATCGTCCACCGGTACTAACAAACCAGTGTGACCGTGTTGAACGATCTCGGGAATCGACCCTACTTGCGTAGCAACAATGGGCAGACCAGCGGCCATGGCTTCCAGGAAAACTAGGCCGAACCCCTCCCAGCGAGAAGGAAGGACAAATATCTCGAAACCCGGCATTATGGCCGCCGCGTTGTCGCGATATCCCAGGAAATGCACATGACGCTCGATGCCCAGCTGCTGGGCACATCCTTGCAGCTCGCGTCGCAATTCCCCATCACCGACCACGACCAATTGCGCGGTGCAGAACTGCCGCACAACCTCTGGCATTGCACGTAATAGAGTAGTGTGTCCCTTCTGGGCTGTGAGGCGAGCGACGATCCCTATCACTGGCACATCGTCTCCCCAGCCAAACTCGCGCCGCCACCTGCGGTTACCGGTTGTGGCCTTCGGCGCAAGCCCATAGTGGACGACCGTCATCTTCTTCCGAGGAATTCCTTCCGTTGTCTCACAGAAGCGCCGCACGCTCTCCGAGATGCAAATGATCTGATCACAGTAACGCGCACTCCAGGCAATGAGCCCACGAAAGAGATACCGGCGGCGGAAGGCATCATCGTTGTGACGCGTTGAGATGACCAGCCGAATGCCAGCGAGCCGAGCAGCCAACCCCCCGTACAGGTCAGCATGGAATAGGTGCGTATGTACGATCTCGTACCCTCCCTGCCGGATGAAGCGCACGAGACGGGGTAGAAGAAGTGGATCGAGATCGGCCATGATCGGCATCACTATGGTCGGGATCCCAACGGCCCGCATACGCTTAAGAAAAGGGCCAGGGCGGTCGTTGCGGTCGGCCAAGACCAGCATCGTTGGCTCGAAACCATATTCTTGTAGGCAGGTCAGCAGGGCAAGAAGGTGATTTTCCGAGCCTGCGATGCCGGCGACTTTTTGGATATGAAGGATGCGTACAGTACGGTTTCTTATAGGTATCAAGGGCAAATGTCTTCAGGATGAGAATCGACGCGAGGCACACCTCTCACCCATGAGCTTGCCGCCTTCCTAACAGACTGACGAAAGCGGCGCCGCTGGGAGCGAGCCTCAGGAGATCGAGCCGTCATTCTGCTGGCCGCGCCTCACTTCCACTGCTGTGCCCCTCATCCGCGATGTCAGGTGTGAGACTGTCTCCCACTCCTGCCTCCTCTCCGCTCTCCCTGGCGCCCTCCCCTCATCCCTTGTGAGAGGCTGCGCGCGCTAGGAGTTGGGCGGAGAGTGCTCACTGATGGCATATAATTCTCCATTTTAATATATATTGACATAAATTGACGCTCTTTGACGTGTTATCAAGCAGAGCGCCATCAATAGACAGTCCGCTCGAATGAGGGCGAAGGAAACACAATGAAACGTTGGATGAGAGTTATTACGGTCATGCTGTTGGTCGGCCTTGGCGCTACCAGCGTGCATGCACAGGATGAAGGGGTGGGCGGTTGTGAGAACAATGGCTCTACGGCCGTTAAGGTGTTAGCCACCACCGCTAAGCATTACACAAGCCATGACTTAGTGGGCTCTGGCGGCACGTTTGAGTCGACGCCGCTATTTGAGACCTCGGTAAGGACCAGTCGCGGGGCCTGTATTATTGCCACGCTCAGCGCCCTGGCGCGGCCGAATGATAACTGGGTCGTGTTTCAAGCGCTCGTAGATGGCCAGCCCATGTACGGCCACATCTCAAGCGATGAGTTCTTCACCGACATGGGCTATTCGCAGACAGCGGCGCTCGTGCAGCCCCCGGCGCTGCTCGTAGGCGATCCTGAAGTGGGGGATAAAAATCTCTTCCGCATGCTGTCCTACACCTTCTATATGGCAGTCGCGCCGGAGACGCACACCGTTGAGGTCAAGTGGGCGGGATGTTGCACGACAATCGGCCCCAATAATGTGAACACCTTTGAGATTGGTCGCGCCAGCTTGCTCATTCACTACAAATAGCCAGCCCGGTGGCCGTCCGGCCCCCCGGATCCCCACGCGTGATCCTGCTGGCGCGGGGTCCAGGAGCGGTCGGCACCGAAGAATATGCGTCATGTGAATGCGCCACCAGTTCCTCATATGCCAGGGACACATCCCCCCGGATGAAAATACGCCCAGGCTATTTTCAGAGGAGTATTCTTACAGAGCTGGTGTGGAAATAGGAGAAAGGCGGTGTATCCTCGTGGGTGACCAAACCCACCGGACGAAGACCCGGCCTAGCAAGGCGACACCGCCATGCCACAAAAGACCGCAAGGCACGTCACAACATCAAGGCGCATCGGGGAGGCGCTGGAGGCGTTGGTCCGGGAGCACGTTCAGCAGCTGATGCAAATGCTGTTGGAGGAAGAGGTCACGGAGCTCCTAGGCCGGCCGAAATCCGCCAGACGGGCCGCCGTGGATGCGCCTACTGGAGGGCGTAACGGATACCGCAAACCCCAGCGGCTGAGCCTCACAATGGGTACCATCAGCGTGCGTCGGCCTCCGGTTGGGGGTTAGCTGATCACAATGAAGACAGATAGGCGAACTAACTCCATCCACATCGTTGAGGAACTCCTCCAGCTCAAGCCAAAGTCGCATGAAGGTGTTCTTTCGACCTGCCGGCACCGCGTAAATATGGATGGCGCAAGGTTGTAATAACGGCAGTGTATGAGCCTTAAGCCCACCTATTCGCAGGTACGTATTACTTCTTGGCCAAGCCGTCTTTCATTAGACCTTATCAAGATTTAGAGTGTATCATGCCTCACGACCGATTACCGAGTGTCGGAGGTGCCTATGCCAAGCTACGAAGACGTCACACAACGTGCCGGGAGTTTACGGGCGATGACGGGATTAACCGAGCAAGAATTCACGGCGCTGCTGCCCCCTTTCGAGTACACGCTGGTGACCTATCTGCGAGACCGCACCATTGATCGACAACCCCGCACAAGCCGCCGCTACAGTCCGTATGACAATTGTCCTGTACCCACAATGGCAGACAAATAGCTCTTCACCCTGACCTACTTGAAACAAAATCCTCTCCAAGAGGTGCAAGGCCAGCTCTTTGGGATGTCCCAAGCGAACGCCAATAAGTGGATTCATCTCCTCCATGCCATGTTGAATCCGGCATGAGCCCACCAAGAGCTGCTTCCAGCCCGCACGGCCGACGACTTTGCCGCATGGCTCGCGGCCGAACGGACGAAGGCCGCGCCCAACACCTCCCTTTTTGGCATGATGGCACTGAGCGACCGATCCACCGCCCCACCGATCCAGAGGAACAGCAGGACTACTACAGCGGAAAGAAAACGTGCGACACGGTCAAAAACCTGCTGGTGATCAACGAGAGCTGTCACATTTGCTTCTTGAGCGACACCTGTAAGGGGAAAGCTCATGATAAAAGTCGGGCGGATCTGGCCGGCTATCCCCTGCCCCACGGGAGTTGTCTCGATCAAGATCTGGGCTTTCATTGCTTTACACGCGATGGGATCACGATCGTCCAACCCAAGAAAAAACTGCGTGGCGGTGAACTCACGCCACCGTCGCACGCGGCCCATCGTGCTATCTCATCTATCAGAATCCGTCTCGAACACGCGATCGGCGCTGTGAAACGCTACCGGATGATGAAAGACAGGATACGCCTCTTGAAGGACGGCATTCGCGACACCATCATGGAGACGTGTTGTGGACTGCATAACTTTCGCCTACAATATCGCCCATGGAATTATAGCATCTAATAAATATTGAAATAGTCTGTTATATATCATACAACAACTTATCATATCGGCATGTTGAAAATACCTTTACTTTCTTGCTTGAATAAGTATAGTGCTCCCAACATCTCGTAGACGTTCCAATCGTAGTAGTGGGCTGCTCATTGCAACCACTGATCTAAAGATAAACTATTATATTTATAGACGACATAAGGAAGTAAGTCGAGATAAAGATAATAGATCTTCATATCATGAAACTGAATTTTGTAACATTTCTCTGTATTCGAGCGGCGTTCTTTTTCCAGGGTGCCCTGGATGATTTTCAATATAAGGATCTTGCCTTGATTTCTCTTTTAGAAATCTGACAAGTCCATTCAAAAATTTTTTTACAGTATATCTGACTTTCGCTGGATCTAATCGAAATATAAATGAGTAAAGTCCTAGGAACGAGGCTGCAGGATGTTCCCGATTCAGTTCTACAGCAAGGAATAATCCTTCATCCCGTAATTTTTTATATACATTTTTGACTGCTGTTTCGGGGTGATCTAAGTGATGCAAGCACCCGCAAAACTTTTATTATCTATATTGGCCAATGTTTCCGCATCATTGGCGAAGAACGAGACATTTTGTAGGCCCCCGTAGGTTTCGACATTTCTCTTGATCATTTCTTCAGATATATGGATTCCAGTATATGATTTAAAATACACTAAAGATGAATGCAATTGCCGAAAAATATACGCGTTGCCACAACCAATTTCGAAAATATCTTTGTCTATACACTCGTTCTTCCGCATATCAACGGTATATAATTTTAACATTCTATGTACATATAATACAGATCTTTCATATTCTAAAGAATATTTGTTGTATATAGATCTTTGACGATCTTTATTTATATCCACTGTAGCATCCTTTGAGAATTTAGCCTCTTGCGATAGCGTTCGTGCAAGAAGCTAATGTTGAGTCAAGACACCCTATCATCATGCATGAGGGCCGGTATGGCAAATGAAGACAAGAATAGAGCCATTGTTGCGACAATACCTGAAAAGGGCAAGGGGTCGCAACAAGTGTGCAAACTTCTGAGTCGTTCTTCTCGACGAACCTTCCGGAGCACTAGCACAGGAGCGGCCTCGTAAGGCTCTATTGTCTCTTTGCGGTCTGGTGTTACTTTCAACTCGCGGTTCGCTCAAATTTGCAGCAGTTCTAAACATTGTGGTAAGGTTTTAGCTCTCTATACATAGCAATCCCTCATGAGGTGGCTGGCACCCTCTGAGCCCGCACTGTGAGGTCGGATGTGGGGTGCCAGTGGCAGAGAGGGAGAGCCATGCCCGAACCCCTGACCCTGATTACGGAACGTGTCGATGATATTCCCCTGCTACTGGCCCAGCTGGAGCGCATGGGGGTTTACCCCCTGTTGGACGAGCATTTTCCCACCCATGGCAACTGGGTAGGCCTGAGCCTGGGCTAGGTGAGCGGGCTCTGGCTGACGCATGTTCTCTCCGAGGGTGACCATCGGTTGAACCACGTGGCCCCCTGGCCCAACAACGGCTCCATGCACTGTGCGACTGCACGAGGCAGTCGGTGCATCCATTGGACGTCAGCGAAGACCGACTGCCCACGGTGCTGGAGGCTTTGAGCAAGGATTCGCGTTGGAGTCCCTTTGAGAGTGCCCTGAATCAACACGTACTGCGCGTCTATGACCTGGAGTCAGCCTGCGTCCGCCTGGATAGTACCACCGCCAACGGGCACTGGACTGTGACGGAAGAGGGTTGTTTCAGTTTGGACATAGCAAAGACCATCGCCCAGACCTGCCCCAGGTCAAGGTCATGGTGTCGGCCCTGGATCCGCTGGGCATACCGGTAGCGACGGATGTCGTGCCCGGCCAGCGGGCGGATGATCCCTTGTACGTGCCCGCCATCACCCGCGTCCGGGAGGTCCTGGGCCGCCGTTGGCGCCGTCATCTCACACCCCTCGCTCGCGTGCGCCAACGCATCCTCGCGCTCCTGAATTTCTCTACCGACATTTACACGCGCCTCTGTGCCGATTCTCACAAACCGCCCTGAAAATGAGCGAACCATGAGGTAATAGCCACTAAATTACCAAAATACTCATAATTTTTTAGCTTATATTAATCTGTTTTTGATTGTTGAGCTTTTAATTCAATAGGAAGACGACAATGATTTGTGTTATAAAACTTAATAGGAAATTATTTCTCCTCAAAATACTTCATCCCCGAAATGGTAGTATGCTATAATAATTGTCTAAAATAATACTAGCACAAATAGAATAATAGCCAAATAAACGCTATAAACACATATCAATTGCATCCGAAGATTAGCAAACGACCTACTTTGTAGAGGACTATGAGCAGAACAACATCATATATCTGTATATCAGCATCGCTAATGGACAGAATTTCAGGAACAATGCCAGTGGAAGACATCACCATCAGTACAGGGATGCAAAAGGTTAACACCACCCAGTTCGGCAACAGTAACGTCGTAGTGACGGCCAACAGCAAGCTCAAGGCAATTGCCCCGCAAATACGACCATACGTAGGTGAAACGCCTGTAGGTCTGACACAAACCGCCCATATTGTGTAGGCAGCCGCTCCTATATCATCTAGCCGCAAAATAGCCGATCCCGCCCATCAAAATTAGGCAAATCCTCCGATGTCTTGCGACCTTGCAAGGCATATCTTTGTTCCCAATGTAAAACTCTGATGAGCCTGGAACTCGACTTTGGCCATTTGGGAATGGAGTCCTCGTAGATCAGGCAAGGGCGGGCTGGTGCAGGGCAGAAATTAAGTGAAGTCTGGTGAGGAGGTAGACTCACGAAATTCCGTAGCCTCCTATACCTCCCTCAATAAAGCCCTCATCTGGCTGCCATTTTGCCTGATATCTGGTTGAAAGAAAAATGGCCAAAGTCGAGTTTGAAATTCGATATCTTATCCTATCATGAAGATTATCAATATGGGAAAAGATTCCATTTTCAGGGATACCGAGATACTGTGCTGCCCTAAGCTTCTCATTATCTATATCAGCTCCTGCGACAAACCCAAAAAATTACTCAGCCTTCGCACTAGCTCCCTATCGCCACACCCATAATCAAGTAGGGATCGATCGTGCCCTTTATAATGATGCGACACAGCTATGACACGGTTGAATCGCGTGGAGTGAACCCAGCGGAGTAAGGGATTCTTAGATTTGAGGAGAATAGAAGTAAACTTCATGTATCTTTTTTCTCCGTCACCTATTTGCAAGGCTAAAAAATTACCCACTGAGATTCCGACATAAGCCGAGGCTTGATCTGAGTTCTATGCTCCTCAATGTCTGAGAGGTGTGCAGCGGAGGAAGATGGATCATGGGACAAAAAGGGGACGAAATTCTAGAGCATCCGGCTGAAGGGTAGCATCTGGACCCCTGACATGGCAAATCATAACAGTCGGGCAAATTAACCGGTTGGATGCTTCCTTGCTCAAACTCTTTGCGGAGCAATCTACTACCCTTAACGACTTCCTTCAAAATCTCTACAATCTACCCCATTCCGCACCGCTTTAAATGCTAATACGAGATCAAAAGGTGCAGTTACCACCGTCCCCGTGAGAGCTTTTTGATAATATCGCAAACCTTTATCACACCCCTAGACAATACTCCCCCGCAAATACCAATAGACGCAGTTGAAGGCCAAAACACTCCCCCCCCAGCCATACAACCAGCGCTGCTGATTCTTCGTGGGTGGTACGTTACCAGCCATGATGCACATTAGCGGGAGAAGGGGCACCCGATGCCGATGCGAAACTCCCCCGAATATAAGAGAAACACACGCCACGAACGTGCCGATGAGCACCGCACAACCAATCGCGTTTCTGAGGGGAGAGCGAGAAGAACCCACAAGCCCGAAGACAAAAAAAGGAAAAATCACATACCAGGTCATCATCGTTAGTGCTTCTATGATGTCACCGATTCCAAGCAGTAACTTTATCGGTGGAGGGAAATAAATTCCACCAAACACGGCTATGAGAAGATTCGAGGGTGTCACAGCATTTGTTGAGCTTAAGATCTGTCCTGCAAAAGTCTGACGATGCTGCAGCTCATCTAAATAAGAAATCGTAAATCGTGAGTTGACTTCTGAGAGAATAATATTCATAAAGAAGAAACTACTAGCCACCATAATCGTTAATAGCAACAAGTTTATAATGCTGTGCTTCCTTGCAATGACTGCAGAAAGCAGATAAGCCATGATTGCGGATACAGCAATTGCAGAATAAACGGGGCGCAAAGCCGCCAGGATAAGAGCCGAGATAAAAGCAAAAATCCAACCGGCCAGGGCATGCCTTTGCGCTAGAGCAAGCCCACCAAGAGCTGCTGTTAAGAAAAAAGCGGTTAAACTTTCTTTCATGCTAAAGGCACCGTACAACAACAGCGGTATGCTGGAGCAACACCAATAAAAACTCGCGCGGGGAACCGTCCAGTCCCCAAAAAGCGTTCGCGCAATCTGAAAAACCAGCAAGGGTAGGAGAGCAGTGACTACTCCATTAATGACCTTTCCCAGCAGTAAATTAGAACCGAATATACTGTATAGCGCCCCTAGAAAGAATGAATAATCCCACCCGATTCTGTCTGCGCGAATGGTTTCTACAGCCCATTGATGGAGCCATCGTTCGTCGTCAAGGTGATAGAAGACCGCTGTCACTGCTGCCATGAAAAATTCCACAGAAATGAGTAAGAGAAAAACAACCAGTGCCTCTCCCAAGATAGATCTTGCGCATAGGATAACAACAAGGCTGCCGATGGTAACTGCGAGGATGGCAATTGGAATCGCTCCTGTCAATGAAACTTCAGCCGCCTCAATGAGCACGAACTCGTTTCCTACAATGGTCAAGACAGCCATAAAAATACTAATAAGAGCGGTCAGACAGCTAAAAAAAACTACTGGCTTGGGAAGGGTGACATGCTGTATCATTCGCTAATATCTTTGCATTAAATTTGATTTATAGGATGAATACTATCTTACCATCACTGGGTCATCTTAATTTCTATTAAACGATGCTTCCGTCCATTATATAATCACGACCCAAATAAAACTCTCTTCAGACGTGTGTTCATTATGATCTACTATACATACGGATCTATGAGATGAAAGCAAGGCACTATGTCATCATTTTTTGGTCAGACGTGCGGCGAAACTGTCGGCGAATAAGTTGGGATGACATCGTGCCAGCCAGTTACCCGCAGATCCTAGACGATTGATGCCGCTCAGAACGAGAGCCTCGACCTGAAGTCCTGCTAATGTCAGCATGTTCTTAAGCATAAAATAATCAAACCAATATACGTGGCCACGCTTTGGTCTGCATTGGAATGGCACCTGACCCAATAGCATTTGCATGCGATCTTTCCAGTAGTGAAAATTCGGCACTACAATCACCAATGATTGCGCCACCTGAGCCATTTCCTTCAATGTCGGTAGCGGATCATAGAGATGCTCCAGGACATCCAAGGCACAAGCCGTTCCAAAGCTATTGTCAGCGAATGGCAAGCATTTTGTGATGTCAACTACTTCGGCGTTTAACCCCTTGCGGCTCGCCTTCTCCACGCCCACAAGTGAAAGATCGATCAACGTTAACTGTGCAAACCCACAGCGCTCACGAAGCAGCGACAAAAACAATCCGTCCCCACCAGCCACATCAAGAACAGGTTCCTCCATGAC
>JBKPCR010000409.1:0-13453 GCA_046727435.1 bacterium | reverse complement strand
GCGCTTCACCGCGTCGATAATAGATGGTGGTGGTGTATAGGCCTCCACAGGCACCTGGCGGCCGGAGACGCCGTCCCGCAGACCGGTCCCATTCGCAGCCGCTGGTAGCCGGCAGTAGTCGGCAGGACAAAGATTGAACTCGCCGGCGGCCAGGTGCAGACGGATGGCATAGAGATATTCACCCCCCAGGATCTCCACACGCACAATGCTGTTGCCCATTGCCGGTAAATACTCCTGCACCAGAGCGGTGTGGTCGATCCCCAGGTCCAAGACCCCGCTCGCGGCTGCCTGCCGCAGTTCCTCCGGCGTCTGGAAAGGCATGATCTTCGCCCCGCTGCCGCCGATGTTGGGCTTCAGGATCACTGGAAAAGTCAGCCCTTCGGCAGCGGTCGACGCCTGTAACGGGTGATTGATTACGCGGGCACGAGGATACGGCAGCCCAAGTCGGTGCAGCAGGCCGAGCTGCCGCGCTTTGGAGAATTCGTAGACATAGGCGTCATAGCCGTTCAGGACATTGGCACCGATCTCTTTCAAGAAGGCCAGGTAGTGGAGCGTATAGAACATGGCCTGGGTGTGGCCGCGCATGTAGGCCGAGGGACTCATGCGGTTGACGACGAGGGCATACCGTGGGTGACGATCGGCTGGGTCGAAGTGGCTGTTATGAGCCAGCAGACGATCGTAGGCAATCTCACGCCGATCGAGCTCGGCAAAGAGCGGCGTAAACCATTCAGGGTGTTCGTAATAGATCGCGAGGCACCTGTCGGGGCTGGAGCTGGGGGCATGAGACATCATGACCGTCCTCCGGTTTGAGGTCGCGCTTTATGAGCTTCAGGGCGTAGATTCACCAGTAAACGGTACGCTGGTATAGTTCTCCGCCATTTCCTTTGAAGATGTCGGATCAAGTGACTTGATAGGACCACGATGGCAATGGTATCTAAATAGAATAACCTTATATTAATGTCAAGAATTTAGTACGATCTCAAGAACGCTCCAGATGGGAAATACACTTTGGCAGGCAACTTTGTCTAGAAGGTAGGGTTGTCGAGAAGGCATCCAGAAACTCAGCATGGGCTCTCCACTCTTGGAGAGCCCGGAAAGTAGGATCGCCGGCCTGGTTGGGGGTCTCAGCGCACCGCAATTAGCGAGCGACCGTTTGCCGTTCGACCAGGTGCTCGTCCCATGGGCCTGGGAAATGCCCACGCATTCTGTCCTCAGCGGAGAAAATCCGCTCCTCACGGGGCCATTGATTCCTGGGCAGCTCGTAGGAGACCTCGACCCCATTGCCGTCGGGATCATGGAAATAGATGCCCACCGAGATGCCATGGTCGGAGACCCGATCGATCGTCACGTTCTTGTCTTTAAGGCGTTGGTAAATCTCCTTTAAATCGTCGAGGCTGTGCATCATCCAGGCCATATGATTCAGGCCAACCTGCCCCTTCTGTTGCACAGGAGCATCGTCGCCCACTTGAATCAGCGCCACTTCATGGGACTGCTCCAGATCGGCCGACAAGAATGCAGCACGACCGGGAATGAAGTCGTAGGTATGCAAACCGAGGACATCTGCATACCACTGTCGGGAGCGCTCGGCGTTCCGCACAAAAATATTGACGTGCCCGAGATACTTCGGTGTATATCCCATGGTCTCCCTCCTCTGAGCAATGTTGGACCGTGCGACCGACGGTAGCATACAACTGCCCCATGATGCAAGTCTGGATCTTCCCTCCCTGACCTGGCTAGATCGACCCTCTTAAAGCCTATCTAATAACTCCGGCTCGTTTCAGCACAATGTAAGCACAGGCAAACTGGAGTAGCGCCAGATGGGTCTCCAGTTTCTTCTCGAAGCGCACCAACAGCTTACGAAACCGGTTCAACCATGAATGGCAAACCTCGACGACCCACCGGCGAGCACGGTAGCCCGGGATTTCCCGCTTCTCCCGTTGTTCTTCCCCGCGGGAGCGAAGATGCGGGATGTATTCATGCTGCTCGGCCACCTGCCGACACTCGTCATCATCATAACCCTTGTCCAGGCACACGTGCTGCGGGGCTTCCGCGGTGGGCTCCGGCCGCTCCACCACGACCACGTCCAGGGTGGCCGCTAGCCGCTTCATGTCGTGCCGATTGGCCCCTGCCACGACCACCGCCATGGGCATGCCTTGCCCCTCCGTCAACACACGGCGCTTCGTCCCGCACGTGCCACGGTCCGTGGGATTGGGGCCCGTGGCCTCGCCCCCAAAGGGGCTTTGATCATGGCTCCATCGACGCTCTGCCAGGTCCACTCCAAGCCCTTGAGGTCGTCATAGACGGTCAGCGCCTCCGCCCACAAGTGCCCAAATACCCCAGCTGTGACCCATGGCCGGAAGTAGTAGTACACGGTGCTAGGTGGGCCAAAACGTTCGCGGGGACAGGCTTGCCATTGGATCCCGGTGCGCAAGACAGAGAAGATCCCCTCGGTCATGCGCTTCAGATCCACGCTCTGGGGCCGCCCTTCTTGGCTTTTGCGCGGTGGCATCCAGGGTTCCATCCGCTGCCATACGGCTTCCGGTAACTCCCAAGAGGCCTGGGTTATGTCGGTGTCGGGGCTCATGGACGTCCTCCTCTGTAGACACTTTTCGACAGGACGTCCTATCGATACCATGACTCGTCAGTTCTTAGATAGGCTCTTAGTGCGCTTGGCCAATTGAGTCCAGGAGGTCTGGGCCAGGGTACCGCAAGGGGAGGAGCATGCTCACGGCGAGTATATCGGCGTCGATCGGTGGGGGGGGTAACGGCCCAAGTTGATTCACCAATGGGAGAAGGTCATTCCGCAGTGAAGCCGGTCCGTCCAACACGACAATTTCACCGAAGGTGACCGAGCCATCCTTGCGAATCGTCAATTTGACTTCCACAAGGCCGGGTTCCTGGATAGACCTCGTCTCGAGTTTGAGCCTTTCTTGCAGCCTGGCAAGATACTCGTCCAGCAGTTGCGAATGCGTCAGCGGCCGACTTTGAGGTGAGACGTCGGTCTCGGACATAGGTGGCTGGCGAGGGGGGCTCATCGGTGTACCGGCCAGCCCGAACCCACCGATTGCCAGTACCATTCCCCCCGAAAGTAGAAGCCTGCACCAGGAGCGCTGAAGGTACCTCACTCCGCCCATTTGCTCCCCCGTAGCGTCCGTTGGCTCTCTGCCCGTCCGCACGCTGTCGCGGTTGACCAGGTGGGCTTTCGGGGGAACCTGCGGCGGGACCTCCCCCGGTTCGCGAGGGGGGGAGGTCCCGCGACGCAGCAACCGCATCGATCAACCAACCGTCACCCCAGCTCACCCGCCGTAGAAAACACGTGGGCCAAGTTCCTTCAGCCATAGGACCGCATCGTCTGGACGCCCTTCGGGCTGCTGTGCCATGCCCGCGTCGACCACTTCGCCAACCACAATGGCATGGTCCCCTTTCTCGACGGTTTCGACCACACGGCATTCCACGAAGGCTGGCATAGCCGTCAAAATGGGCGCGCCGGTTGTGCCGACGCGATAGGGCTGCCCACCGATCTGCTGCCCATCGCTCTCGACCGATTTGAAGAACGCATAAGCGATCCCCTCTTGCCCCTTGCCAAGAAAGTTCAGGGCAAAAGTCCCTGCGGCTCCGATGACGGTCTTGGCATGGGAATCGGCCTTGACCCCCACCACCACGAGCGGAGGCTCGAAAGACGCTTGCGTGACCCAATTGACCGTCGCCGCCGTGCGCGCCCCGCTCTTGTCTTGTGCGGTGAGCACATAGAGCCCATACGGGATCATTCTCAGGGCCGTTTTCTTTTGATCTGCATCCATGACCACCAACCTCCCGTTATCATCACTCCGATGCTCAGTAACGAGCCGTGTCTCCCCATCTTTCAACCAGCGGATGGTGTCGCCGTGCTCGCCATGACGCCAAGAGGCACTATTTGTCTATGCGCATCATTGAACGGAGCGGTCAATGAAGTCAAGGAAAAATACAGACATGTTGCGAAGGCGGCAGGCACTGCATGCTGCTGCTTTGGGCTTGACCGCCGCCGGTGTCTTCGATATCCTCAGCGAGCGGCATAAAACCACGCTCAAGCGCTCGATCACCACATGCAGGAGGACTCTCATGAAAATCGTCCGCATCTACACCGGAGCTGATAACCAAACGCATTTCCAGGACCTAGATCCCAACGCCTTCGCGACGTTAGCCGCCAAAGTCGGAGAGGGAGCCATTCGCGTCAACCAGGGGCCGGCCACGTCTTTCTCGGATTTTCATACTGCGCCGCGTCGGCAATACGTCGTCGTCATGTCCGGCGCGATGGAGATCGAAATCAGCGACGGTACCACGCGGCAGCTCGTCCCTGGCGATGTCCTGGTCGCCGAGGACCTCACCGGCAAAGGCCACATTACACGGGGTATCGGGGCAGATCCACGCATCTCCCTGGCCGTGCCGTTGGCCGGATAGTCATCGATACTCCTGCTAATGGCTCCAAATGGGTGCATGTAGAGGGAGGCCTGGTGTAGGTGGAGAAGTTTCCGCGCGGGAGGAATGGACGTGCTTGAAACGCTACGCCTCGACGGCAAAACCGCGGTCGTCACCGGTGCAGGTCGCGGCCTGGGGAAGGCCATGGCGAAGGCGCTGGCGCAGGCGGGGGCAGAGCTGGTATGCGCCGCCCGAACCCTGGGGCAAATCGATGAGACCGTGCAGGAGATCCGCACTGCCGGCGGCCGGGCGCTTGCGGTGCCGACCGATGTCACCAACTCTGCGCAAGTGAACCACCTGGTCGATGCATGTATCGACACCTACGGCAAGATCGACATTATGGTGGCTAACGCCGGGGGCGGTGGCGGGTCGCGCGGCAACTGGGAGTTCTGGGAATACCCTGACGAGGCTTTCGAAGAAGTGCTCGCCACCAACCTGAAGAGCAATTTTTACTGTAATCGCGCCGCCGCCCGGCTGATGGTGGCCCGCGCTGCCGGTGGTGTGATCATCAACGTCGCCTCCGGGACGGCGTTACGAGGTAACCGTCACTTCGCCTATCCCACGGCCAAGGGCGGGGTGATTTCGCTCACCAAGTCCGTCGCTACCATCCTGGGACCACACCAGATCCGCGCCAACGTGATTATCCCCGGCTTTGTATTGAAGGGACCACCTGCCAATGAGCGCGAGATTGAGGCCGCCAAACGACATGGCCAGATGGTTCCGGTCCGCCGTCTCGGCGAATGGTGGGAATTGGGTCCGCTGTGCGTATTCCTGGCGTCCGATGCCTCGCAGTATATCACCGGCCAGAGCTTCATCATCGACGGCGGCGGCCTCGCCGGCGGCCTCGGGCCCACGGGATTTATGCCACGGCATAGCTTGGAAGACTGACAAAGGGGCATGATGGGCATCGATGTCGAGCATTTCGATCTCAGCGGCCGTAACGCGCTGGTCCTCAGCGCCGAGACGCCCCCAGGCCGGGCGATCGCCGAGGCCTACGCCGAAGCGGGGGCTCGCGTCACACGCCTCAACACACTGAACACCAGCGACGTCGCTCAGGCCGTGAAGCGCGCCGCGGCGGACATGGGGGGCTTGCAGATTCTCGCCTGCGCTGCAGACCGTTTCCTGGCCAAACCAGTCACCTCCATCACGGCTGACGAACAGGCGGAGGTGATGATGGCCAATTACGCCACCCCATTCTATGCCTGTCAGGCAAGCATCGAGGTCATGCTCCAACAGCGGCAGGGCGGCAGTATCGTGCTGGTCACCCATGTACTCGGCGAACGCGGTTTACCCAACACGAGCGTCTATGCTGCGGCCCACGGTGCCGTGCACAACCTGATCCGAGCCTTGGCACAGGAGATCGCTCCCCATGGAATCTCCATCAACGGCATCGCGCTGGGATGGATGGAGTGGATGGGTGACCGCCTCGACCGCACCGACGAGGAGGCCGATCGCGCCCTGCGTTTTCCCATCATCAAGCGGCCCGGCGTTGCAGCGGATGTGGGACCAATCGCCGTATGGCTCGCGGGCACGGCTGTCGGATATGTGACAGGCCAGTTGTTCCCGGTCGATGGTGGCTTGACCCAGCATCTGTAGCGAGGGCTCGATCGCCACTCTAGTCGAGCGCTTGGTACAGACGCTCATCGTACAGACTGCCGCTCATGGGCTGAAACTGCTGGCGAAATTGTCGCGTATGGGCGGCCATCACATGGCCTTCAAGGGCTTTTTGGTCCTGCCAGATTTCCACGATGGTGAAGTGGTTCGGCCGACTGTGCTGTTGCAGCACCTCAAAACGTACCCCGCCGTCATCGTGACGGCTCACCTCGGCCAACTGCTTTAGCAGCACCATAGCGTCATCCTTGGCCGGTGGAATGGCATCAGCGTGTGTCACGGCATAGATGGCTCCTGCAACGCGTGAGGCTGGCGCGGCGCCAATGGCGAGATACTGGTGCAGACGTTCATCGTATGGGCTGCTGCGGAGAGGCTGTAGCCGCTCGTGCAATGCTAGCGTGTGCGTCGCGCTGCCGTGGGCCTCGAAGGACTTCTGATCCTGCCACGTTTCCACAATCGCGAAATGATCTGGTCGAGCGCACTGTTGCAGCACCTCAAGACCCATAAGGCCTGCATCCGTGCGACTTGCCTCGCGGTACTGCCTGAGCAGCGCGGCAGCTTCAGCTATGGATGGTGGCACGACTTCGAAATATGCCACCACGTATACGGCAGAATCAGTCGTTTCATCTGTGCGCGCTGTCTGTTGCTCACCCATCGCATGTCCCTCCTGGTGTGCCACTCGATCTGGGCGGTCCTGGCCTCCACGGCATGGCGGCAGACATGCAGCGGCTCTGCCACGCGCTCATTATACTCGACTGGTGGCGAATTCTTTGAGCCGTTTGCTATCCATGCCTCCAGGTTATCTTCTTCCTGATCGGTCGCTGGTTTCAGGTCTCCTGCCCCTTTATATCCTGGGGCACCTCTGCTAGCCAGGTGAGGTGCAGTTCTCGCAACTGGTGCTCATCCACTGCTGAGGGTGCGTCCAGCATGAGATCCTCGGCTCTCTGGGTTTTGGGGAAGGCGATGACGTCACGAATGTTCTCGGTATCGGCCAGCAGCATCACGAGGCGGTCGATCCCAGGGGCGATCCCGCCATGGGGCGGCGCCCCATAGTCGAAGGCCTCTAGGAGATGGCCGAAGCGACGTTCGATTTCCGCGGGTTGGTAGCCAAGCACCTGGAAAAGGCGTTGCTGGACCGCGCGGTCATGGACGCGAATCGAGCCTGATGCTAATTCATACCCGTTACAGACGAGGTCGTAGGCTGCGGCGCGGACCTCTCCAGGCGCGACCTCGAGCATCGCTAGATCCTCGAGGTTGACCATACAGAAAGGATGGTGTTTGGCCTCCCAACGTTCCTCATTGGCGTTCCACTCGAACATCGGAAAATCGACCACCCAGGCGAAGGCCAACAGATCCGGGGCGGCCATCTTGAAGCGGTGACCAAGCTCGCGGCGTATCTTATCTAGGCTGGCCGCGACGACGGCTGGCTGGTCGGCCACCAAGAGCAACAGGTCGCCAGGCTCTCCGTCCAGGCGGCCTACGATCGCGGCAAGCCGCTCGGCACCCAGATACCTGGTGAGGGGGGTTCGAGGCTGTCTCCCCTCAGCGATAGTGATGAATATTGCGCCCCGAGCGCCGCCGGCCCGAGCGATCTCCTGCAGCTCATCCAGCTGCCTGCGCGAGTAGGCGGCACAACCAGGTGCGCGCACACCTTTGACCTGCCCCTGGGCGCCTAGCGCGTTGTCGAAGACATCGAAGCCCGAGTCACCAACTAGATCGCTGATGTCGACCAGCTCCAGGCCATAGCGCAGGTCGGGTTTGTCGGTTCCGTATCGCGCCATAGCCTCGGCATAGGTCAGCTGGGGGAAAGGGGAGAGCAGTCGCTTGTGCGGAGTCACCGCCGGCACCAAGGCGACGAGCAACGATTCGACGACCTCCAGCACATCGTCCTGCTCGACGAAGCTCATCTCCAGGTCGAGTTGCGTAAACTCGGGTTGTCTATCGGCTCGGAGGTCCTCGTCACGCATACAACGCGCAATTTGGAAGTACTTATCGAATCCAGCGATCATCAACAGCTGCTTGAGTTGCTGCGGGGACTGCGGCAGTGCATAGCACATGCCTGGGTGGAGGCGTGAGGGGACCAGATAATCGCGTGCCCCCTCCGGCGTGCTCTTCATCAGCATGGGGGTTTCGATCTCATAGAAGCCGCGCGCATCCAGGAAATCTCGCATAAACTTCACGGTCCGATGGCGAAGGGCCAGAATGCGCTGCATGTGTTCCCGTCGAAGATCGAGATACCGATACTTCAGGCGGAGCGACTCGTCCTCGCCGCCATCACGGTTGATCAGGAGCGGTGGCAGCTTGGAGCGGTTGAGCAGCCTGGCGTGATGGACATCCACCTCGATGGCGCCGGTGGCAAGGTTGGGGTTGGCCATGCCAGGGGGGCGTGCCTGCACGCGTCCGGTCACCTGCAGCACGTACTCGCTACGGGCCTCATCGAGCGCCGTGCGTGCCTCGGGGTTCGTCGCGGGATCCGCTACCAGTTGCGTGATGCCGTAGCGGTCACGTAGATCGATAAACAGCACCGGTCCGTGGTCGCGGCGACGATGCACCCACCCCGCCAACGTCACCTCAAGGCTGCTATGCTTGGTGCGGAGCTCTCCGCAGCTATGCGTTCGAAGCATGCCATTCCCTCCATGAGGATCCCATACCCATACTTCACTTCTCAAATACGCGAATGCCGAATTCTGGACTCTGGCCGATTGAAGCCCGCTGCAGGGCAACGTTCTTCACACGCTCGGAATGGTGCATGGCATAACTGTAGAATTCAAGCGCTCGGCAATGGGCTGTTCCAATGGCTCAACGAGCCGGATGCATCCCCTTTAGGTGTTGTGGTTGCAGGGCCTTAATCATGGCTGGGGAGCCACTTTCTAGCCGTGTGCCGTCCGGCACACTCGTCCAAAAACGCATGTTCTCGCAGGGTCCGCCTTGCCTTATAAGCTCAATTGATCTAGAGCCACGTTGCAGTAGCCCACCGTCTGGAAGGGCTCACCTCATTGTAACAAATAATCTTTGGTGCGATGGATATTCGTCGGGTAAGAAAAGGGCCGCATAGGGCGTATGACTTTTCCAACAGCGGAAGATGATTCGGAACCACCAGAGGCGAGGGCCCGAACGGCCGCTTGATGCACTTTGCCGTGGGTCCGTTGTTGCGGGTAATACGCCTTGGCCCAACGGCAGTGCGGGATGGATTGCCCAGCATACTCATGGAACGACTGCCTGAGGAACGTTGGACAACACCAGCGCATGTGGGTGAGCATGGTGCGGCCGCTGCGCTCCACCACCGGGGAATTCCCACAAACGTCACGAGATCTTCGACCTGCTCATACCGGCTACGGTCCATGCCCAGCGCACTGATGAGGCACGCCGTTTGGACCGGCCCTGCCCCTGGGAGGGAAGCAAATATCGCACAATCTGCATGGGCGCGCGTGAGCGCCTCCAGGTGTCGACCAAAGCTGCAGATGGCGTCAACGAGACACCGGATCTACTCGATGAGCGCCTGTACGACCATGATGGATGTGGTCACCGCCGCGCCATAGGTGGTCGCCGGTATTGCGTGGCGGATCACGGCGATCCGCTTCTGGTTGAGGGCTCACCGCTTGGAGCGATAGGCGTGGAAAAATGCGAATAAGGTGCGATTATCCGCCTCTTGGACGGCCTCTAGCGTCCGCCAACGCCGCAGAAACTCGTAGACAAGCCGGGTATCCAGGAGCTGGAACCACGTCAGGACTTGCGGAAAATAGCCCCTGAGAGTGTGGGGTATCCGCGAATCTGCTCCACGGATTTGGACGTTTTATTCTGCAAAATTTGGTTTCCCTCTTTGGCATGAGGCGCGTAGAATGTCCCCTACTCATCCATGAATGTAGGAGGCTCCTATGACGTGCCGCACCATCAGACTCCTCGTCACCCTGGCGCTCGCCCTCCTGGTGACGCCGCTCCTGGCTGACGCACAACAGCCGACAAAGGTGTTCCGCACTGGTCGGCTCGCCGCCGGCAGCCCGCCCGAGGGTCCACCGTTCGGGCACAGGACGGCCGAGGCCTTCCGGCAAGGCCTGCGTGAGCTCGGCTATGTGGAAGGCCAGAACCTCGTCATTGAATGGCGATTTGGGGAGGGGAGACTCGAGCGGCTGCCCGAGCTGGCGGCGAACTGGTCCATCTGCCGGTCGACGTCCTCGTGGTGTCTGGAGGAGAACCGTTCATCCGTGCCGCCCAGCACGCGACCCAGACCATCCCCATTGTCTTTGCGGGACAGAGCGACCCGGTGGGTCGGGGGTTCGTCGCCAGCCTGGCCCATCCTGGTGGCAACCTCACAGGTCTCGACACTTTTTCGTCCGAGCTGCACGGCAAACGGCTGGAACTCCTCAAAGAGCTGGTGCCCACCCTCGCTCGCATCGCGGTCCTCGCGAACCGGTAGTGTTGCAAAAACTGATTGGAGCGCGAGGAGAGGGTGAGCGAGTGCTCGTTATGCCGCCACCCCGAACAGCTGGTTGATGACCCGATTTTGTGCGAGGACATCCTCCGTGGTGAACCCCTCGATTTGGCCCTTGTGGACTCTATGCAGGGCTTCATAGCCCTGGATGGTCCGCTGCGCGGTGTCGAACGCCCCAAATCCCAAGCCAGGATTCACACGACGTTTCACAAATCGATGGTCCTGTTCCACCACATTATTTAAATACTTGCATTGTCTGAGAAGGCAGGTCTCTGGGAGTGTTCCGTCTTGCTGGAGGGCCTCGAAAGCCAGTGGGTATGCGGCGTTCTTGTCGACCGTGATGACCCGGGGAGTGCGCGTATGGGAGGCCTGGAGCACCTGGCGGAAGAAGCATTCAGCGGCCTCCGCATCGCGCGTAGGACTCAGCATGAAGTCCAGCGTGGCACCCGTGGAATCGACGGCGCGGTAGAGGTAATACCAGCGCTTCTTGATCTTGATGTAGGTCTCATCTACCCGGTACGAATCGTTGGTCGCCCGCAGATATGGCCGGCATCGCCTGTCCAACTCTGGCGCATAGCGCTGGACCCAGCGAAACACGGTGGTGTGATCAACCCACACACCGCGTTCCCGCAGAAGCTCTTCCACGTCGCGGTAGCTCAACGCGTAGCGTAAATACCATCGCACAGCGCAGAGAATGATGTCGGCTTGAAAATGGCGCATTTGAACAGGGAGGGATCGCTCATGGCCAATCTTCGGTGATCTAGGATTAAGATTGTCTGGCTCGTTGTAGCAGATCACCTGCCATTCTTGCAACAGAACCCCCTGACGTTCTATGGACGAAATCAACTGCCCAAAAATGAACATAAACAGCCCTCAGAGCAGAAACCAGAAAACCAGTTCCTTATCCATCTCCGAAGCCATGTTACCCAAAGCAGAATCTGCCTCTCCCCAGAAGCCATCCCGAAAAATACGTGCTAGCGGCTTTCGTCCTACCCAAGTTCCGCCAAGGACGTGAAGGAACCCGATTAGCATGAGCAGACGGCCTACCTTTCTGCTGTGAAGCCGTACTAGGGGTCTGAGTAGCAACTGAACAGATTTTTGCGCTAGGAGATAGGTGATCAAAAGGGTATCGGTAATCGAGAGCCGTTCAGCCTGTAAAATCAATGTCTTTTCCTGATTAGTTGGCTGATCAGCAAGGGACTCCTATCTGATCAGTCGCTCCTGAACGCGCCTCGATACCCCTATACAGGCTCTACAGACCTTGCATCTACCGTCAATAAATTCAATGACAGAGATCTGTAGCGTAAATTTCTGTTCCGATGCTACTCACAGGCCCTCACTCCACACAATGATACACCCCCTGTCGTCCGCAAAAACTATGGTGCCATCGTCACGCCACCTTCTTTTCCAGCCGGTATTCATACTGCAGACCACCAAGGATCGGACGTGCCATGACACGCAGGTGCTCTGGAAGCCGGTGCCGGTGGCGGTGGCTGCGGAATACCTGGCCCCAAGGCCATGTGTGGACGGCCTGCATGGTCATGCGGCACCCATGCCTTCAGGATGCACCGCAGGTGGTTTTCAGACAATGGAATCAGGGGCTCTGTCGCAAATTTCCACTTTGGGGCTCATTTCTGAAAATCGTCCGTCGAGAAATCAATCGCTTACGGCATCGAAAAGACTCATACATAGAAATTTGCGACAGAGCGGTCGCAGATCTGAGATGAAGGGCTCCTTATTAACATGACGAAACAGAAGCGACCGCCAACATCAGGGGCTGAGTATAGTGATTATTACAGACGCGACAGTCGAGCAATCATCTTGTGAGCAGTACATTGAGGCCGCTACTGAGATGTTGTCTGCATATCTCTATCCTGAGACAGTTTCTCATCTGGTGCCATATGACGTATTGAATGATAGAATTGTACGCATAATGATATTTATGAGAACTATCAATATTTTTAAGAAAATCTAAAGATCATACTCGCAATGGACGAAGAACTTCTTGGTGAATACGATGCTTTTGGACGATCTCTAGAACAAATCATACTTCCGGAAATTAGCAAGCAAGGAGGTGAACAATAGGCGAACGGTAGAGATCAGACGTGTACGACGACTGCATGAGCCGTGGCAAGGATCTGCTGAGCCATCATCCACCCTACTCATCCACGGTAGGCCACTGCGCGCGCGCGTCAGCGTGGTGATCGCACGGCAACAGACCGAAAGGAGGTATCGCAACGGATTTCTGAGCGTTTCCGTATGTGAGACAGCGGATGTAAGGTCCGTGCCTGTCACACGCAACAGTCCTTTCAGACAGAGGGAACCACATGAGCAAGATCCTGAGTATCACTTCCATCGTCGGTCTCGCGCTGCTGGTCGCGGTTGCCACGGCCTCGGCGCAGAGCCAACCTGCCGCGAAGGCGACGGCGGCGGTGACGGAGCTCGTCGCGCTGCAGACCGTCAAGACTACTAACCTAGAGGGGGCGGTCAGCGGTCCATGGACAACCATCTTGACCCAGGAGATCAAGATGGCGAATGGGAAGGATCTCTTTATCACGCCGGCGCTCGAGTGCGGCAATTACACCGACACGACCGTCAGGAGCAAAGATGCGGCGATCGATAGCTCGACTGCCGTCTCGGCCGTCAGGGTGCGAGTGGTGCTCGATCCGGTGACACTCGGCCAGGGTGCTGGTCCGGGAGCGGGTGGCTCCTACGCCTTGCCAGACAATGGTCTGGCGTTCGAGGGCTCACCGGGGTCAGGTGTGGACGGTGCGGGCGTGACCTACTGCAGCCGGCTACAGACGCTGTCGGCGACGCTGCAGGGGATCTTGAGTTGTCCGGCGGGGGCCGCCATCCCGACGGGGTGCACGACCACCCCCGAGGAAATCAGCGTGCTCCTCAACACCTTAACGGCGAATGCGTTCAACTTCGTCGCCCCCGATCTCACCTCGGGGGTCC
>JBKPCR010000408.1:0-6762 GCA_046727435.1 bacterium | reverse complement strand
GGGTCCAGAGGCTCGGTGGGGAGCACATCAGGGGCGCTGTTGATATTCCGTAGCACCGGACCGCGGCCGCGGTTAAGGATGTCGAACAGTAAGCGGTGATTCCCTCGTTGCGGCGCCACCGGCCTGAGGAGGCGCCAATCTGCTGAGAAGTGTACTTGGCCATTGGCGTCTTGTGGCGCGAGCTTCAGGTCAGTGATGAGGTAGTTGGCCAGATGGCTGGGATCAACTGCAAAGTGGACGATGCCGTCGAGTTGCTCGTAGGGACCAACATTGCCGAAGGCTTTTTCTTGCGCGAAGGGCTGTCGGGACGTAATCAGCAATTTGGTAACCGCCATTGTGCACCTCCATGAGGGAATGACTCTGCTTGTGCAGAGCCGTTGGTGTTGTTATAGCGGATAGATCAGTGAATTGGGAATCAACTCGCTGTCGAAGATCACCAGCTTCTCTTTGAACTTGAGACTGCCGCCGACGTCCACAAGCGTATCGTGGTACCGCCCGACGCTGAAGACACGCGTCAGCTCGTCGCGCAGGGTCTCGAAGGCAGCATAATTGACGCGTACTTCGAGCCGGTCGTCCTGCCACCCCAGGATGCGAATGTTACTCACCAGCCGTCGCATGTACCGCGGGGCATAGACCGACGTCTGCCGGATCGCCACGACGCGGTCTTGCAAATAGCCTTTGCTCTCGCAGTGCAGCGTCGCAATAGGGAGCCCGTGCTCAAAGTTCTCGCGCGGGATGATGCGGTAAATGGCGTCGTCGGTGAAAAATTCTGGCCACTCCTCGAACCGTTCCTCGTCAAGACAGGCCACGTATTCGGCATACAGTTCTTCGAGATCGAGGCGCAGCTCGCGCCGATTCAGCGTGCGGAAGTTTTCGCTTGCGGTCATGCGCCCCCCGTCACAGCTCCATCACCCGCCGATAGTAGTCGTAGAACGACCGGATCGCCCCTTCGGTGACCATGTGCGATTCCGACTCCTGCCAGTCCCGACCACCCATCTCCATAACGCCAGTCCCTTCCGGGTACTGCCGGAGGCCTTCCTGTGAGAATTTGATCACCTCACTGTCGTCGAGAGAGACAAACCCCGCTGGACCCATCAGGTTTGCCTGCCGGATGCGCCGGTGGCGCAGGTCATCCGGCTCGCCCTTATAGCCAAAGAATGTCCAGGCGAGCTCGAACGATTCAGGCCCCTTGGTGACGAGCTGGCGCATCGCCAGCGTGTTCGATTGCTGCTGAATGATGAGGTTCGGCCACAGCGTCATCATCACCACCGTGTACTCGGGAAACTCCTGGGCCGGCTGCAGCATACTCGGGTCTCGCAACGCGAAGTGCTCCAAGAGCGATTTCATCTCAGCGTTGTCAGCCGTCCGGTGCTGCTCGCCCCGCCATGAGATCAAAGCGCCGTGTCGGCCGGTCTTGTCGACCTGCACTTTCGACGGGTTGTCGGCTCGGAAGAGGCCGAAAGTCACCAGGAAGACGTGTAGGAGGCTGGCGTGGTAGGGGTCCTTGATGTTCTCGAACATCAGCTTCCAGTTGGCCGGGATGAGTTGTCTCGAGTACCCTAGTACCTCGATCTCCCGGCCATCGAACACGCGGTCGAAGAGTTTAAGCATGTCCAGACCGAGGTAGTCTTCGAGCGGTTCGACCTCGTCCGCGAACGAGGCGAACACGACACCATGGCGTGTCGCTACTTGTAACTTTCCTAGGCCGTGATGTTTCAGAGCGAAGTCGGCGGGCATTCCCCCCTGCTGCTTGATGCCACGGCGGAATGGCACACCGATGAGGTCGCCCTGCAGATTGTATGTCCACTGGTGGTACGGGCACATGAACTCGGTGGCATGACCGAGGTGCGTCTGGCAGAATTGTACACCGCGATGCGCGCAGCGGTTCTCAACCACGTTGAGGCCGCCAGCTTCGTCACGCACTACGACGACCGGCTTATCGCCGATAATAGTACGCTTGAAGTCGCCCGCTGTCGGGATCTCCGCTTCAAGCGCGACATAGGCCCATGAGCGCCCACAGAAGATGCGCTCCTGCTCGCGCGCATAGACCTCCGGGTCGGTATAGACCCAGTATGGAATGCGGGAAATACCTTCTTTGGGCCACTGGTGACGCACAACCATTGGCTGCCCTCCTGCTGCTGACGGGATTTTCAAGACGACGCATGGTATCAACACTTGCCACAGGTTGATCCGATTGTAGACGGCAAGCACACATAGATCAATCGCGATTTTCACCACGACGATGCAAGCTTCGGTGAGATCCTCAGAGACCGCGACGATTATGGGCATCGTCGTGGTCGCCTGTATGGCCGCCACCACCCCAGGCGCGGCATGTTGGTCATGATAACGTCTGGCTTCAGGTCGGCCAACTCGGCGGTGGCACTCCCATGCGCAGAATCGCTGCCCCCGGGCTTGGAACACTACCGAGCCTTCCAGGAGTGCACCCTCTGGACACGTGCGGGTGAGATGCCTATACTGCTCCCCGATGGCCACTCCAGCCTAGCTGTCTGAGGACTACATGCCTGAGCCGATAATGACCTTGACTGAAATTCCTCGCCGAGTCGAAAGATGAGCCCGATGTGTACCACATGTTCCTCAAACAGGAGTTCGAGTGGGTCCTTACTTACCTCGATGCTAGCTTCTTTCATGATGACCTGAGCCCGATCAATCACCCTGTCTACTTCAGTGAATTCATCGACCATGCCACACGCTACGGCCTGCAGTATCTGTCCGAGGCGAACATCCTCGCTATGGCAGAAGAAACATATCCCGCGTAGGTCGCTGCGGTATTGAACAACCTGGACCCAGACGACGTGATTGCTCGGGAGCAATATACCTTCAATTTTGGTTCAGGGGATTATACAGAAACAAGGCGTTGTCGCAGCGCCTGCGCCCACTGTGCCATGCGCTCTGGACGATGGGGCAGCACGCTGAACTCGCGCGTGTCGCCATCCGCCGCCTGCAGACAGACATCAGGCTGGCGATCGGCCCAGTCGATGCCGACGAAGGCGGCATACGCAGTGAGGGTGGAAGCGTTCATGGGGCACCTCCACAGTGGTAGAGTAGAGGCCAGGGCATACGAGTCTGGACTGGCGGCGAAGGCAGTAGAGGGAGCCGGCACGGGCAAGCCCTGAGGATGCGTTGAGCCGTCCAGGCGCACCCGCGGACTCGAAGCTGGGTGAGTGAGCCTCGCCGGCTCGTGCATGCAGATTCGTCGTCCGCGGGCACATGTCCTGCTGTCGCTGACAGCGACCTGCCAGCTGTGATCAATATCACCGAAAGCAGGACGGATGACCTATATACGGCATGCAGG
This sequence comes from bacterium, assembly GCA_046727435.1. Taxonomy (GTDB): domain Bacteria; phylum Tectomicrobia; class Entotheonellia; order J063; family CAVPRW01; genus CAVPRW01. The sequence goes on along the minus strand of JBKPCR010000408.1, from coordinate 3,449 downwards.
CGATGGCTTACAACCTACGCTACGCTGCGCTCCGCTGCGGCTTCCAGCTGCGCCTGAAGCATGGCGTTGATATGACTTCCGATGTCAAGGGTTTTTTAGAGAGAGCGAAGATTGTTCATTGTCATTTTTTATACCCCGGACCATTTTTATACCCCGACCATCGGAAGAGAGGGAGCCAGTAATCACGACCGTTGGTCACGCTGATATCCGTGGGTTGGGTACCACCTGACTTGTGTCCATCGGGCGCTGGCCTCGATCTAGGCACGCGGGTTTCTTGCAGCCGCTTAACGCCGGCGAGGATTGCGCCAAACCGCGGCTGCCTCTCGTCCGATAGTCTGAGTATGCCTCCTAGAGCATGGGGCTGAACTGTGTGAAGACGCGGAGTTTAGCGTGTCATTTGCACCTCACGGGCGATGGCCCAGATGAAGGCGGCCATTTCTCGGGCGATGGCCACCACCACCTGGTTGGCATGTTTCCCCCCGTGCCGTGAGGGGTCGGAAACGCTTGCACAAGCGCACCTGGGCTTTCCACCCGATGTTCTGGATGGCCTCTGGTAATTGCTCCAAGCGCAATTGGAGGTGGCGGCTGACCTTGGCCGGATACCGGTAAGCCCAAGCTCCCTCGATGAGCGCCCGGCGGGCGAACGTGTTCCCGGCTTTGGTGATGCTGCCCTGGCGGCGGCGTTCGCCACTGGAATATTCACTGGGGGTGAGGCCGAAATAGCTCATGAGCTGTCGCGGCTTCTCGAACCGGGTCAGATCACCGAGTTCAGCGATGAGGGTGACGGCCACCGTGAACTGGATGCCGCGCATGGCCTGGAGCGCCTGGACGACGAGGGACAGGCGCCAAGTGTGGACCTGCTCACGGAGTTCGGCCTCGAGACGCTGGAGCCGTTCCTGATGTTCCGAAATGGCGCGGACGTACTCTTGGAAGACCATCTACTGGGCGGGCGTGGGGCAGACGACTTCCGCCAGCCAGCGTAGATGGGCGGGTCCCCAGATGGCGCGTCCCTCATACCGGGTATCCTGGCGCAGGAGGAAGGGCTTCAAACGGTTCTTGGCGACCTTGAGATCCCGGATCGCATCCTCACGGGCGCGGGCCAGGTCGCGGATGGCCTCGTCCTCGACCGCCGGGACATAGACTGGTGTCAGATCGCCGGAACGCATCAGTCGGGCGAGTTGGGTCACTTCGCGCCGATCGGTTTTGACGCGGTCACCTGCTTTCTTTGGGACCAGTAAAGGGGCCACGACCCAGCAGGGTAGGTGTTTCTTCGTGAGGTAGCGGTAGAGCCAGTATCCACAGGGACCGACTTCGTAGACGAAGACGAGCTGCTTGGCTTTCGAGGTGAGCTGGCGGACAAGCTTGTCGATGTCGCACTGGCGAGTGCCGACGGTGCCCAGGAACATCACCTCGGCATCCCTCTCTTCAGGGGCATACGCCACGGCGATGGACTCTTTGTGGACATCCAGACCGACGTATAGGGTGTGAGAATGACGCATGGCTGACCTCCGAGTTCGTGGTGGATCGTGCATGATGTGGTGCACGATGCGGCCTGGCTGCTGGCAAGCTAACCCGCGATTGAACCGGGGGTCAGCCTACCCTTCGGAAGTCATTATGTCTAGGCAAACCAAGCAAGAAAGTCAAACACCGAGGTCGTCCAGGGGGCTTGGAACTCCCTGGCCGCCTTGCTGCAGGATGTGGGTGTAGATCATGGTCGTAGCCAGATCGTTGTGGCTGAGCAGTTGCTGAATGGTGCGGATGTCGGTGCCACGTTGGAGCAGGTGCGTGGCGAAGGAATGACGAAAGGTGTGGGCGCTAATGGTCTTCGTCAGACCAGCACGGCGCACCGCCACCTTGATGGCTTTGTTGATGACGTTGGGGTCAACATGATGGCGACGGGTGACACCGGAACGTGGGTCGACGGAGACGTCCCGGGCGGGGAAGACATACTGCCAGCCCCATTCCGTAGCAGTATGCGGAGACTTCCGCGCCAGTGCATGGGGCAGGTAGACTGCACCATGTCCCTGTGCCACATCCTGCTGATGCAGCATGTTGACCCTGGCCAGGTGGTTTTGAAGCAACGGGGTAAGCGTCGCGGGAAAGGTGGTGAAGCGGTCCTTATCGCCCTTGCCCGAGCGGACGGTCAGGTGCTTCATCGAAAAATCGATGTCCTTGACTCTGAGCTGGACGGCTTCCATAATGCGTAAGCCGCTCCCGTAAAGCAATTTAGCCACCAGTTGTGGGGTGCCGTCCATGAGCACGAGGACGGCGGCGACGTTCCTGGTGCGTGGGAGCCCCCAGTACGTGGGCGAGCTGGTCCAAACCTGGCCCACCTGGTGGAACGAAGTGCTCCACACCGCGGCCTCGATTCGGACCGGCACCGCCCAAGCCAAAGTCGATTATACCTGAATGGCGCCGGCGGACCTGGAGGCCGACTACCAGAGCTTTCACCAGGTGTCTGTCGCCACGGGACGGGAGCTGGCGACCCGCTATGATTTTTCTGCTGCCCAGCATCTGCTGGATGTCGGGGGCGGCACGGGTGGACAGACCATGGCGCTCACCGAGGCGTATCCGCAGCTGCGCGCCACCATTGTCGATCTGCCAACGGTGACGCCCATCACCCAGCGCTTTGTGGCGGCGGCCTAGGCGCGCGACCGGATCCGCGTGGTGAGTGCCGATGTCGCCGCGCAGGCCGTCGAGGGACGCTTTGATGTGGCGATGATGAATTCCATCATCCCGTTACTGGCCCCGGAGACGATCCGCCGTATCCTCCAGCACGTCAGTGGCGCCATGGTGTCCGAGGGAACCTGATATATCACCGATGCGGGCCTGCTCGATGATACCCGCCTAGCCCCCGAGCGCGCGGTGTGGGCGAATCTTTGGCTGATCCACGTTTTTGACCATGGTGCCGCCCGGACCGAACACGAACGGCGGGTGTGGCTGACGGAGGCCGGGTTTACGGTCATCGAGCGGGACGTCTTGGCCAGTGGCTTGGGCGTCATGGTCGCACGCAAACACTGAGGAGTCGGAGCCGAGTGGGCCAATGAAGGGGGAATCCGTTTGCCCCTCTGGCCTTAGCTGCCCGAGCCGAACAAGGGTTTGCCGGCGACGGCAGCACTCAATGGAGACTGCATAAAGGGATACAGCACATGGAGACAACGCAGACTGTGAAAATCCTTGGGCGCTTCATCGTTGCAGATCCCAAGGTGGGTCACGGCCAACCGACATTTCGTGGCACACGGGTCTTCGTCGCCGATATCCTGGACCAAGTCGCTCGGGGGCTCGACTGGGAGACCATTATCGAGGAATGGCATGGGAGTATCACGCACGACGCGATTGCCGAAGCCGTGCACCTAGCGGCGCAAGCGCTCCTGAAACACGCCGATGACTTCGTGGTCGCCTCGACCGCGTCATGAACATCTTGGACGAAAATATCATCGCCAGTCAGC
>JBKPCR010000407.1:0-4244 GCA_046727435.1 bacterium | reverse complement strand
CGTCGCATTATTCAGCAAATTGTCCAACACTTGTTGCATCCGCACCTCGTCCAGGAAGAGCAGGGGCAAGGCGGTAGGACACAAGACCTCTAGGCGAATCCCCTTTCGCCGAGCGGTGAGCTGTACGGTTTGGACGCTCCTCTCAAGCAGGGCTGACAAATCGGTCGGCACCCGGGCGTATTCCATCATCCCCGCTTCCATCTTCGATAAGTCGAGGGCAGACGAGAGAAACTGATACAGTCGCTCGCTATGGCTACGCATCACGTTGACGATTTCCCGCTGAGAGGTCGTCAGCGGGCCAGGGATCTCCTCCCAGAGCAGGGTCGTGCCCTCGCGCATGGCGGTCAAGGGTGTGCGCAGCTCATGTGAGATGTGGGCGATAAAATCCTCTTTCATCTCATCGAGTTTTGCCAGTCGCGAGGCCATCCAGTTGAAGGCACGGGAGAGCTCGCCAACCTCCTCAGGAGACCGAATGTCCAGGTAGCGCTGGAATTCGCCCTTCCCGACCAAGCGCAGCTCTTGCGCGAGCTTTTTGAGCGGTCGACTGATGCTACGCGCATGGAAGTAGGCGAGAAGAACGGCAAGACCGATCGTCCCGAACGTCAACCAACTGACTACTCGTGCAGCCAGGGCTGACTGATCTCGGGCCGCTGCTGTCTTCTGCGCCATGGCCTCCTCACGCAGCCGTATCAACTCATGTACGCCCGCTGTCATGCCGTCGCTCAACTCGGCTCGGTCGCCACTCGCCGTGGGCTTCCGCAAGGCCGCCGGCCCTATACTGGCGACATACTGGGCATGGAGGTCGCGAATCCTCCTCAATAAATCTCGCTCCTGGGGGCTGATAGCTAATGTCGTGATCTTTCCCGCGCTCCCTTCAAAAGCATCGTTTCCCTCGATGAACTGGCTATAGAAAACGTTGTCCTGGAAGAGAACAAACTTCTCCGCGCTCCGCATCTGTGCGAGCATGATTCGCAGGAGGCGCCTTTCCTCCTCAATGCTCGCTGCGTCAATGGTCAGAACCTCGTGGCTCAGGATAGTGAGTTGATGGAGCTGCGAAAGCGCATAAAGGTTCACGATGACGATCAACACGATGAGGGAGACTTGAGCGAGAATAATGCGCCAGAAGATGGTCAAATGCACGGGTCTCTCCTCAAAGGGTAGATCCAAACCTCGTCTTATCCATATGCATGCAGGGTTCCCTGATGTAATTGCCCCCATGGTCCACGCCGTGCAAAGTCCCTAGAGTATAAATTCTCTACCCCTCCTGTCAATGTGATGGTTTATGACGCTGAGTATGATAAGATGCGACAGCTAGGCGGCTCTAGGCGCGAGAGGCTGCACGCGATGATCGCCATGAGGAGCACATCACAGGGTTGTCCTAGGTTACAACCAGCGATTTGAGCTGGTGCATGCAGATGACAGTGCGAGTCGAGCGAGCCAGGAGGTCATAGAAGAGGAGTAGCGCCATGCGGTTCTTTGGTTTCGGAAAAAAGCGAGTTCCTGATTCGGCTCGGCCACCGGTGACGCCATCTGAGCGGGAGGAACACTCCCCGCATGCCCCCGCCTCCCGAGAAATCGTCGTCTACGGCACCAGCGATGGGGCACGCTGCCGACAGGTCCGAGATTTGTTAGCAAAACGTGCCTATACCTATCAAGATGTCCGGGTAGATGAAGATTTGAGCACGCGATCATGGTTGCAACGTACAACGGGAGACGCTGCGCTTCCCAAAGTCTTCATTGGCCCCAAATGCTACGGCGGCCTCGAGAATATCCAGGTGCTAGTGTTCGATGGCAGGTTCGACCGTATCTTACGCGGCGAAGCCGACCAGGACAACATGAGCGACGAGATGGCAGCACTGAAGGCGGAGATGAACGCCGGCGTCATGTTCAACCTCCTGCGTCGGGGGGAAATCCTGACGATCACCGAGGGTGACATGGCAACGGATGTTTGGGCGGAGCCTTTGGCTAACCCGCCGCTGGTCTACTACGAGGGCACTCCGCATCCCATCGGTGAGCTCGAGAGCATCATCGCACAGATCATCACGCGTCTGAAGGCTGGCGACATCGAAGTGAGTTGGAAGGAAGACACTTGATGCGGTGAGCGTATGGTGTCGAAGGGGGAATGCGTAAACACACATTCTCCCTCCTATGTCCTTCCCCACACGGGAGAGAACATAGGAGGGGACATAGGTATTAGCTCACGAGACCGTATTCCTGGATCTTCTGGTCGAATGCCCTGAAGACACGCTCCCGCAGCTCATTCCAGAACTCGGGGGTAATAAAGTGAGGCAGCTTGACGTTGGGATTTTGGTCGTACGTCCGCTCAGGCAGGACATAGTCATCAATTGTTGTCCCTTGGCGGCGCTCGAGCAGCAGGCCACGCAGATATGTCCGCATGGTGGCGTGGACCATCATATCTTGTGTTAGGGCCACGCCATACAGGTCGTGAAAGGCTGGGACGATGGACTCGTCAGGTGTTCCGGCGAACTTACAGAGGCCGATGAGATCGTCGCGTGTGTAGTAAATGCCGCGATTGACGATGGCATCCTCCCAGTAGTCGATATCGGTTTTCCCCTCGAAGACTAGCAGCAAGAAGGTTCGCATCGACATGTGCCCACCGGCAATGGCGAACGGATAGCCCGGATTGGTTTCAGGCAGGTATGCTGGGAGCTCCAGTCCTTTGCATTCCATGGCGTAGGCCGTCTCTCCGAGGGATGTGGCGATGCGCCTGACACCACGACCAATCTCTGGTGCCCGCCCAGCGGCAGTCTCGCGAATGAAGTGGCAGGCTTTCTCAAAGTCACCGAACGTCATGCCATCGAAGATCGGCTTGTCGGGATGCCGCATGTTGTACTCCATGATGTAGCCTAGCGTTACCCCAAGACTAATGGAGTCGAAGCCCACCTGATCAACTAACTCGACGATCTCCAGGGCTTGGTGTTGATCATAGATTCCTAGGTTGACGGTCAATAAATCGAGCGGTTCATAGTCGAATTTAGTGTAAAATTTTCCCGCCTTGCGCTTGCCATTCTCTGTAACCTCATCGTAGATGTTCTTATGACAGGCAATACCACACTGCCAGCAGGACTCATCTTTGATGACGAAATTGGGCTCAAACGCATCACGGTAGAGCGACTTGGGGCCATCCCCGCCGTCCGACCAGAAATTCTTCTCCGGCAATACCCCCAGAGGATGTAGACCATGGATGTTCCGCCAGGTACCGCCAAGGCCGTTGCCCTTCTGCGGGTCGCGATAGTTACGCGAGCCGGCCCCGCGAGCGATCTCTTTATTGGCGGCGAGCACTCCTGGCGGGAGCTTGCCACGATCGAGATCTGGCGCGTGTGCGACGATCGCCAAGATATTCTTGGAGCCCAAAATGCCACCCATCCCCCCGCGTCCAGCAAAGCGGGGTTTGCAATCGCGGGAACGCATCTCATTCGTCGTGCTGCAGGCAATCGCTGCATAAAAATTCGTCTGCCAGTGCTCCCCGCTAGGGCCCAGAGCTGCCACATGTGCACCTGAATGACGGTCTGCCAAAGCCATGATCTTTTCATGGGTGCTCTTGCCAAGCAGGTCCTCAGCATCTTCGAGCGAGACGATGGGTCGATCGCCTTCCCGACGGAGCAGAAGATAACTTGGCTTGGGAGCGCGTCCCACAAAGATCACCTCATCGAGGCCAGCCGCCAGCATTTTGCGTCCGAAGTCGCCGGACGCTGCCGACCACATCGGCAGAGGCATGCCGTTGTTCGCGACTTTGAGGGGGCTATAGGCGGAGAAAAAGACCCGCAGGCCGGTCATGACCTCCGTGCCGGAGAACGCGCCTAAATTCATAATCAATGGGGCGCTCGGATCGTACGCGTCGGTGACGTGATAGTTCCCCAGCAGTTTAAAGGAACGCCCGATGCCGCCCAAAAAGTCTTCCAAATCCTGACAGGACAGTTCCTCGAACACGAATTCGCCGCGGTCAAGGTGGATCGTGCAGCGGCGGAATTGATAATCGGTAAGCTGCTTTACTTCTTGGGTAGTCTCACACCGCATCGGACTATGCCCTCCTCACTTCCGCCCAATGTGCTAGATCACTTGCCGCTCGTTCGCCATATTGCGCGAGCAATGAAACGGCCCATGGACGCAGATAACCCTGCATCCATATTATACATGAATCAGGCCAGCATGACGGCGAATGTCGAAGACCAGGGTGGCGAAGGCACGATTGCCCCCCGTCAGATCTGCGGTCAGAAACTCTA
>JBKPCR010000406.1:0-11276 GCA_046727435.1 bacterium | reverse complement strand
CTTTTATGCATTCCACATCCAACACATACCCCCTCTATTTCAGCTGTATTTCGATTATTACTTATCATAAATTATCTCCATCGTGAAAACAGCGACATACCAACGAAATGTCCTGCAATTCTTACTATAAGCTGTATCTGTTCAACAATCGGGACTGCCCAATCAACAATCGGGACTGCCCAAGAAGGCAGAGCAAAGTTGGTGCCATAAACTTATGGAGCCAGGCTATAACGGCTTCAAATCGCTTTCATGACCTGTTAGAGCATGATTGCAGGGAGGATAACCCTAGGGTGAAATCTGTGCGGAGATAGATTTTGGAAGCCAATCTTCCCAATTGGATCAGCGCCGACTCGTGCTGCGCACGATGATACTCTCAATTTGGGAAGCGCCCTAGTATTTGGGCTCGCGTGTATGCCACGTCTGGCAGGGCTATTACGCAGATAACTGGTCTGGCATGTCAAGAGTAGACGACGAAGCATTTGCTCTCATTCTGAGAGAATGGTATGTTGGGTTTTGATTGCCTACGACTCTGGGCGCGCGATGCAGCTTTAAACAGGGGGCAAGTGATGACGTAGAGGCTAGCCTGAACAGCCCTAACTCCGTCATATCACGTCGCCGGCATGGGCCTCCCATAGCATTGCCACTGGCATTGAGTTTGCGTACTTCAGGCTTCCTAGGCGCGAAGTCCCCCTTCTGCATTTCTACCGCCATAAGGACTATACGGCAGTGCGATACAACGGAGCTCTGGCTCGAAGCCCAGAGCTGGTTGGAAGTGAGTTTTGCTGTTCCGCGCCGCAAGGTATAGGGCGACAGAAATAGCAGAAATCTAGGACATTAGCTAAATCTTGAGGGGGGACACAATGGCAACGGTCAAAAGGGAGTCAGGCGTACCTCTGGATTATGATCTCGACCTCCTAACGAGGCGTCGACTTCCGGTGGGCGCGGAAGTGCTGCAACAAGGAGGGGTGCATTTCCGCGTATGGGCTACTCGCTGTCAGCGCGTTACAGTAGTCATCGAGCGTAGCGTCAATCCTGGAGTCCCGGTATCGATGGCAACGTTGATGCCGGAGTACAACGGTTATTTTTCGGGGGTGGTACCTTCAGCAGGTGCTGGCATGCTCTATCGCTATGGGTTGGAAGATAAGGCAGACTTATATCCAGATCCAACCTCGCGTTTTCAGCCACATGGGCCGCATGGCCCGTCCCAGATCATTGATCCCAATACATTCCAGTGGACTGATCAAGCATGGCCAGGCGTCCGCCTCGAGGGACAGGTAATCTATGAGATGCACCTCGGCACCTTTACGCCCGAGGGCACCTGGGAAGCCGCCAGCCGCGAGCTGCCAGAACTGGCGGAAGTGGGCATTACGCTGGTCGAGGTGATGCCCATTGCCGATTTCGTCGGCCGTTATGGCTGGGGTTATGATGGCGTCGATCTCTTTGCTCCCTCGCACCTCTACGGTTCGCCAGACGACTGTCGCCGGTTTGTCGACCGCGCCCATGCACTTGGGCTAGGGGTCATCCTCGACGTCGTCTATAACCACGTGGGGCCAGATGGAAACTATCTATTGCAGTTCTCTTCAGAATATTTCACTGACCGCTATATCACCGATTGGGGCTCGGCCATCAATTTCGACGGCGAGCATTCGGGACCCGTGCGCGAGTTCTTTCTCGCCAATGCTGGTTATTGGATTGATGAGTTTCATTTCGATGGATTGCGCCTGGATGCCACGCAGAATATCTATGACCAATCGTCAGTGCATATCTTGGCGGCAATCGCCGGCCAGGTACGGCGGTCTGCCCGAGGACGTGCGACCATTGTGGTGGCGGAGAACGAGCCGCAGCACACCACGCTCGTGCGATCGGCGGCACAAGGTGGCTATGGACTCGACGCCCTGTGGAACGATGACTTTCATCACAGCGCCATGGTTGCCCTTACCGGCCATAATGAGGCATACTATACAGACTATCGCGGCACGCCTCAGGAGTTTATCTCGGCTCTGAAATGGGGCTACCTTTACCAGGGACAATGGTACAAGTGGCAAGAGCAGCGCCGTGGCACCCCCACATTTGGGTTGAAGCCGGCCACGTTTGTCACCTTTATTCAAAATCACGACCAGGTCGCTAACTCCAGCAGTGGTTTACGCTGTCACCAACTGACCAGCCCTGGCCGCTACAGGGCGATGACGGCCCTGATGCTGCTCGGGCCGGGGACGCCGATGCTGTTCCAGGGACAAGAGTTCGCCGCCTCGAGCCCTTTTTTATATTTCGCTGACCACAACGAAAATCTAGCGCCGCTCATCCGTCGTGGTCGCGTGGAATTTCTCAGCCAGTTTCCCAGCATGACTTGTCCGGAAATCCAGTCACGGCTGCCTGACCCCGGCGATCCCGAAACCTTCAAGCGCTCGAGACTCGATCTCTCCGAACGCCACCGACATCCCGAGGCCTACACGTTACACCGTGACCTGCTACGACTGCGACGTCAGGATCCCGCCTTGAGCAGCCAACGCCCTGGCGGGGTGGATGGGGCGGTGCTCGGCCCAGATGCGTTCGTACTGCGCTTCTTCGCGGAGGACGGTGAGGATAGACTCCTGGTTATGAATCTGGGGCGCGACTTATACTTTGATCCAGCTCCCGAACCGCTGCTAGCTCCTCCAGAAAACCTGCGGTGGAAGATCCTGTGGTCTAGCGAAGCTCCCTGTTACGGCGGCTCTGGCACCCCGCCCCTGGAGACTGAGGACAACTGGCACATCCCTGGGGAGGCGGCTGTCGTCCTTATTCCCACAGCAGACAAGGAGACGCAGCATGCATGAGGTTATACGCAGGATGCCGTGGCGCGATGCGTACGTCAATGATGCCGACCCCGAGCTTTTCCTCACACGTGAGTGGTTGCTGACAAACGGCCTTGGCGGTTACGCATCCGGCACCATTTCCGGAATCCTCACGCGCCGATATCATGGCCTGCTGATCGCCTCACTGCCGGCGCCGCTGGGTCGCATCGTCATGCTCAGTCAAATATCCGAAGTCCTCAGATTTCCGGATGGGGAGGTTGTGCAGATCAACGGCGGGAGGGGCATGGAAAGTGCTAAGGAGCTCCCTGCTGCTACCTATCTGACGGCGTTTCGCCTGGAGAACGGCCTGCCCATCTGGGCCTATGAGGTGAAAGGCATACGCCTGGAGAAACGGGCGCTCATGGTGCACATGCAGAACACCGTACACGTCACGTATGATGCGCTGTCTGGACCAGGGCCGGTGCGATTGGAGCTGCGTCCCTTGATATATTTTCGTTCACATAGCGCACCAGTCAGCGATCGTTTTCAGGAGGCATACCAGCTCACTATTATCGGAGAGCGCTACGAAATCTCTGCACCGCCGGACTTTCCCCCGCTGCGCCTTCTTCTGGAAAGTGCCGATGGCACCTTCAGCGTCAATCGAGAGACGGTTCAAAGCATTTTCTACCGGAGCGAGGCGGAGCGGGGCTATGAGTCCCAAGGAGTCCTGTGGAGCCCGGGCTATTTCAGCGCCGAGCTTCATCCCGGTCAGCAGGTGACGTTGATTGCCTCTACCGAACCCTGGACGACGATTATGGCGCTGCAGGCCGATGAGGCCCAAATGGCCGAACATAGGCGGCGACAACGGCTGCTCGCCTCAGCCCATCCTCAAGCGCAAGTCGGGACAGCCGCGGAGCTAGTGCTGGCTACCGACCAATTCATTGTCACCCCCGCCGGACGTATCGCTGATACGGCTCGGGCCCGCGCCGCTGGCGATGAGGTCCGCAGTATCATCGCCGGTTACCACTGGTTCACTGACTGGGGTCGTGACACCATGATCAGCCTCGAGGGGCTTACGTTGACGAGCGGGCGCCATGTCGAAGCGGGCTGGATTTTACGAGCATTTGCCCGTTACATCCGCGACGGTCTGATCCCGAATCTGTTTCCGGAGGGGGAGAACGAGGGCCTCTATCATACCGTCGATGCAACGCTCTGGTTCTTTCATGCGCTGGATCGTTATCTCGAGATGACACAGGATCGCGCCACGCTCGTGCTGATCCTTCCCAAGCTCCTAGATATAATTGAACACCATCGTCGTGGGACGCACTTCAATATTGGAGTAGATTCGCGGGATGGCTTGCTCCAACAGGGTCAGGAAGGGTACCAACTGACATGGATGGATGCCAAAGTAGACGACTGGGTTGTGACCCCGCGGCGCGGCAAAGCTGTCGAGATCAATGCCCTCTGGTACAACGCCCTACGCCTGCTCGAGGGGTGGGTTCGCGAAGAGCAGGGGGACGAGGCCGCCAAGGGCCTGGCCGAATTGGCGGAACAAGCGTATACATCCTTCAACCAGCGCTTCTGGTACGCTGAAGGGAGCTACCTGTACGACGTGATCGACGGTCCACAAGGGAATGACACTGCCTGCCGCCCCAACCAAGTGCTGAGCATCTCCCTACGCCATCCGGTTCTCGATCAGTCATACTGGGAGGGCGTTTTCGACGTCGTACGCCAGCGCCTGCTCACCCCTGTGGGGCTCCGCTCGCTTGCCCCAGACCATCCAGATTATAAGCCCAAGTATTTTGGCGACATACGCGCCCGTGACGCGGCTTATCACCAGGGAACGGTATGGCCCTGGCTCATCGGCCCCTTCATCGATTCGTGGCTCCGCATCTACCCGGCAGAGCGCGCCAAAGCGCGGCAATGTCTCGAAGGGCTCGTGCCGCACCTGGGGGAAGCATGTCTTGGCACCATCAGTGAGATTTTCGACGCTGAACCCCCTTTCATGCCCCGTGGATGCGTGGCCCAGGCCTGGAGCGTGGCGGAAATGCTACGGTGCTGGGTGAAGACGACCGACTAATGCCCGAGGTGACGGCGCTGGGACTAACCGAGGCCCCGGAGATCGGCGCCTTGCCGCTTGAGTTCGCGCTGGACATAAGCCGCCGGAAGATCGCGTGGCGTTTTCCCAGCACGTGCGGCCAGGGCAGCGCAGACTCCGGCCGCTTGTCCTGTGGCCATGGCGATCGGCATGACGCGGTAAGACGAATGGGCTTCGTGTGTCCCGGAGATGCAGCGGCCCGCCACGAGGAGCCGATCGACCTTCTGGGGTAGGAGGCACCGCAGCGGGATGTCATACGCCTCGCCAGCTGGCAGCCGCTGCAGGATCGTGCCGCTGCCGGTGGGATTGTGAATATCAATGGGATAGGCTCCGCGGGCGATGACATCGTCGAACTTCCGGGCCTCCAATACGTCGTCGGCAGTCAGCTGATACTCGCCGCTGATGCGGCGTGTCTCCCGCACTCCGATATGCACGCCGCTCTGCACCACATAGGCGTGTTCAAACCCCGGTACATAGCGGCGCAGGAAGGAGGCGATCTGGCGCATCTGCCGTCGACTTTGCCACTCCGCATAGGTGAGATCCCAGACATCGGTGCCTAAGACGCCGGTCACACGCGTGCTATTGACGCTTAGCTCGTGCTCTCGTGGGGTGCCGAAGAACAGTACATCCTCACGAGGCAGGTCCAGTTCCCCAGCCGCCCTAGCTTTCGCGATCAGATCCCATAACCCATGGACTCCGCGCCACTGGTCTGGATGAGCCTTGGCATAGGCAGCGAAGGCGCTGCGCTCGAATTCAACCATGCGAAACATCAAGGTCATCGGTTGCACTAGCTCATCGCTCTCACGACCGACCTCAAAGGCAGCCCCGGCGCGTGCAGCGATATCGCCGTCGCCGGTACAGTCCACTACCACTCGTGCTTTGACCACCAATGGTCCAGATTTCGTTGCGAACACAATGCCTTCTGGGGAATGATGCCCAATCACATCGGTGGCAAAGGCATGCAATAGGAACTTGACGCCGGCTTCGTCGAGGACATCGAGCGCGACCAGCTTGAAGACCTCAGGATCAAACGGCACCACGAAGCCGGTCTGCTCCGAGGGAACAATCGCGCCTCCGGCATCTACTAAGCGTTTCAGGAACTGCCTGAATGCACCGGCCACTACCGGCTCGCCCGGGCCATGGTCCTGAGGCAAAAGACGACTGAGGTCGACGTGCATCGGCCTGCCGCGTTGCGTGTAGGACGACATCAGCGGCATGACCAGGGCGGCCGTCGCATTGCCACCCAGGAAACCATAGCGTTCGGCCAGCACCACCTCCGCGCCGACCCCTGCGGCGCCAAGCGCCGCCCCCAGTCCCGCTGGTCCTCCGCCGACCACTAGAACGTCGGGCTCGGCGACGACTTCCGCTGTCCGCGCTGGTAGTGTGAGCAAGTGGCGGTGCTGTGGACGAGCCAATGGCGGCATCGTAGTCTCCCCTCTACACACCGACTGCAGGCCGCACTCCCTCCTCTACAGGCGTTCGATTCAATAACAGGCGTACGGCGATCTTGTTAGTCTCGCGGGCACGCTCCTGCAGTGTAGGCAGGGCCCGGTCGATGCGAGCTTGTAGGTCTGCATGTAAATCCCATGAGCGGTCGATATGGGCAATTAGCCGGCCGGCATTCACTTGTTGTAGCGGTGGCATGGGCATCTCCAGCGCATCCAGGAAACCCGTGACCTTAGAAGCATAGGGCAGCGCCACGAATGGCACCCGCTGAAGCGCCGCAAATATTAGAAAATGCAGACGCATACCGACGGCAAACGCGAACTGGCCGATGATCGTTAACATCTGGCCAGAAGTATACTCCCCCTTCAACACCGTGGCCCGTTGGGCATGGGCCATCTTTGCCACCACTGCATGACAGTGCTGGATATCAAGCACCTGGCGTTCCATGGGCACGAACACCAGGTCAGCGTCGAGGCGGTCGACCATATAGTCGGCGGCATTGGCCAGCAGCGCGTGGTAATGATTCTCATCGATGTCCGGGGCAGCCGCGCCCGGCTCGCGTACAGATATCCCTACTAGGCGCCGGCCTTCCAGGCTCTCACGCTTGAACACATCGGCTGGCAGTGGCTCAGGTTTCACCAGAAGGGCCGGGTCGGCCGTGATCTCGATCTCACGATGGACGCCGATCTCTTCGAGCACCTGCAGGGCTGGTCTCTCCCGCACGGTCACCGCAGCGGCGCGGGTCAGGCAGGTGCGCGTCAGCCTCTGTGCGGCTGGATCACGTAACGGCCCAGCGCCTACGGCATAGACCATCACGGGTATCTGTCGCTCTTGCGCCAAGCCCACTTCGCGCAGATACAGATGAGCTTCGGCATCGAACAGAATTCCTCCGCCCCCCAAAATGAACAGGTCAAGCCGTTCAATCTCGGGTAGCACCTCGTCGCGTGACATTTCACGTACTGGCACAGCACGCTCAACACAATGCCGTGCCAGTGTGTCCTCCGGGTTGCGCGAAAAGACCGTGATCTCCACCGGCAAGGCCCGACGCAGCTCTGTCACAATGCCCTCCAGTATGGCCTCGTCACCCAGATTAAGACCACCATATGAGCCGGAAATTCCAACGCGGAAAACGTGCTTGTCTTCGCCCATGACCCTCGCTACTCCTCTACCACATGACCAGAAAGCGTGATCCTCTCCGCCCTTGCGCCTGCAGCGCTGACTTGGTCACCATCGAAATAGGCTGTGCGTTGTTCGAACTCCGTGAAATCCTCAACTATTCGGTGATATTGTTGTCTTCTTATGTGCGGCCCCTCAGACGGCTCGTAAACAACTTTCTCCATTGCCCAACAGCTGCCTAAGAGCCTTATCCTATCAAAGTCTATGGCCAGGGAGAAAACTTCGCCTTGAAGCCTGCGGCAGCATGGCATTCTAGAAGCTTATAGGGCAAAGCGCATGCCATGGAGAATCATACGGGTATATTGGGGTGATGACAGACCTGGGTGCTGTGCACCTGGTGAGTATTTATGCTAGGGTAGCGATGCCTATGGTGGGAAGCGCTCATCAATCCAAGGCAGGCTTGCCGTGAGCCCCATCGAGTCTACTCAGCAAGATACTTCTCAGATTGACAGCGGAAGGTTTCCACGACTCTCATTATGAGTGGGGTAATGCACTGAGGTGCTTTGCCGCTACACTCCTCCTCCACAGAGGGCCCGCGAAAGGCCCTGTGGAAGTAGGATATTTGGGGGCGCATTAGCTCGAACGCCCGAACCACCTGCGTAGCTTCTCTTTGCCTTGGTCGATGAGAAATTGCACCAACGTACGCCAGGGTCTGGCTTGGACCGGGGTGGCGATGAGCGATGACGCCCCGGGCGCAGAGGAGCCCTGGGCCGCGCCAGCTGGCGGTGATGGAGGTGGAGAAGACAAGGCAGTGAGCTGAGTATTCACCGCGTTGAAGAATTGGCCCACCATCATCTTCGCTGCCCCATCGAGCAGCCGTTGCCCTACGCTGGCGATCGGCCCGCCGACTTGGACATCCCCCTGATATGCCACCTTCGTCCCCTGCGGATCCTCGGACAGCTCCAGCAGCCCAGTCCCCTGCACGAAGCCTCCCGTGCCCTTGCCTTCCACTTGCATCTTGAAGCGCTGCGGCGGTTCTTTCTCCGACAGGGTCACGCTGCCGGCATACTTTCCTTTGACTGCGGCGATACCGACGGTGAGCGTCACCCGATACTGGTCAGGGCCGGTAGCCTCCATAGATTCGCAGCCTGGCAGACACGCCGTGAGGAAAGTCGGGTCGTTGAGGCGTTGCCACACACCATCCCGTGGGGCGTTGAGGAGATACGTTCCCGAGACTTTCACGATGGTCCTCCCTGCGCCCGCGTCAGTGCACGCAACAGCGCTCGTTTGGTGTACACCCGCGCCAGAGCCAGACGATATTCCCCCGATGCATGCAGATCAGAGAGCGCCTCCACGCCATCGCTGGCATGCTCGGCCGCGGCTGTGATCACGGCCTCATCGATGGCTTTCCCCTCGAGCGCTTGCTCGACGCTTCTGGCCCGGAACGACTTCGCCGCCACACCGGTGATGCCGACACGTGCCATCTGGCACACCCGCCCATCAGTCCCTAGCGTGATCCTGGCGGCCACGCCGACGATAGCAAACCCCGAAGCTTTCTGAAAGACCTTCATGTAGGCGGTGCCCGTGCGCGCCGGAGGTACGTCCACCTGGATTTCCGCCAACAGTTCATCGGGGCTCAGCGCCGTCGTGAGGAAATCGACGAAAAACTGCTCGGTCGGGACCGTCCGCTCACCGCCGGGGCCGATCAGCTTGAACTGTGCCTCGGCCATCTGCATGGCGGCAGGCAAATCGCCAGCTGGATCGGCATGTGCCAGGCTGCCGCCGATGGTCCCTCGATTGCGCACCTGTACATCGCCAATCATCCCAGCGGCCTCCGGCAGCGCCGTCAGGCGTTGGCGTAATAGAGCGGACGACTCGACCATAAAATGCGTCGTCAAAGGCCCAATCTGTATACGTCCGCTGCTTTCGCGGATGTACGCGAGATTGGGAATACGCCCTAAATCGATGAGATATGCCGGTGCGGCGAGCCGCAACTTCATCATTGGCAACAGGCTATGTCCACCCGCCAAGACTTTGGCCTCGTCTTTGTGAGTCGAGAGCAGGGTGAGAGCTTCTTGCAAAGTCGTCGGAGCCATGTATTCGAATGCGCTTGGAATCATATCAGACTACCTCCGCGAGGTACGATATTCCTGGAGTATACGCCAGATTTTCTCTGGCTTCAGCGGCATGTCGATGTGTCGCACTCCGAGAGGTGCTAGCGCGTCGACGACGGCGTTCACGACGGCGGGGGAACAGGCAATCGTGCCGGCTTCACCAACCCCCTTCACTCCCAGCGGATTGACCGGCGAGGGTGTCACCGTGCGGTCGGTCTCGAAGTGAGGGAGGAACGACGCTTTAGGCACCGCATAATCCATCAAGGTGCCGGTGACCAACTGGCCGTTCTCATCGTATACCACCTCCTCGAACAGCGCCTGCGCCAGCCCTTGTGCAATACCACCGTGCACCTGGCCATCGACGAGCAACGGATTCAGCACGCGTCCGCAATCGTCGACCGCTACATAGCGCTTGACCGAAAGGTCGCCGGTTTCACCATCCACCTCGACGATGCAGGCGTGTGCCCCAAAGGGGAACGTGCAATTCGACGGCTCAAAGGAGCTCGTCGCCTCCAGGCCGGGTTCGGTGTCGGCGGGGAGATTCAACCCACGATACGCGGCTTTCGCCACCTGTATGAAGGTGACCGCACGATCGGGGCTGCCGCGGACATAGATCTGGCCTGCCTCGAACACCATATCAGCCGGAGCGGCTTCAAGGATCTGGGCCGCGAGCTTCTTCGATTTATCCTGCACCTTCGCCAGGGAGAGCATCAGGGCGGCGCCGCCAACAGCCGTGGCACGACTTCCAAACGTTCCGATGCCATACTGCACTATGGCGGTATCGCCATGCACCACCGTCACGTCATCGATGTCCACTCCCAACTCGTCGGCAACGAGCTGCGCAAATGAGGTTTCCTGTCCTTGTCCATGCGGCGAGGCTCCCGTCAGCACGGTGACTTTCCCCGTTGGCTCGACGCGTACCGTTGCACTCTCCCAACCACCAGTCGAGATCAACGATGATGGGCCGATGCCGCAGATCTCCACGTAGGTTGAGAAGCCGATGCCCAGGTATTTCCCCTGCTGGCGCAGGTTGATCTGCTCTTCCCGGAACCGCTGGTAGTCGATGAGCTCGACTGCCTTGTCGAGACTGGCCTGATAATTGCCGCTATCATAGGAGAGTCCCGCGGCTGTCGTAAAGGGGAACTCCGATGACGCCGGAAAATTCTTGCGACGCACCGCCACCGGATCCATGTTGATCTCCATGGCCAGCAGGTCGATCATGCGCTCAATGAGGTGCGTCGCCTCGGGTCGCCCCGCTCCGCGGTAGGCATCGGTGGCGGTTTTATTGGTAAAGACACCACGCAGGTCGAAGCGAAAGTTGGGGAGCTTGTAACACCCGGGGGCGAGCAACCCGGTGAGGGTGGGAATTCCCGGCGTGAAAAATTGATAATACGCCCCCATGTCGGCGAGCACCCGGGCGCGCAAGCCGGTAATCGTACCATCGCGCTTAGCGGTGAGCTCGACGTCCTGGATCTGGTCGCGGCCGTGGATAGTGGCGACGAAGTTCTCGCGGCGGTCCTCTACCCACTTCACCGGACGGCGCAGTCGTATCGCCAGATGGGCTGCGAGCATGTCCTCGGCATAGATATCGGCTTTGCTGCCGAAGCCACCGCCGACCTCCGGCGCAATGACCCGGACACGGTTCTCCGGCAGGTGCAACGTGGTCGCGACATAGGTACGTAGGATATGGGGGATCTGCGTCGACGACCACAGCTCCAGGCTCCGTTGGGC
>JBKPCR010000405.1:0-12344 GCA_046727435.1 bacterium | reverse complement strand
GGAGAGGTGGCCGAGCGGTCGAAGGCGCGCGCCTGCTAAGCGTGTGTAGGCCCGAAAGGTCTACCCTGGGTTCAAATCCCAGCCTCTCCGCCAGAATCGACGAGCGCCCATAGCTCAGATGGATAGAGCGCTTCCCTGCGGAGGAAGAGGCCGGAGGTTCAAATCCTCCTGGGCGCGTCAGGCTGTGAGGCAGTGCCTTAGCTGCTAGGAGTCTAGCCGCACTTCCGTGACAAATCTAGTGGGCGGCATCAACGCCGAAACACCGAGCCGGTTCCTTGACACCGCCTCTGGCTTGCTGTTGGGGAGCAGACGGTCTAAGCTGGTGAGGAGGGATGGCCGAGTGGACGAAGGCGATCGACTCGAAATCGATTAGGGGCCCAAAAGGTTCCTCGGGGGTTCGAATCCCTCTCCCTCCGCCACCGATCTCGTCACCATGTGACCCGCAAGAGGCTATGATGGGTGGGCAGCCGAGTAGGTAGAACTGCACGGAGAGGTGCGAGAGCTGGTTGAATCGGCACGCCTGGAGAGCGTGTGTACCTCATAAGGGTACCGTGGGTTCGAATCCCACCCTCTCCGCCAGAGATTTGGGGGGAACCAACGCACGCCTGAAAGTCGACAACATCAGGTGCAAAGCGCGTTGCCCTCTTCGAAACGGGCTTTTGTGCAAGAGCAAGGGGGCTGGTATTACGGTATATTGAAAATGAGGTCGTGCTAGGTGGGGAGGTAGCGGTGCCCTGTCACCCGCAATCCGCTATAGCGGGGCTGAACCCCTCGTGAGCGGCTACACTCTTCTGCAAGGACTGCCTTACGTGCAGTGGCGTTGAGAGCTGGGTCCGACGCAACAAGGACTTACGAACCCCGCCAGGTCCGGAGGGAAGCAACGGTAAGTAGGACCCCTTGTGTGCCGTTGGGGTGCCTGGCTTGAGCCACGGCGTGGGTTCCGCTTGGGGAAGGGGGTCAATCCGAGGTGCACGGCCTCATATGTGCTGAGTTCTCCCGATGTCACCGCACTCCCGTGTCCGGGTCGTCCTAACTCTTCTGCTGTTGAGCCAGGCCCCCCAGAGGATAACCCATGTCCTATCAGGTGACGGCTCGTAAATGGCGCCCACAGACATTCGCCGAGTTGGCCGGGCAGGAACATGTGGCGCGCACGCTACAGAATGCCCTCCGCCAGGGACGTATCGCCCATGCCTACCTGTTCACGGGCACCCGTGGGGTGGGCAAGACGACTACAGCCCGCCTTCTGGCAAAGGCCTTGGACTGTGAGCTAGGTCCTTTACCCGAGCCTTGCAACCAATGCCCCTCGTGTCAAGCGATTACTCTAGGGAGCTCATTGGACGTCCTGGAGATCGATGGGGCCTCAAACCGTGGCATTGATGAGATCCGCGACCTGCGTGAAAAAATTCGCTATGCCCCCACGCGTAGCCGCTACAAGATCTATATCATCGATGAAGTGCATATGCTCACTGAGCATGCCTTCAACGCTCTTTTGAAAACGCTTGAAGAACCCCCTCCCCAGGTCGTGTTCATCTTCGCGACGACAGAGCCGCAAAAGGTTCCCAGCACCATTCTCTCCCGCTGTCAACGGTTCGATTTCCGTAAAGTGGCGAGTACCGAAATTGCCCTATGTCTGGGCAAGATTGCTGAACAGGAACGCATTCACATCAGTAGCGATGCGCTGTATCGGATTGCTCGACGGGCGGAGGGGAGCCTGCGCGATGCCCAAACCCTCTTCGATCAAGTCGTCGCGTTCTGTGGTTTCGAGGTCCGCGATGATGACCTCGGCCAGTTATTGGGGTCGGTCGGAGAAGACCAAACTGTGGCTCTGCTCGAAGCCATCCTGGCGCGCGATACTCGCCTGGTTCTCGAAGTGGTTGCCGAGATCCTCCGGCAAGGCCACGATACCCGAGAGCTGTGTCGCTATATGCTTGCGCTGGTCAGGGATATGATCGTCGCCAAGGTCGCTCCTCCTGGTCACGGTCTCCTCGATCGCTCGCCCGCTGAGCTGGAACGCTTGCACAAGCTCGGGCCGCAGACCACGCTTGAGCATCTCTACACGCTCTTTGAATTACTGACCACGACTGAGATGCGCGTGCGCGACAGTGCCCAGCCCATCTGGATGCTGGAGGTGTCATTGCTGAAGCTGGCATCACTGCCGTCGCTCCAGTCGTTGACGACCATGGTCGCACGACTCGAGAACCTGGAACGACGCCTCGGATGGGCCTCTGGTGGGCATGTTTCCGAATTGCCGGCCATCACAGATGGAGTACACGAAGAGGAGCCAGTTGTTGGGGCCTCGCCAGCCCCCCTGGAATCCAGAGATTCCATGGCTCCCCCTGCGTCTGCGTTGCCTGCAGCCAACGACCAGCCATTCTCCGCTACGGAACTTGTGCGCAAAATAATCGAGAGTGCGAGCACAAAAGCGCTTGGCTGGATTTTGGAACAGCATTGTCAGATCCAGATCACCGACACCACCTTGGAGGTCGTCTTCCGAGGCAACCATGGCATAGCACACGAGTTACTTCACGAAGATGATACCTCGCGTACACTGCAGCAGATCGCACACACAGCCCTTGGGCGAGACATCGCAGTCCGCATTATCGACGCTCCAGTACCAAACGGAGACGGGGGGGGCGCGGCCATGAGTGGCCCTCCGACGGAGGAAAGTCTGATGTCGCTGACTCGGGCGGCGATCGTTCGCGACACGATCGAACTTTTTGGTGGGCGGATCCTTGACGTTCGGCAACGCTCAATCAGTCGAGCAGCGCGGAACCGGCCAATGAATGAAGATGAGATGGTCAGCCAGGAGGAAGTGGATGATGATGAATAAAGGCTTCGGGAACATTATGAAGCAGGCCCAGAAGATGCAGGAGAAACTCGTTGAGTTGCAGGAAGGTCTGGGCGAGAAAACGGTGGAAGCCACCGTCGGTGGTGGGATGGTGACGGTCGTAGCGAACGGGCGGCAGGAGGTGGTCTCGGTCAAAATCGAACAGCAGGTTCTCGACGATTTGAAGGCTGGCGAGCTCGAGGTCACGATGCTGGAAGATCTGGTGGCCTCCGGGGTGAACGCCGCCCTGAGCAAAGCTCGCGAGCTGATGCAACAGGAAATGGGCAAACTGACCGGTGGACTGCGCATTCCAGGACTATTCTAGCGGCTAACGAGCTTAGGGAAGAGATAGACATCGTGTTTGCGGCGCGTTCAGTGACACAGTTAATTGAAGAGCTCATGCGGCTCCCCGGAGTGGGCGAGAAAACAGCTCAGCGCCTGGCGTTTCATTTACTCAAGGTACCGAAGCAGGAGGCTGAGGCACTAGCGCTGTCTATCCTCGCGGTGAAAGAGAAGATCCACCGCTGCTCGCAGTGCTTTGGCATCACGGAGGAGGAGCCGTGCCCCATCTGCAGCGATCCCAAGCGTGATCGCATGCTGCTGAGCGTGGTGGAGGAAGCGGCCGACATCTTTGCCTTCGAAAAGTTGCGCGAATATCGTGGCCTCTACCATGTGTTAGGTGGTGCGTTATCACCGCTTGAAGGAGTTGGTCCGGAGGATCTGACTATCCCGCAACTTCTCACACGACTGCGTGCTGGGGAAATCCAGGAGGTGATTGTCGCCACGAACCCCAATCTGGAGGGGGAAGCGACGGCGATGTACCTATCTAAAGTCCTAAAGCCCCTAGCGGTGAAGGTGACGCGATTGGCTCATGGTTTGCCGATCGGAAGCGCCCTGGAGTATGCCGATGAGGTTACGCTGCTAAAATCACTCGAGGGGCGACGGGAGCTATGAGAGGCCGAACGGGGTCGAGAAATCCCCAGGCGTGGCCAGGCGCACGCGGGCGAGTCTGCGAACACTGTCGGACGCAAGGTGTCCACTTTAGAGCGCGTACGTCAGGTTTTTTCGTCTGCAAGCACCCCCGCGGCGGACACTATGGCTTGGCCTCGTCCGTTGCGTCAGATATCTTGTGGTGGAACCCCTAGGAGTGCGCCAGCTCCGGGGCTGGTGCAAGGTCATGCAGGACGAGCCCACTCGGATTAGATATTGTCGAAATGACGTCGGCCGCGTATAATATGCAACCGGTCCAATGCAGAAAACTGAGCTGGGGTCTTGTGAGTGTTATTAGTGCCGAGCGGTATTGGTTCCCCGGTAGCTCAGTCGGCAGAGCGAGTGGCTGTTAACCACTTGGTCGCTGGTTCGAGTCCGGCCCGGGGAGCCACTCCGTACGATTTTTCAAACCTGCACTACCAGTAGTCAGGCTTGAGAAATCAAAAACGTTGAGGGTGAGCGATTCTTTGCTCACCCTCAACGTTTTTTAGGACGAGTTGTAGAATCTGCGCCTTTTCCTCCGGCGTGGCCAGCGCCATGACTTGAGTAAAATCTTTCAGATGCTCTAAGACGATCTGCGCATCGATCGCTTTTGGGCGACATTCAAGTTGGAGGATAAGCTCATCTCGACGTTTGGTGACGAGTTTTTCCTCCGCCTGGAGCTTGCTGACCTTCTCTTCGATCAGCGGTAAAATCGTACTGCCCTTCTGACCAAGGAGCTCAATATAGGTATTAATCTGCTCGTGGATTTCCCGTAGCTTGCAGGGATCTGTCGCAATTTTGCATTTGCGGCTTTTTGAGGTATGTTGTCCCCCTGTCATCCGCGATGAACAGTGAGGGAGAACGACGATGGCCGTGTGCTTCAAGGGAGCCCATTTCCCCACAGATATCATTCTCACATGCGTCCGCTGGTCTGTGGCGTATCCCCTGAGCTACCGCCAGATCGAAGAGCTGATGCAGGAACGCGGCGTTTCCGTGGATCATTCCACCGTTCACCGCTGGGTCGTGAAGTATAGCCCACAGCTGGAGGCAGCATTCCACCGCCATAAGCGGCTCATGGGGCGCAGTTGGCGCATGGACGAGACCTACATCAGAGTGAAAGGGCAGTGGTGCTACTTGTACCGTGCCGTGGATAAGTCTGGCCAGACCATCGATTTCCTGCTCACCGCGCACCGAGACGAGCGCGCGGCCCAGCGTTTTCTCACCAAGGCCATACGCCGCCATGGCGCCCCTGAGACGATCACCATCGACGGCAGTGAGGCCAATGCCGCCGCCATCCGGAGCTATAATGCCGAGCACGGTACCACGATCGTGATCCGCCAGGTCAAGTATCTCAATAATATTCTGGAAATAGTCTTGACGCAATTGACAAAAACGTGTCATCTCGCCGCGAGGATGGGTCGGGATGGCGTCGCGGATTTCTCCATCACCATTCGCCACACGGACCCGATCAATCAGGCGTTCCACCAGGGTCCGTTTCTGTGCGCATGTGGCCTGGGCTAAGCCCGCCTGTACACGCTGACAGAAGGCCGCGATGGCTTGTCCCCTCTCCACGAGCTGTCCCTGCCGATCCACCTGGACCACGAACTGTGGCTCCTATGTCGCCAAGGCTTGCGGCTTCTGCTCGAGATCGTGACGTCGCCGCTGGTCTTCGGCTCAAGGGATGACGCGCTGCAGATAGGCTTCTGTCCGGCGTTCAAGCGGCTGCGCGCCACTCCCCTGGCCGTTGCGTCGGGCGTCTTTGCGGGCTTGGAGTGCCTGCGGGCGCCAAGAGCCCCCATGTGCGCGCGGCAAGGCGTAGGTCATCCCCTCGGGAGGGGTGCGGCGGTCACACACGTCTGGCCAGACACGGGCATCGAGCTGGTGGGCCGGGCTGTCCCGCGCCGTACAGCGTTGCTCAGGCTGCGAGTAGAAGGGTTGGGCCGCACAGCGACAGACATCATCGCGATGTCCAGGTGGCGTCGTCCGTGCCATGCCGGCGGACTGGCACACGCCACAACTGCCCAACGCCCGGAAGCGGGAGGCCTGGGTCGTGTTGTGTCGAGAGGCTCGCGGCGTGTTGAGGGCCAGTTGAGCTTGACCGCGCTCACAATCCTCCTGACTCACCCACGCCGGGATGGTGGTGACCAAGGTCCACCACGCGGGCGGCGTGGGATCCTGACGGGCGGCGGGTTTCCCCAGGGGCTGCGTGGCCGAGCGCCGGAGCCGTGCCGGCCGCGCCTGGGTCCGGCCGATGTCGAGTGTTCCCGTCTAGGCGGGGTTCGACAGGAGCCCATGGAGGGACGCGGCGCTCCAGCGCCGATTCCCGCGCGGAGCCTTGAGGCCAAGCCGGAGGAGAGGCGTGGCCAGACCGAGCAGGGTCCCGTCCGCTGCCAGATCGCGGGCAAAGACCTCCGGGACGATGGGGCCTTCGGTCGGCTCGCTCGGCACGCCCGCCGGATCACGCGGCCGGTCTGGAGGCCGGCGAGAGCCATCGGGAGGGACGGTCCAGGGCAGAAGAACCCCGGCCTGGAGCTTCCGCTGGCGTCCCCGTCGCCTCCGTTCGGCCATGAATGTGCGTTCATCTGCGGCCACGGCCCCGCGAATGTGCAGGAGCAGAGGCGCCTGGGGGGCCTGACCCATCGGCTGATCGAGGCACTCGACACGGCATCCCACGCGAGCGCATTCCTCCCACCGCAGCATCTGATGGACATCGTGGCGTGCCAGACGATCCGGACGCGCGATGACGACCCGGGCGAACGCCCCCTCTTGCCCCTGGTCACGTCAGCGGTCAAGCCCCGGTCGGTTCAGCGTGGCACCACGATACCCATCGTCGCGGAAGATCTGCTCGGGACGCAGGGTCTCGCCTGGGGCATGGACGTGCGCGAGGAGGCGCTCGACCTGCTGTGCAATGGTTTGGGCCAGCGTCTGCCGGGCGGTCGATACCCGGCCATCGATCGCGATGCTCAGGCGTCACCTCCCCCTGTCGTGCGAGAGAGGGGGCGGGCACGGTGGACGGCTCGGTCGGTGTCGTCCAGGGCCGCCGGTCTTGGTACACCTGATCCCATCGCCGCGCCCCGTCCGCCGTTGGCTGGAATGGCCGCCGTATCTGCCCGTGGCGTGTCAGGGCTCCCCTCCCGATGAGATGTCTCATCGAGAAGGTCGTCAGGTGTGCGAGGGCGGAAACGGGACGGCTGCCGGGACCAACGGAGCTGGACCTGACAGGGCCGGATCAGGCAAACGTTGTCATTTGTAACCATACCATTGAACAAGATCATCGAACAGTGAAGCGGCTGACTCGGCTGATGCTCGGCTTTAAGTCCTTTGAGGCGGCCCAATGCACGCTGGCTGGAGTTGAGCTCATGCACATGCTCAAGAAAGGGCAGCGGGTGGCTGAGGAGGGAGCAGAAGGGCTGACCCCGGCCGCACAGTTCTACGCCTTGGCTGCATAATCCCCTCACTGACGTGGACAACTCACCGCAAATCTTCTACTTACGAAAAATTGCGACACATCCTGCCTTCATCTGTCAGGGTGATCCTAGTCCGTTATTCGAGCTGACCTTAAGTGCATCGTCGTAACCAACCGCGTATGGCCGGTGAGTCGTCTAAATGTAGCGCGATTCATTGACGAGAAACCGAACCTGAGCAAGATTTGGAAAAGAGGCAC
Organism: bacterium; assembly: GCA_046727435.1. Taxonomy (GTDB): domain Bacteria; phylum Tectomicrobia; class Entotheonellia; order J063; family CAVPRW01; genus CAVPRW01. Next base: position 4,881 of record JBKPCR010000405.1, on the reverse strand, counting down.
ATGCCCCACGGGAGCGACTGATGCCCAGGCCGTGAAGCGGGTATGCACGCAGAGGTACGGGGAGCCTTTCCCGCCGACGCCGTAAGCACATATGCAGAGGAGTACGCACAGGAAGGGTATTCACCTGTCATCACACGAATCCAGTGCAACCGTCTGAGACGCCTGAGCCACAAGGCACTGGAGGCTGCGCCGGTCAAGTGCAGGGTGGCTGGCCATCACTCCAGATGTCTCCCAGCAGAGTTGACCACCCTCCGCGCATCCTCACACGGGGCTCAGGAACGACGTATTCTCTTACGTCCTCTCCGATATTAGATGGGAGGCGTTGCTCCCCGCAAGACGTCTGGGGAGGGACGCCTCAAGAATGGGTGTCGAGTCATTCCTACTTTGGGCTCTCGTCCATATGAACATACGAAGTGGCCTACGCCGTGATCGAGGCCGAATTTCGCAAATAATCTTCTAATGCATGCAGCATGCTGGACGCTATATTAGAGCGGTTATCGCTTGTATGTACGGGAGGGGAGAGGTAGGCTCAATGGCATGAAAGCCTATTCTCTCGACCTCCGACAGAAAATCCTCAGGGCGTGTGACCAGCGGCTCGGCTCACAGCGGGCCATTGCCGCGTTCTTTGGGGTCAGTCAATCATTTATCGAGAAGTTAATGCGACGCCGCCGAATGACTGGTGACATCAAGCCCCGCCCGCACCCCGGCGGCCGCCAAGGGCTGTGCGATGAGGTGGCGTTGGCTGTCGTGCGCCAGCTGGTTCAAGAACAATCTGACGCTACCCTGCAAGAGCTCTGTGCCCATCTCTACACCCAGCGGGGGCTGCGCGTCAGCGTGCCGACCGTGTCGCGCCTGGTGACGCAGCTGAGGCTCCCCCGCAAAAAAAGCCACTCCACGCCAGCGAGCGGGAGATTACGCGTGTCCAGCAAGCGCGCACCAGCTACCGCCAGCGGCTCGCAGCGCTCGACCTCCGGCGCTTGAAGTTCGTGGATGAATCGGGTGTCAATCTGGCCATGACGCGCCTGTATGGCCGCGCGCCCAAGGGGGCGCGGGTGATCGGTGCCGTTCCCCAAAACTTCGGTGCGAATGTGACCATGCTGGGAGCTTTGGGGCGACAAGGTCTCCAAGCCGTGATGACCGTCGACAGTGCGACCGACACCGACGTGTTTCGTACCTATGTGCGGCGGGTGCTGGGGCCCACGCTGGCCTCTGGCGACGTTGTCGCGATGGACAATCTGCAGGCGCACAAGGCGGTTGGCATCCAACAGGCCCTCGCTCGACGCGGGGCCCGGCTCCTCTATTTGCCGCCGTATTCGCCTGATCTGTCGCCCATAGAACCCTGTTGGTCGAAGCGCAAAACGGCTCTGCGCAAGGCCAAGGCGCGCACGCGGGCGGCACTCGACGAGGCGATAGCGGAGGCCATGACCACTGTCAGTCACATGGATGCCCGGGGCTGGTTCAAGCGTTGCGGCTATCCCGTACACTAATGTGCAATTTGCTCTTAAATGCCGGCTAACTGATGCCCACCCGCCTGCGGTAGGCGCGGGGACTCTCATACGTGTCACGCAGTATCCACATGCCTTTCTTCGCGGCTTGTGCGGCCTCTTCCGCCGCCTGGTACTGCACCTTATAGGGGTTGCCGGATTCGGGACCGCGATACACCTCTGCGAGGCCGACCTCGATCATGGCCAGGTTGATGTCCTTCCTATCGATGAAAATCGTCGAGAGCAACCGCTTGTATCGATCGACACCATACATCTCTACGGTCACGCGCTTGCCCTCGACCAGCCGCTTGAGATAGGCCTCGGCTTCCGGACCATAGGTCTGACCCGGGAATTTCGTGCCTTTAGGGGTTTCTGGCGCATCAATCCCCAGCATCCGAATGCGCAGCTTGGTTTGATTAGGAGTAATCATGGTGATGGTATCGCCGTCGGCTACGCGCTCGACGATGCCTTCCTCAATGCGCTGGGGTTTCGTGGTGGCGGGGGAGGTTCCGGGTGATGGAGCCCCGGTCACAGGGCTACGCACGTAGCACGAGGTGAGCCAGCCGGTGCGACCATCAGGCAGGGACAGTTGCACCCATCGGCCCTCTTGTGCCACATCAATGACCGTCGCCTTCGTGCCGTCCGGCACACGTTGGAAATCGTTCGTGCCACGCGGTTCTGCGTGCAGGGGGACACCAGCCTGATTCGTGGCTTTGAGCCCCACCTGATCGCCAATGGCGACGGCGAAGGTGAGGCTGGTCGTGAAGAGCAGGCCAGGGTCAGGAGGAGAGGCGTGAGGCGCGCCAAGCCATGCACCGGATGACGCATGAAGGCACCTCCGTCTCGCGACAGGAGCAAGTTACTCGTCATCGTCGCGCTACACGTCGCGAATCCGCTCTTCGACACGGTCAAGATCCCACTTCCCTTGATCCCGGAAAATGGAGCACAACAACGGATTGATCTCGCTGAGGGTGTCCAGCAGATCGCTTCACAGCTCCCGCTGCTCCCGGATTTTGGTAATCTCCCGGGGCAACTCGACCATATCGCTGAGGATCGCCCCGTCTGAGCGCGAGGCAATGATGGGCGTGGCCAGCTGTTCAACATACACTTTGGTGCGTTGCCCCGGCCCTCGGCCTGCTTCAATCGGCTCAAGCCCGACGATGCGGTCCGACCGAAAGAACTTGCCGTAGCCGAGGGCACCATGCGGCCTGGTTCGATGTGCATCGGAAGCCCTCCTTGTGCAGACGTGATGATGGGGCAGGAGCGGATGTCCGCCCGCGTGATCCAGGCCGGCGTCGGCTGGGATGTGACCGGCCTGTGCTGCGTGCAGTCTGTACGCGTTGAGATAGTGCTGTGGCATGTGGGCGATCCTCATCAGTCGAGCGCCAGAAGAGGAGGCCTCCCGGAACTTTTCTGACGGTCACACGCCAAACATGGCCAAGACTTCCTTTATCCCCATGGGGAATTCCGCCGACTCACGAGTCGCGAGGTCTCTCTCGGCTCCCCCTACTCGACCTTTTCCCACACATCCGTGCTGCCCTCGGCGTTCGTCGATGTCCACTTGTTCCCCTCGAAGACATATGATCGTTGACTGGTACTCAAAGGCGTCTTGAACTGGATACGCCCAGCTTCCACCGTTACGGGTGCGCTACCGGTCTGACCTGAGAGGTCGTAGACGATGTCCTTACCACCGATTTGGTTGTTAACGATATGGAAGAGGAGTGTCTCGCTGTGCTCGGTGGCCGTCAGCTTATAGGTAGACACTCTGGAGGTCGAGGAGAATTTGCCCGTCGCGTCCTTCTCGACAATGTTAAAGTTTCTGCGACTCTTCGTATACGTGCAGAGCCCCGTGATATTGGGCGGCCTGAGCATCGTGCCATCTGGCAGCTGCCGCGAGATGAACTGGTAGGTACCTTCGATGCTTGGTGCCGATGACGCCTGCGGTGTGGGCGGTTCGCCAGCGAAACTGAGGGTGAGCGTGAGGACGAGGAGCATGGGTACGGTCGTGCGCACGATGATGGCGTGCATGGGGATCCCCTTTCCGTCGTGTGGTCCATGGAGGCCCCGGGGTAGCGAAGGTCAAAATTATAGCCAAATAGACACTGGGCAACGACTCCAACGGGGTTGGTGACACGCATTACCCGTGCGCTGAGCCCGTGTGGCGCCTTCTGATGCACAGAGCACGTTGCAAGACCCTGTCGCTGCGTCCCTCCCTGCTCCTCAGAGCCCTGGGAGGCACATTTCTGACACGCATGACTGCCGCTTCCCTGGAGCTTTGCGCCATAGAACAGCCTCACTTGGCCAAAAAATCGCCCTTCGCTAGGGGGGGGCCTACAGGGCAGGCTCCGATGGGGAGGGAGTTTGGGGGTGAGGCTTCGGGCGTAGCAAGCGCCACCCCCACCCGGGGCGCAGCAAGCAGCCAGGGCGCAGCAAGCAGCGCCCCTACTGCTTGGCCTCCAGAGCTTCCAGGATGGCGCCGGGGGACATCGGCAGCCTGGTCAGGCGGACGCCAATGGCATTGTAGATGGCGTTGGACAGGGCGGCCAGCGGGGCGATGATGGGTATCTCCCCCACGCCGCGCAGCCCATAGGGATGCCGCGGGTTGGGGACTTCCACGATCTGGGCGTCAATCATCGGCACGTCCAGGCTGGTGGGCATGCGATAGTCCAGGAAGGTGGAGTTGGCCATCAGGCCGTCTTTGGTGTAGAAGTATTCCTCGTTCAGCGCCCAGCCAATGCCCTGGGTGGTGGCCCCCTGGATCTGCCCTTCCACGTAGCCAGGGTGGACAGCGGTGCCCGCATCAATGAAGGCGGTGTAGCGCAGAATGTCCACCTTGCCGGTCTCCGTGTCCACCTCCACGTCCACAATATTGCCGCCGAAAGTGGACCCCACGCCAGTGCTGTTGGTAGAGACGGAACTGGTAATAGGGCCGCCAGTGCGCAGGAGTCGGCCCGCCAATTGTCGGTAGGTCATGCGGTCTGCCGGATTCCTCGTGCAGGTGAAGACCCCATTGTGGAACTCCACGTCCTCCGGCTGCACCTCCCATATCCGGGCGGCGCGGGCAATCATCTGCCGCTTGACTTCCTCGGCGGCAGCGATGGCCGCCAGGCCGGTGTCATAGGTGATCCGGCTGCCGCCGGAGCCAGCGGTGAATGCGATAGAATCGGTGTCCACCACCATGGGGTTGACATCTTCGGCCCGCAGGCCCAGCGCCTCGGCGGCCTGCATGGCGATGGAGACCCGGCTGCCGCTCAGGTCCACCGAGCCGGTTATCAGGTTGATGGTGCCGTTGCTGTTGACATGGATGGCGGCTGAGGACATCTGGCCGCTGTTGAACCGGTGGGCCACCGATATGCCCCGCCCCCGGCGCCGGCCTGGACCAGTGGAAGGGTCGGGG
>JBKPCR010000404.1:0-15681 GCA_046727435.1 bacterium | reverse complement strand
CGAAAACATTGCGTATCAATACCACTCGGGCGGATTCACGGCCGAGGCGCTGGCGCAGGGATTCTTCGAGGGCTGGCAACACTCGCCCGACCACCGGCAGAATGTGCTCGACCCGGCGGTGACGGAAACCGGCGTCGGGATCGCCCAGAGCCAGCAGACTGGTGCCTTCTACGCGGTACAGCTGTTCGGCCATCCGATGTCCCAGCAGATCGCATTTCAGCTAACCAATCACACCGATGCCACGATCACGTATGCGGTTGACGGCCAAGTGTTCCCGCTGCCTCCACGGACGACGCGTACCCACCAGCAGTGTCGGCCGCCCGAAGTGACCTTCCAGTGGCCGGGCACGCCGGAGCCGACGACGGTCCATCCGAACCACGGGGATCGCTATACCATTGTACGAGGGGACGCTGGAGTATTCCGGGCAGAGCCGGGATGACCCGTGTGCATCGGGGCGATGACGCGCGACGGATGACAGGCAAAGGGGTCACGCGGGATCTGCTGGCCATCGACCTGGAGACCGCCCAACCCATTCAGGCCTTTCTCGGCACGTCCAGTCATGATCTCGATGGCTTTCAGATCTCAACCGTGCACAGATCAACGCACGTGCCACGAGCTCTGGTTGGTTATGGTCTCAAAAACGAATGTGTTTGAGAGGACGGTTCGGAATTCGTATTGGTTCAACTTCCTGTGAAGGCTTTACCATCATGCGACAGATCTCGTACAACGCCATTACCCCTTTTCACATGCTCCTAGAGGCCTCTCTTGTCCCAGATGCTGCCATTGCCTTCATCCAAGAATTCCCAGCCATGGAGGCTGAGGAGGTAGGGGATGCTCTCTCGCAGAGAGCTGTGACCTGGCGGCAGCTGTTGTGGCACTGGGCGATCGAGCAGGGCCAGGTCGGCCTTCTGTCCGGGATCGATCCCAGCCGTGCTGAGGTGACATTGGACGCGGAGCCTTTTTATGAAGCGATTGCAGAGGTTCAGTCCATTGTTGCCCTCGAGTTCAGCATACCGCTGCGCCCCGTTGGAGAGCATGGGCCTATTGATCGAGATCGCTGGGCTGGTCAGGACCGACCAGTCATGGCACCATTCGAAGGGCAACGAGCACACCTGGTCGAAAGAAGCGACTGGTCCGCCATCGACTTCACGAGTATCACGGACGGCGTGGAGCGTGACGAAGCCGAGTTAGCGCCATTGGAACATACGCTGCTGGACACACGGCAGATCCCGATCTTCGGTGAGCCAAGCCTTTGCCTTGGATCTGGACAACGTATCGATGACGTATGGGTTCGGATCACGAATGCCTCGCTTGAAGAGCTGCAGCAAGATCTTGCGAACACACTCCGGACGTTCATCATCCTTGGTAATGGGCGTTTAGAGCTTGTGCGCGATGCGCTTCATGCTCAGCAGACCCCCTTGACTGCAGAGCAGGCCACCCACGTGAATGCGTACCTCCGGTGTCGCTCAGACATCAATCGCATGCTCCGTGGCCACGTGGACCGGCTCAGTAACCCACCCTTAGATCACCAAAATCAACAATCTCCTGGGGGACACGCTCAACCCGAGGTCGCGAATGAACGGCCGATGAAAGACTTCTTCATCAGCTATCACACGAACGACAAGGCTTGGGCAGTATGGATGGCATGGACGTTGGAAGAAGCGGGATATTCGGCCATTATCCAAGCGTGGGATTTCCGGCCCGGACACAATTTTGTCTTAGCGATGCAACGGGCAGCAACCGGGACCCAACGGACGATTGCCATGCTCTCGGAATACTACCTGCAGGCAGAGTATAGCTAGCCGGAATGGGCGGCTGCATGTATGCGTGACCCGCAGGGTCAGCAGGGCGCGCTTATGCCGGTTTGGGTCGGTGAGTGTCACCCTGGAGGGATATTCAGCGCGATGATCCACGTGAATCTGATCCCGCGCCCACGGCAGCGCCTCGCGCGTCTGCTTCGTGGCGACGGCCAGCGGTGATAGGGTCGGGCGCCGCCGCACCGGCGATGTGCACGAGGAGCCGCTGCCCGCGCGCGACCTCGACTTTCTTCATACGTGACGACAAAGAGCGAGCTGCGGGGAAGGACGTCAGGCTGCGCCTGCCATGGTGGCGTTGAGATCGGGTGTGTAGATGAAATCGTTCCCATCCATGGAGCAGATTCGTGGATACACCAGACCCGGAGGGGCGGACCGGCTGAGGAGGAGAAGCGCATGATCCGAGCCGGCCTGGTGGTGATTGTCGTCGTGAGTATCGCGCTACTGATGATGGTGATGACGGCAGATTGGCTCGATGCGTGGCCGTTCCTGATCGGTCGCGCCCGCGACTGGTGGTACATCTCCGGATTCCTGGGCGGCCTGTTGACGGGCTGTGTGGCCTCACTCATCACCGTCGCCGTCTATCGTCGCACGCTGTTTGGTCCCACCTTTCCGGTCCATGGCCCGGAGGACTTGGCGGCGAGGCTTGTCGGGCGCACGCTCAGCGATGTCCAAGGCGAGAACGGGCGCATCCTGACCTTTGGCGACCGGTGCGTGATCATCACCTCAGCCGACCCCTATCAGCCGCTTGAGGTCGTGGTCCAGTCGTCCCAGGCCGCGGATGACCAGGACGAAGGCCCCTGACACACCTGAAGACGTCCGCTCAGCCCCCGTCATGACCTCATGGGTCTTCGTCATGGTTGATACGGCTCGCGACATAAGTTTCACAGGCATGCGTCCGCTGACACACCCAGTGTTCAGGCTCGTACTGTTTGTGAGGGACAGAGGGAGAGATGATGGTGCACCAATGGTTGCTCCGATTGCTGGCGATTGGATGGGTGCTTGTGCCTGCGGCGGCCTCGCGCGTACGGCTTGGAGCAGGCGCTTCGGGGGTGGTCGATACTTTGGCCCTGGCCGCTTTCAGCTCTGAGACCAGCTCTAAGAGCTCCTCCTTTTGCTGCGGACTGAGCTCATGCGTCTCATGTATGCTGGCTTTCAGTTGTCCCAGACTGTCCAGGGACATCTTCCAACCCCCGCGGTCTTCCTCGTCTGCGCGCCTGACCTCATGGGTCCTGATGGACACACTCACGGTGATGCCCCGCTCCCGGTGGAAGCTACGCAGGGCAGGGCATAATCCTGCCCATTCCGGGGGTCAAGAACGGCGCAGCAGGATCTGCACGGATTTGCGGGCTTGGGTTTCGAGGTGTCGCCCCTCATCGCCTTGAGGGCTGGGGAGGCGCAACGCATCGCCCTCCGGACTCTCGTTCCGCTTGTGTCAGCGCGGCATAGCGATCCCTCTCGGTCTGCTCGACGGTCGCATACAGCGTCGCGGCCACGCCGGCGGCCAGGGCTGTGTCAAGACTCGTCAACGGATCCCTCTGTCCCGCCTTCCGCAGGCTCAACGGCCTGCAATCCCGCGGCAGCGCCCGGATGCATCTCCCATGTCTGGTGGCCCGTGGGGGAGCGACAGACCCGCGGCGCTCATGCCCGCTCCTCCACTTCACTCTCCGGGAGCGTGCCGCGCTTGAGATACGCCACCAGCCGGCCCGTGGCGGCCACCGGGGTCACCGCCACGAGTTCATACCCGATGAGGCCGTACGGGTTCAACGTGGCCTCGTCTTCCTCCGGCACCCCACTGAGCTCCACCACCTGATAATTCCACATCCATCCTGTCGTCATGATCTCCCCCTTGCCCTGCCCTGACGGCTCCTCGGGGGCTGCCCGTGTGAGCTCAGGCACGGCGTCCTCGCCGACCGGCAGGGGCTCGAGCCAGAACAGGCTCCGGCGCTCCCAGGCCCGCTCCCCCACCCGCGCCTTGACCTGCCGCTCCGACGCGGTGCGCCGGCTGCGGAGTCGCAAGGCGTACCCGGCCAAGACTTGGTTGAGGCGGTAGGCATCGAGCTCGCGCACGCCGAGACTGAACAGGTAGACCGGCTCTCGGCCCGGCAGGAGCTGCCGCAGGAGCGACACGAGGAGCTGCTGGGCAAGGGCCCGCTCATTGCGGGCCTCGTCACGCTCCCGGATGACGGTGCTGAGCCGTGCGTCGTCCTCTGCACCCAACTCCTGGCGGAGCGGCTCCCGGTGCGGTGCCGAGGCTTGTTCCACCGTCTCGCGGGCGACCTGGACCGCCTCCTCGTGGAGGTCGGCCAGAAGCTGCTGGCGCACCACGTGGTGAATCGCGACCACCTGGTCCGGCGAGAGCTGTTGCAGCACCGCTTGGGCTCGGGCGGCTTGGGCTTCTTCGTCCATCGTGTCCTCCTCGGCAGGCGCGTCACTCGGCCAGTGCGACGCGCGGGGATGGGATGCCACCACGGATCACCTGACTATGGCTCAGGCGCGTCGCGCTGCTCCTCCGCAAGTCGACGTTTCACCGTCTCGTCCTTCAGGCGCATCAGGGCCGCCCTGGCAAAGGCCAATTCCTCACGAAAGACCTGGGTAATCTTCGGAAGGTCAGGCTCGAGGCGTGCCCAATCCGCCGGGTCCAAGACGGTGAGGAGGAGCATCTCCTGCAGCTCGGGATCGATCGTCATCCAAAGGATGACGTTCTGGATCTGCGCGAGGTCCTCCTCCGGGACCGTCAGTCCGGCGGTGTTTACCTTCTGCGTGATCCGCGTCTTGAGCTCGTCACGAATGGCGGCAAACGCCTCCGCAAAATCGATACTCATGGGTGTGCCCCCCGGTACGCAGGTGCCCACCACTGCCGCAACCAAGCGTTCATACCACTCCGCCACCGTGTCGGTGATCCCGCATACGCGCCCTCGACCTGGACCCGCAGCTCTCGTCGGGGCACCGTCCGGCGGCGTGCTTGGCCTGGCAACAGGGGTGCGTCCCTCAACCACGTCACGGATGAACGCCAGGGGTGCGCAGGTCGCGATATTGATGCTTCACACGAATGATCTGCATTATGCGTGTGGGGATAAGGCCGTTGCAAGAGTTTGCTGACGATCATCCCTTGCCGCTGACAGACCCATTCGGGGGCCGCATCCCCCACGCCACAGACGATGGTCAGCCGCGCTGGGGACACCCCGTACTGTTCCGAAAAGAGGTCATGGCCGGCGATCATTTGCGGGACTTCGCAGGGCTCGTCGCCATCGAGCATCAAGATCGCACCGATGGCTGCGCCACTCCCATCCGTGTCGATCTCACGAACATCGCCGATGAGGACGACCTCGTGATGGTGCCCTGGAATGCTCATGAGACCCCCTCACTCGACCGCCACCGGGCCGAGCCTCTTGTCGCTGGGGCTCAATGACGGCCATGTGCCAGCTCTGCGGAACATCTTCTGGCGTGGCCTGGACCATGACTTGGTGGATCATCTCTGCGGCTGATCGGTCGAAGGTCTGGGTTAAGGTCTCCAGCGTTCGCGAGGTCACCTCGTCCAAGCGCAACCCACACGTGCGGTCGTCATAGCCGGACGCATGCGATCGGGTGGCGATGTCCCTTGCACGCCAGCTCGGCGGAAAGTCTTCCAGGGTCACCTGATGCATCGCGTGCCGCAGCCGCACGGCGACGCTGATCCCATGGGCATCCGCGGCCTCGTGCACCTACGGGAGCAGGTCGGGTTCTACCAACAGGTGCACGAGGTGAGGGTGATCCGGAATGGATAGATCGATGCTCTACGCCTCCGTGCGTGCAAGCGCCCACTGTATGACGTAGCGCAGAATTGCCGCGCCCTTCCGGTGGACGGTGTTGGCCAGCGCCTCGAGTGTGGCATGCGTCTCTGCATTGGGCCGGGCTTGTCGACGGACGCGATAGCGGCCCTGGCGAGGTTGGGGCTCTGATGGTGGGTGCATGGCAGTCCTTGGCCCTGGTGACCCGGTGTGTACGGCGCCGCAGGATGAGTCGACCGCCAGGAAGGGCTCGTTTGATGACATCGCCCCATGCCGGTCGCCTGATCATCGTGATCCGTGTATCCAGCTGCACAGAGGTATCCTCATCAGACGTACCTGTCAAAGCGGTATCAGGAGAAGCGGGCCAGCATCGTCTCGCATCTGACATGCGCCCAGATGGACCCATGGTGGTGACAGGAGGATCGATAGGCCTGTGCATCGGTGTCTCGTCCGTCACCGAGTGACGCCAGACGCTTGACATCCCTCATGAGGTGTGATACCTCGCCGACGGCTGGCCGACATTCGCGCCTCGCTGTCCGAACACACACTCGATTCCCTGAGACATCGCGCCGAGGAGGAACGCCCCCAGATCCCGGTGGTGTTTGCCACACATCCGGTGTGAGCCCCCAGAATCACACGCCCTCGGGGCGGTGCGCGTACCGCCCCTGACGTGTGTATGGTGTCCCCATGGTGTGCGGGGCCATTTAGGCACCCACCGGGGCCGTGGTGAGTGTGCGCCGCTTGGCTGCAGCCGCATCGGCTTTCTGAAAATCGGCGTCGGTGAAGCCATAGAGATGGGCGCCGCCCATGAAAATCTCCGCCGCCAGGTCGCGCGGGACGGTGTTGAGCAGGTTGCTTGAGACGTTGGGGAAGTTCGAGTCGAAGTGGGGGTAATCCGTCGAGATACACATGCGATCGGCGCCAATGAGCCGGGCCGTCGGCTCAATCTCCGGTTCACTCCCTTCGACCGCCGCCCAGCAGTTGCGGCGGAAGTACTCCATCGGGGTGAGGGACAGGTACGGGGCGTGTGAGTCACGGTACTGGGGGTAGTCCCATGCAATGCGCGATAACAGTCCGGGCACCCAGGAATTCTGGGCTTCCAAGAAGCCGACGCGGAGCTTGGGGTGAAACTCAAAGACGCCGCCGATGAGCATCGCGATCAGGGCTTGTTGCATCTCGATCCAGTGGCTGGCCACATGGCGATAGAAGCGGTTTTCGCCGTACAACACGTTCATCTGGGAATACCAGGCGCCGGTCCCTTCGTGGAACCCCCAGGTGACGTCGAGCGCTTCGTGCAGACTGTAGAGGGGCTCCCAGTAATTCGAGTGCCAGTAATGGCCATGCACCAGATTCGGGCGCAGGAAGGACCCCGAGGCCCCGAGCGTCGTGACGCACCGCTGCAATTCCCGACAGGCCAGATTCACGTCCTGCAGGGGCAGCATCGCGGCAAATTTTAACTGGTCGGGGCTGTACTGGCAGAACTCATAGATCCAGTTGTTGTACGCCTGGCAGAGGGCCAAGGCGAGATGCGGATCCATCTGGTCGCGGGCAATCAGACTGAGGCCGGTCGTCGGGAAGAGGACGGCGATATCCACCCCCTCGATCGCCATCCCCATCACCTGCGCTTCGGCGTTATAGTCGCGCTCGATGGCAAAATCCAGCCGGCCGGCCTCGGCGATGCGGGACCCCGACAGGGGCTGCGTCGTATCCGAGCGTGTCGTGTCGGACCGACTTCGCTTGCGGTATTGTTGCAACTCGGCATCCATCGAGGCGGGCACACCGTCGATGACGATCATGCCTCGGCGGGGGCGTCCGTCCGCCCCGACCGGCAGGATCACACGGTCCTTGAAGGTGGGATCGAGATAGGTCTCGAAGAGATCCGGTGGTTCCATGACATGCATGTCGCAGTCGACAAACCTGAGTCCATCTTTCATCGTCCCCTCCGATCACGAATGTGGTGAGGTGCTCCCGTGTGTCGTTCGGCGGCCGTTGCTGAGCTCTCGTCCCAGGGTGCCTGCCGTCGCCGCCGTCTCCAGCGACGCCCCATCGATGGCCGCCCATGTCACGTCGAGGCCGCCAGTAGTGGCCAGCACAGCGATGATCAGCACGAGCGTCACACACGACGCAGCCGCATGGTGGTAGGTGATTCTAATCGGCTCTTGCGCAAATATCAATTGTGGGGCAATATCCGCACATCAGGCGTCGGCCATGCCATGATGTGCAGACGTCAAACCTCTCGAACACGCACATGTGCGACCGAGCCCGATGAGGTCCATCCGAAGACGCTGACCAGCCTGTTGACCCCGGCTGGTCTCAGTAGGATTGGACAGAAGCCATGACTCGACGTGTCATACGGAGGCCCTTCTGAGCAGGTCGTCGAGAAGGGCTTTGCGGGCCTCAGTTGAGTCGACCACGTGCTCATCTCGGCCGGGATCATGCTTAACCGTACGATTATGCACATCGGCCATTCTAGCCCTTGGTTGGTGCCGATTGTGTCCTCGTCATCTCAGGTCTATACTGCTTGCCGAAAATCGGATGTGTTCAGATATGGAAGCAATGGCCAAGCGTAGGGTGCTGATCTGCGATCATACGGCAGCTGCCAAAGGGAGGGAGCATTGATGGCCTCGACGACCAGTCCGACCGCCACATTGTGCCACTGGGTCTGTTCAACCCCCTATGGGGATCTCCCGGTGGAGGTGCGCCAGGAGACAGTGATGCTGCTGTACGACCAAGTCGGGTGTATGCTCGCCAGCGCTACCCTGCCGTCATGCCAGCCGGTGGTGGCGCTGGTGCGCCGACTGAGTCCTCCGGGCCCGTGCAGCATTGTCGGACATCCGGTGCGGACCTCGGTCACGCAGGCGGCTCTGGCCAACGGCACGATTGGGCATGGCGATGAGGTGGATTCCACCGGCCAGCATGGCACAGGTCACTATGCGGCCACCACGGTGCCGACCGCGCTCAGCGTCGGGCCGTATGTGGACGCGTCAGGTCAGGCATTCATCCGGGCCTTGGCCCTGGGGTCTGAGGTCGCAGCCCGCCTGCAAAGTCTCCTGGGACACTACGGCACCAGGAGCCAGTTCACCGCCAGCGTGGGAGGCGCCCTGGGCGCCGCGGTCGTCACGGGCCTCTTACTGGGCCTGAATGCTGGACAGCTGGAGGATGCCCTGGGGCTGGCCGCCTCGGGAGCGTGTGGCCTCTCCAGCCACCACCGCGAGCCCTTGCACCAGATCAAGTCATTGAACCATGGCCGAGCCTCCGAGGCGGGGGTGCTTTCCGCGCTGCTGGCGCAGGAGGGGTTTCATGGGCCGCCAGAGGTCTTGACCTGCGAACACGGCTTTTTCGACGCCTTTCTCGGGTTGCCCGGCGTCGGTCACGAGGTGGTGGACGGGCTGGGTGAGCAGTATCTGATGCGGCAAATCGCCTACAAACGCTACCCGGTGGGAGGCCCCGACCAGACACCGCTCTATGCCTTCCTGCACCTGATCAGGTCGCACGAACTGGCGGCCGAGGACATCGAGCAGATCGAGGTCTCCGTGTCGCGGAGCGCCTTCCACACGGTTGTGACCAATCACCACCCATCGGTGCACTTGGAGACCATCCTCGCGGTGGCCGCGGTGTACGGCGAGATCACCTTCCAGCACATTCACGACCCTAGCTATCGGGAAGACCCTCGGGTGCAGGCCTTCCGGGACCGGGCCCGGATCTTCATTCTCCCGCGGCCAGAGCCGGCCAGCATGGGGCAGCGGTTAGACATGGGCTTGACCGTGCGGACCCGCAGTGGCGAGGTGCTGCGTCAGGACCTGAGGTACCCGCTGATGACCGCGGCAGAGATCGAGCAGAAGTTTCGGGACCTGGTGGGGTTACGCCTGGAGAGCCGGAGAGTGGCGGACCTGGAGCGGCAACTCAAGGCGATCGAGTCCGTGGGGAACGTCGCGCCCCTGATCCGTATGCTGGAGCTGGACAGCTGACGGCCGAAGACGGTCATGCGGCCGCGCCACCAGCTCACTCCCGGCGCTCATGATCCCACTGGGAGCATAGGCGTGATAGGACTAGCAGGTTGAAGCCCTAGCGCCCACCCTGGTGCTGGAGCTAGCCCCGGTCCGCATGAACGCCGTCACGCCGGGCCTGATCGACACGCCGCTACGGCACACCGTCTACGGAGCACGGCGCGATGCGATCGTCCAGCTCTCATAGTCCCGGCGATGGCGACGCTCGTGGAGCCACCAGGCACATGTCCGCTCCACCGCCCAGCGCCAAGGTCTCACGTGGAAGCCCTTCCTCTCTTTGGGGGTCGTCGCCTCCAGGTCGATTTTGGGCGTCTGCTTCACACCTCGCACCCACTCTGCAAGCCACCCGGCAGGATAGGCGCCATCGCCCCAGATCTTGCGCAGCCGCTTGACCCCATCCGCACCATACTGGGCTCATCACTCCACCAGTCCCAGGCGCTCATCCGTGCCGGCATCAGTCACGACCACGGCCATGATCCACCCCAGCGCGTCAACCACGATATGCCGCTGGCGCCCGTTGATGTTCTTGTGGCCATCACACCCGATGTCTTCGTTGGGGGTCGCTGTCTTGAGACGCTGCGAGTCCAGGCGGCCAGCGGAGGGCTCGGGCTTTCGTCCCAGGCCACGTCGCTCCCACGGACGACGTGTCGCCATCACACGGGCCCAGACGCCGTCGCACCGCCAGCGCTTCACATCGCCATCAATGGTGTTCCAGTGACCACATGCCTTCGGGACCAGACGCCATTGGCCGCCTGTCGTGTTGACGGACAGGAGACCGTTGACGAGACGACGCACGTCGCATGGCGGTCGTCCGGGTCCGCCAGGGCGCCAGGTGCGTTCGGGCAACACGGATGGGAGCAACTCCCACGGCTCATCGGTCAAATCGGTTCGATAGCGATCGCCGGCGCTCATGGTTCATCCTCCCACATCTGGTGATGAGATGTGTGGGAGTGTGATACCATGAGTGCTGCTTGGCAAGTCCCTCAGCTAACCGCCAACACGGGTTTACAACAGCTTCTAATGCGGTGCTACAATGCACGTGTCACACGGCAGGCTTTTCCGGTATGATGGTCCATGCGATCGTTCTCTATTCCCGGTTTCCAGGGTTCGCTGTATCAGATCGCACTGCATACCATGTCCGGTCATCAACTCAGCCGTCTCGCCTCGCGCTCATATTCCCTGTGATAGGAGATCAGCTCATACAGACACAGGACAGCCCATTGTTCAGCATCGGGCAGGCACCGACGGGCAAGACGATGCCGGGAATATCTGTGGCCCCGACGAGTGCGTCGACCTGTCCACAGCGATCCGCATGCACACCATCCACGGCGCCTTTGCGTCCGTTGAGGAAAGCTTCAAGGGCAGCTTGGAAGTTGGCAAGGCGACCGACCTCGTCGTCCTCGCTGAGGACCTCAGCCGAGTCCCGGTTGAGCAATTCCGCCATGTCGGTGTGGCGATGACAGTGGACGGTGGTGAGGTCGTCTATGAGGCCTGACCATCCTCAGGCGGCGTGCCATCTGCCCGTCACTGGATCGGAGATCCCAAGGAGCATGGCATGAAAAGAGAGCAAGCCTTCGTGTTCGACCTGGATGGTACGCTCGTCGACAGCGTCTACCAGCATGTCCTCGCCTGGCAAGAGGCCCTGGATTACGCCGGCATCGCGGTCTCGGTCTGGCGCATCCATCGCCGGATCGGCATGAGCGGCGGCCTGCTCGCCCACGCGCTGCTCCGTGAGACCGGACGGCCGATGAGCCCTGAAGACGCCAGCCGTCTGCGACAGCTCCATGCCGACGCGTATCGGCAACGAATGAGCCAGGTGCGCGTCCTGCCCGGCGCCCGGGAACTGCTTGCGCGCTTGAGCGAGCTGGATGTGCCGTGGGCCATCGCGACGAGCGGCTATCGGGAGTCTGCTGGCCCGGTGCTCGAACTCCTCGGCGTGGCCCCTGAGGTGCCCGTCATCACCCGCGATGCGGTCGACCGCGCCAAACCCGATCCCGACCTGTTTCTCGCCGCGGCCGCTCGCCTCGACATTGACATCACCAACGCCATGGTGATCGGGGACAGCGTGTGGGACATGCTCGCTGCGCGCCGGGCGCGAGCGTTAGGCGTAGGCTTGCTCTCGGGTGGCTATGGCCAGGAGGAACTCGAGCGGGCGGGCGCGTACCGGGTGTACGAGGATCCCGCCGACCTACTCCGCCATTTGGACGAGGTGGGCATCCGCGCGTCCAGCCTCTAGGCCACCAGCCGTATCTGCGAATGTACTACGCGATCTGCGACATCAATCACGCCAGATCGGGGGGACTCGATATCACCTAACCCGGCAGGTGGCTTGTCTTGAAGCCTGCCTCACCTCATCGCACAAACGGCGCTAGCTGACCGAAACACACATCCCGGAACCGTTCCACAGGCCATTCCATGACGTCCATGCGCGTCACGTCATCCCACGAGAAATAGCCGACTACGGTGGTTTCGTCGCTGAGGGGGAAGGTGTCGGCGTCACAGATGACCGGAATCGGCACCGCGTCGGCGATATAACGAGCGTTGCTGACCATTTCGCTCATGGTCAACAGCCCGAATCAGGAAAGCCCCGTTCGGCCGCCGTACCGGCGCCAGTCATATACACGGCCGGAAAGCCGACGGCTTCCGCGATCTTGGCATGCATGGCGTTGAGAATGAACGGCGCTACCACCATCGTGTCCGTTTGCAGCATTTGTCGTAGTCTGGCGGTCGTCTTCATCGGTGCCTCTCCTCCCACAGCTTGACCCACACGCCTGGCCTGTCAGCCCCCGACCCTGACGTCCGGATGCTGAAAGGCGGGCCTCACCTCCTGGGCGAAGCGGGTGAGTTGTGCCTTGAATTGGGCCGCCGTGGCCCCAAAGGGGAAGCCGAGCATCAGGTGCTCCAGCCCTGGATAGTGGGCCTCGATGTCCTTCAGGTAGTCGATGATCTCGGCGGGCGTCCCGCAGATCCAGGCGCGCTTCTGCAGCACGTCCTCGAAGTCGACGCCAGCGGCAATGTGCCTGGCGGCCCCCGTTGGCCCCATCTCTCGCATCTGCTCTGGACTATAGCGGAGCATCCCCAGCGGCGCGGCAAACTTCACATGTTCTTCAAACATGGGCTGCAGGGCCCGTTTCGCTTGGGCATGGGTCTCATCGAGATAACACCAGAGTCCCAGCGCCAAGTTCTCCCCCAACTGTAAGGACCGTCCATGCCGGGCATTCGCCTCCTGGTAGTGGTGGATCCAGCGGTCCACCTGCTCGGCTGCCGTCCCCAAAATGGCGCCCTTGATGCCATGCCGGGCCATGAAGTCAAAGGCTCGGGGCGTGCCGCTGACGATGGGTTGCCAGACCTCAATCGGGCGATGGAGTGGACGAGGCACCAGCGTGAGCTCGCGCAGTTGATACCCCCGATACGGTACATCGGGTGGCAACATATAATGCTTCCCGTGATGCGAGAATGACTCCTGATTGAACGCCTGCATGAGAATCGTAAATTGCTCTTCAAACAGCTCGCGATTTGCCTCAGGCTCGAGCATGGGAGCGCCGAAGGTTTCCACCTCACGCGTATGGTAGCCGCGCCCTATGCCGAAGATGACCCGCCCGTGGGTGAGGATGTCAACCATGGCAAAGTCCTCCGCCAGTCGCAGCGGATGCCACATGGGCAGAACATTGAACGCACAGCCGAATCTCAATCGGGTTGTCTGCTGGGCTAACCAGAGGCTGAGGAGAAGGACATTGGGAATACACTCGTAGCCTTCCCGCTGGAAATGGTGCTCGGCCAGCCAGAGGATGTCATAGCCGAACGCCTCCATGTGCTGGGCGAGGTCGCGCGCGATGTCAAAGGCGCGAGCACAGCGCTCATTGGCGTACCAGCGGTCATTGGCCGGGATGCCATTGAAGCCGATCCCTTCCCCTTCCAAGACATGGCCTGCGTACAGAACGGAAACATACTTGAGCATCAGGTCACCTCCATCGGCGACGACTCCATAGGGCAGATGTGATCACGGCAGACGGGCAATACGGGACGATGTACCCGTCTTGCCTCATGAATGGGGCGAGCATAGCGAGGATGAAAGATCGTGTCAACGATCGCGGTGGAGTGAGGAGCCAGCATGCGCGCGACCGCGCAGTGCCCCCGTGGCCCCATGGAGAGGGCTTGCCATGCGTTCGACCAGATGGCTCGTCCATGTGGGATAGAGTCGGCGTGTTATCTCCAGCGTGTCAAATACACAATGGGGCGGACATGCGATACCCAATCGTGTGAGGGTCATGGCTAGAAAGCCAAGATAAAATGGGGTGTTATGAGCGACAATGATCGTATCATGATGGCCAAGAAACTCGATAAACTGTGGTAGGACGTGATCCATGGTAGGTTGTCCGCGGACTGTCGCATCGGTGATGCCGTGGACCTGCTGGACGTCCCGGGGAATGGGAATCTCGGGATTGATGAGTGTCTGGAAGGTGGCCAGCTCGCGACCGTCGAGTCGAAAGCGTACGGCTCCTATTTCGACCAATCGATGCATGATCGGGAACAGGCCCGTGGTTTCGGTGTCGAAGGCCAGAAAAGTAATATCGGTGAGACGTGCCTGGGTGTCACTCATGAGCCTTCTTGATACCTTTACTTGGCGAGATCCTCATGTGGGAAAGGGCTGTCACCGTTCATTAGCTAGGCCAGACCGTTTCGTATAGCAGCTCATGATGCTCCGGGCATGATTTCTCGAAGAATTATAACGTTACTGGCAACGCACGCCATCAGCATTCTTTCAAACCTGCCGAATGTTTCCCTATAAGAGTCACACGCTGAGGCGGTCGAGCCGCGCCTCCCAACCTGTTCCGGCGAAGGCTGTGCCGCCGCCCTTCATCATCGCCGGAGGACGGCACGACCCCTTATGGCTCAATGCCGCCGAATCTCGGCGCGACTGTGCGGCGCTCTGCCCCTTGCCTGGATGGCAGGGCGCATGTTTGCTGGCCCGAGTCCCGCTTTCACTGATCTTGTGCTCCGCTAGGAGAGCAGGGAAGAGGGGCGAACAAGCTCTCATGAGCACCCTCCTGTTCCTGCAGGTGGGTTAACTAGGCCAGGTCTCGCGGCGCACGCCCAGCCTGCGCCAGACGGCAAGTAACCCGACGAGGAAGATACCACTGTTGAACAGGAAGGCTCCACGCAAGCTGACGGCCGCCAACAGGCCACCGAGAAGAGGCCCCACGGCTGAGCCAATCATTGCCCCGCTATTCAGGACGCCAAAGGCGCTCGAGCGCTGCTCGACCGGCATGACCGACCCCCCCAAGCCGTACGCGAGCGTGAGAATGCCGCCCGCAAAGAGTCCGACGACGACGCGCAACACCCCCAACTGCAGCGCCGTGTGACTCAACCCCATCAGCGCGGATCCACATGCCGACGCAAGGAGGGCGACCCCGAGGACCTGCGCATGAGTCCAGCGTGGCACCAACCGACTCGCCGCGTTGGCTGAGAGCGCCGCCGCCAGAGCCCCACTGGCCACAATGATACCAGTGACCGACGCCACAGCACCAGGGGCGGGCGCAATAAACGCGACAAACAGGGGAATGAGCGTTTGATAGCTCCGATCGGTGCAGGAGCCGACAAAGAGCACGACCAGGATCGGGACGAATCCAGGGCTCTGGAGCAGGGCGCGCACGCTGGCCTTCGGTCGCGTTGTCCGGTGTTGTGCCGAGGATTGGGGCTCACGGTACAACAGGAGCATATTGAGCCCGGCGACGATGGCCAGACCGCTCGCGCCGACGAAGGCCGCGCGAATGCCGAAGTGGTCGGCGAGGAGCCCCCCCAAGGCGGGCCCGACCAGCAGCCCCAGGATCTGTATGGACTGCGCCATCGCAATGGCGCGCGTGAGCCGCTCCGGGGGCGCAGACAGGCTCGCCAGCGCGAGCGCCACGGCAGTGAACCCACCCAACGTGCCCATCAGTAAGCGCAGCACGGCGAGCTGCCAGACGGTGGTCGCCACGGCGCACAGCCCATTGAGGAGCGCAAAACCAAAGACCGTGCGAACGAGCAGCAGCCGCCCGCCGATACGGTCGGCCAGCCGCCCCCACACAGGCGAGGCGATGACTGCGCTGG
>JBKPCR010000403.1:0-9764 GCA_046727435.1 bacterium | reverse complement strand
GAAGTCAAGAAGCGCTATATCCTGCACGTTCTGGACTCCACCCAGGGGAATATCTCCCGTGCGGCTGAGATTCTGGATATCGACCGTCGCTCGTTGTATCGCATGCTCGAACGCTACCACGTGGCGCCGGTGCGCCACTCGTAACGGGGCAGAATGCCCCAGTGGTCCACCACTTCGCCACAGCCGGTCTGCATCGATGTCCTGCATCAGGCGCCTGAGAGGCATCATCGCTTGGATGCAGGTGCTCTCTCCTTGAGGCACTCCTTTTGCATAAGGAGAGTATACGGGCAAACATGGAGGCGTGTATGCGAGCTTTGATCATCGATGACGACCAAACCTTCTGCGAGTTTTTGACCGAGGTTCTGGCGGACAAGGGGATCGAAGGCATCTGGACCACGGATGGCGGCGAGGGCTATACCATGTGCTGCTGTCAGCTCTTCGACCTGGTGATCTCCGATGTCCGCATGCCCTCGTTGCTGGGCACGGAGTTGGCCGCACGCCTGAAACGCGACAATCCACACGTCAAGATCATTCTGATCTCAGCCTTTGCCGATGACTCCACGGTCGACATCTCGACGAGCCTGGGGATCCCCTTGCTGTCCAAGCCTTTTGTTCCAGACCGCTTGCTCGAAGTGATTGCCCAGCTTCTCGATCTGCGGATTGGGAAGTTGGGCCAATAACTGCGCAGCAGGGACTGGATGCCGCCATGCCGCCGTCTCCGTTGGGCTCTGGTCGGTGCCATCTCCCTCGTCCTCCCACGCTCTTGACCCCTCGCCAATGGCTTTGAGCTCCGAGTAGGAGTGCGACGGGCGCACGAGGAGTCATCCCACTTACAAGTCCAGCTGTTGCGTCGCCATAGAAAAATCGACACGGACTCGTGGTACGAGTTCCCCCCAGGCTTGCAGTGGCATGTTGGCTAGACGTCTATATGGGTTTTAGGGGTGTGGATGTGGTGTATGCTTGCTATATCAACAAAATGTTGATATATTCGTCTCAGGGTCACCACAGCGTGGAGAAGGGAGAACGACCATGCAGGAGTTGACCAGCAAGCAAGCCCAGGTGCTGGCCTACATCCAGCAACGGATGCAACGGACAGCGCAGGCGCCCAGCTACCGCGAGATCGCCGCACAACTGGGGGTCACGGTGCGGACGGCATACCAGCATGTGCAGGCCCTGGAACGCAAGGGCGTGCTGACCATGGACCGACGTCATCGTGGCCTGCGCTTAGCCGCAGAACACCTGCCACCCGCCGGCCTCCCCATCATCGGACGTGTGGCCGCCGGGGCGCCGATTCTCGCTACCGAAAACATCGAAGGGTATCTGGAGATCGACCGTCTACTGGAGGATCGCTCGACCCTCTTCGCCCTGCTGGTGAAGGGTGACAGTATGATCGACCGGCAAATTTATGAGGGAGATTACGTCATCGTCCGCACCCAGCCCTGGGTTGAGCACGGCGACATCGGCGTGATTGCAATCGATGAAGAGATCACGGTGAAAACGGTGCTGCACCGCCGCACCGGGTTGTGGCTGAAGCCGGAGAACCAGCAACAGGGGTATCCTTTGATCCATCTTCGACCCGAGCAGCATGTCCGCATCGCGGGCAAGGTGATCGCTGTGTTTCGGCCGCTTTCGGCATAAGCTGGGTAGGCACGCCTAAGGGTGGCCTCGCCCCAGACGTCGACAGCAATGCGTCTAGAACGTCCTGTGCAGAGAGAAATCACCGCATGACAACCTATACCATACGGCCGATGGTCCTTGCCCAACATGCCACCTTGCCCCCCTTCCTTGCCATCCACCCCGTCCCACCGCCACCGTCGCAGGCGCGCTCCGCCCTGCTTTGGGGCGATGCCAGTGTGGCCCGCATCGCCGTGCGCACCGCGGCCGCAGCCGTCAATCGCGGGATCGCCGTCGCCGTCATCGATGGGGCGATGGCCTTCGATGTCACTACTATCGCCGCCGATGCACAAGCGCGCCGAGTGCCTCCTAAGCGCTGGCTACGACACATCTACATCGCCCGCGCGTTTACCTGCCATCAGGTAGCCACCTTGCTCTGTGAACGACTCGATCCACTCTTAGCCTCACAATCTGTGGGCTTGGTCATCCTGTTGGGCCCCTGCACGACGTTTTTTGATGAGAATGTGCCGTTCAAAGATGCCTTTCTCCTCTTCCAGCGCGTGCTCAGAAAGATTGAAGCCCTCTGCACACGAGGCCCACTGCTCCTGATGGCGCAGGCACTCGACGCCTATCGGACACGCCGGACCTTGTTCGTCCGCGAGTTGGTGAAAGCCGTTGAGCTGGGAATTCGTGTGTCCACCGTGGAGGGACGCCGTCACGTACAGCTTGTCAAGCCGAGGCTCCCACGTCAATTACCCGCGTCTCCCATCATGCAAGGCTCTGACAGTCGGAGGTGAGATTTTATGGGTCGAACGCTTCCACCCTTTAGCCAGCTCATCGAGTACGAACGCCGGGCCTGGGCCCCATTTAGACGCGCGCTGCGTAAGGACGATCAGGCGGCTTTTGATCGTCTCTTCGACTGCGCCAAGCTGCACGTTCAAGCTGGGGTGTATCTGTCGCGTCCATGGCCCTTCGAGGTCATCGCCATGGCCATGCTGCTGGAGCATCACAAACAGCTCGAACGCCTGCTTACCCGGCTCGAAGCTTTCTGTCAGAGTACTCTCCCTGCCGTCTCTGCCGTCCTTGAAAGACCGCAGGAGCCACCGGCACTGACCGGTGCAGGCGAACGCCTCCTCGCTCCCCGCAAAGAGGGCCAGGGGAAGGGACCGCATCAGGGGACACTCCCCTACCCTACTTCACTCCAGGCGGGAGGAGGCGGGCAGGCGGTTGAGGACGGCGCCCAGCGGTGACACCACTAGCGTTTCCAGCGGCACATAGGGATGCGGACCTGAGCGCACGAGTCCCCAGCCTGGGCCATCAGGGAAGCGGCTTATAGACATGCGCAGCCAAGGCTGGCTGTTCGACGTCTATCCGGCGCAGACGACGATGGTCGTGTGGTTGTATCAAGAGGACGGCGCGCTCCTGCGCCTTGAGGACCCGTTTCGCCCACGGCTGTATGCGCGCGGACGACCGGATGACCTGCAAGCCCTGGCGCGTGCGACGCTGCAGACGCGCGTCTGCAGCCGTTGTACGTTGACGCGGCAGCGAGAATTCTGGAGTCGGGAACTGGTGACGGTCCTGGCGCTTGAGGTCGCGGATTATCAGATGTTCCCGCGGTTGCTGCGACGCTTACCGGAGTTCGAATCCCGTATCACCTTCTACAATTGCGACCTGCCACTGCCGCAATATTATCTGTACTGCCGCAAGCTCTTCCCCTTTGGCCAGTGCGAGGTCGAGCATGATGGGCGGACCATTGCTCGCATTCGGGGGCGCGAGTCGAGTACGGTGCGGCACTACGTCATCCCATCACTGCGCGTTCTGGAACTGCAGCTCACCCAGGACCCGCTGATTCCGCTGCAGCGCGGCAATACACTGCAGATCACGCTCGACAGCCAACGTTACGAATGCACCACGAACGACCCCGCCGAGCTGCTCGATCAGCTCAATGCGTTTCTCACTCGTTATGATCCGGACCTCATCCTCACCGATTATGGCGATACCGCCATCTTCCCGGCGTTACTCCGCCTGGCTCGCCGCCATCGAATGCCTCTGGTACTTGATCGCGAACCCGCCCCCATCGAACGCCGCCTCGTCACCGAAGGTCAGTCATTCTTCACCTATGGCAAGATGTTATACTTTCCACCGGCGTACCCCCTGTACGGGCGCTGGCACATCGATCGTGCCCATTCGTTTCTCTATCATGAAACCGGTTTTGCCGGCATCATCGAGCTGTCGCGCCTCGCCAAGCTTCCCATGCAACGCGCCGCTCGGGCATCGATCGGCACCATCCTCACCTCGATGCAACTCGACGTGGCCGTGCAGCGGCGTCTGCTCATTCCCTGGCGCAAGGGGGAGCCTGAGCGCTGGAAGACCGCCGACGTCCTCCTCAAGGTCGACAAAGGCGGGCTGGTATTCCAGCCGCCCGTAGGGGCCTTCGATGACGTCGCTGAGCTGGATTTTTCGGCCATGTACCCCACCATCATGGTCCAGCATAACATCTCTGCCGAGACGCTCTTCTGCCGTTGTTGCGACAACCATGTGGTGCCGGAGGCAGGTTACACGATTTGCGAGCGGCACGAAGGGTTAATGGCGGCCATGCTCAGGCCGCTCATCAAGCGCCGGGCCTATTACAAGACCCGCCTGAAAGAGGGCGGCATTGCCCCCGAGGCAGCAGCCCTCTATGATCAGCGCCAGCGCGCCCATAAATGGATCGGAGTCACCTGTCTGGATGGGAACACTACCGTGCTCTATTGTCGGCATGGGCGGTGGCAGATATCGCCGATTCGGGATGTCGTAGAGGGGTACTTGCCAGCCTCGCAGTGGGGTCAGCAAGCGGTCGATGATTTGGCGGTGCTCGGGGTTGATGCCCATCTCCAGCATGGCCTCAAGCGTGTGCAGGCCGTCCTCAAGGTGCCGACCCCCGCGACGATGCTGCGCATCAAGCTCCGATGGGGGCGAGAAATCCTGCTGACGCCAGATCATCCCTGCTACATCCTGCAGCATGGCCGTTTGGAGGTACGGAGAGCCGATGAGCTCGCGCCAGGGGCCTGGGTTCCAATCGGGGTGTCCCTGGCGGGGGCTTGTGAGGGGACTATGACAGAGGTCCATCTCGTTCGTATCCTCAAGAACGTTTTCTCGGCCCAGGAGCAAGCACTCTGGAGAGTCTTCGGTTCCCCCGTTCGACGTTGGGTCAGAGAACGATATGGAATGCTTGCTGCGCAGGCTCGCAACGCATACGCAGCAAAGACCATTTGGAATTGGCGTGAATATGGCTACGTTCCCCTTTGCTTCTTCGATCCAGACCACCTCACTCTGGCTGAGCTGGGAACGCTCTCCATAGGGCGGGGCAAGCGTGAAGGCGGAATAATCCAGCGGCTTCCATCCCGGGTGCAAGTTGATGAGGATCTGGGATTCCTCCTCGGCTTTTTTGTTGGCGATGGAAGTGCAACGCGTAACATGCTTCGGTTCAATGTAGGTCTAAACGAACGAGAGCATCTAAGACGACTGCGCGCCATTCTTCGAAGGAAATTTCGAGTCACGGCCAGGTGCTACCGAGAGCGGCGGGCAAAGATGTACGTGCTACAGGTAAACAGTATTGCGCTTGTTGAGGTCTTCGAAAAGGCCTTCGCGATCAAGGGGTCAGCGGATCGGGGGAAACTCCACATTCCCGAGGTGATTTTAAATGGACCCGCTGAAGCACGCCGAGGGTTCATCTTGGGCTTGATCGCGAGTGATGGTCATATCAGCCGTAGGAGGAACTTTGCCGGTATTTCGAGTGCCGCCCGTGGGTTGATCGCTGAACTCGGGTGGTTGTTCGCGCTTTTGGGAGTCGACTATCGATTTGCTCACGACAGCCGTATGCATCAGATCCAGACTCGGAATCTCGAGGAGACGCGAAAACTTTTGTGCGATGGCGCTCCCGTTTCGCACAAACACCTACGCATCCTACAACGCCGTCGATGGGTGCAACATCCATCAACGCTCGCGCAGCTGCCGGTGGTGGATAGTGGCCTATGGGACCTGTGCAAGGCCGCACGCGTGGTTCGAGTGCCACGGATTTCAGGGGTGAAGATGATTGCTAAAACGACGGCGAACTGCAAGCTTCGCCAGGTGTCGCAGCGGCTTCATCGTCTGGATGAGCGGTTGGTACAGCAGCCGGAGCATATCTACGAACCCGTGCAATCGTCGCTGGCGTTTGCACAGGTAGTGGCCATTGAGCAGGTGAGAGCTGCCAACCCATTTGTGTATTGCTTCCAGCTTGCCGAGGAACCAGAAGCATTCTTTATTGAGGGCGGCGTGCTGACCCATAACTGTTTTGGCTACCTCGGCTATCGCAATGCCCGCTTCGGACGGATCGAGAGCCATGAGGCCGTGACGGCGTTCGGTCGAGAGAAGCTGCTGCAGGCCAAGGAGATCTGCGAAGCGCGCGGCTATGAGCTGTTGCACGCGCTCACCGATTCCGTCTGGATTCGCCAACCGGGCTTGACGGAGGAAGACCTGCTGGCGCTGTGCGATGAGATCACCGCGGCCACAGAGGTCACGATGAGCCTGGAAGGGCGCTATCGCTGGATCGTCTTTTTGCCCTCAAAGGTACGGCTGCATCTTGCGGTGGCCAATCGCTACTTCGGCGTCTTCTGGGACGGGATGCTGAAGGCACGTGGGTTGGCCTACCGGCGGCATGATGTACCGGTCTTCATCCAGGCGACACAATGGGCGATGTTGGTGGTCCTTGCCGAGGCCGAGGGCCTTGCCGACTGTGTCGCCCGTATCCCAAAAGCCCTGGAAGTGTTGCGAGATACCTGGGAGCAACTGGCGACCGGGCATATTCCGCCCCTCCAGCTGTTGGTAGCCAAGACCGTCAGCCAGGAGTTGGAGGCCTATCGGGTGGAGAACGCCACGGTGCAGGCATTACGGCAGTTGCGTGCGGTGGGCATCAATCTCCATCCAGGCGAGCGGGTGCGCTATCTGATCCGCGATGCCCACACCCCCAACAAAGAGGAGCGGGTGCGAGCCTTCCCACACCTGGGCCCGGATGATGGATTCGATGTGGCACAGTATCAGGCCATGCTGCTCGATGCGGCCTTGGAGTTATTAGTGCCCTTCGGTTACGACGAGGCACGGTTACGACGGGCTATGGCCTGAAACGCCAGCGCGTGGACTCTCGCCTTCCACGGCTCCATCGCCAACCACGCCGATTCAAGCGGAAGGCCAGAAGAGGCATCACCAGAGCCTCACTGGTGCAGCCTCGTGACTGGTGGTCCTTGAGCCCTTATTGCTCCCGAACGCACGTGTCTGCTAGAATCGTAGCCAACTTGGCATGTGCTCTTTTCGTACAGGAACCTCGGATTTCGGGTGGTAGTGTTCCCAGCTTCTTAGCTGTTGGTGCTCTGACCCTCTGGTCTCTGGAGGGAGACCAGAGGGATTCTCCCCTCCAGACGTTTGTCGTGCGGTGGGTAGGGGTCGGTTCGCGTAATAGAGTACTGGCTAACGTTGCACGAGCAAATTGCGTACAATAATCTCCCTCACGCCGGCCACGCCCTGAACCAACTGGATGGCCCGGAACCGCTCCTGCTCGCTCTTGACGGCGCCGCTCAAATGGACCACACCCTGAGTGGTCTGAACGCCGATGGCTGAGGCACTCACCAGGGGGTCGGCCGCGAAGCTCGACTGCACCCTAGCGGTAATGGCGGCGTCCTCACTCGATTCGCCGATACTTCCCCGACTCGATGTGGCCGCACAGCCGATGAGCATGAGGAGACCCATGACGCCCACAGCCCCCCCGATCCACACCTTCCACTGCCGCATCATGGCTTCCTCCCCTTCGGCGTCATATGTCCTGTCTTCGCGCGCTGCCTCCCAGCAATGCACCCATGCGGAGATAGCCACGAGCAACCGCTTCCTCTGCATCGTGAGGTGAGTCTAACGGAGCCTTGAGAACGTGTCAACGCGCGTCAATTGATCTGGCCCTGAGGTGACAGATAACTCCTCCGCTGTGGCAAACCAAGGACCCTGTCCAGCATGTGTGTAGGCGAATAGGCTCTGAACTGGCTCTCGATCAGGGCGGCGATGAGGGCCCGGCGACCCCCATGCGACCAGCCTAGCCCTTGTCGGTCAATTGCTACTCATCAAGGGGTGAGGTTTTGATAGGGAGCTTGAAGCGCCAACGCTCTCCCAGCGTTGCAAAATCGCGATAGCCCAGGAACAGGATGGGCTCTCCTAGGGCAGGGCGTCGCCGCCGGTGTATATGCACGACGTCGCACACAAAGGGGACATGGTCGCCAGCGGGCTCCTGCAGCTCGGAGACAACCACGAGTTCAAAGGCCGCATAAATCCCTTCCACGACCCCCGTGTGCTTGAGCTGCTGCGCCGGCGTCAGATGGAAACCCAGCCGCTCGGCCTTCCTGACTTTGCGTCCGGTCAGATACCCGGCGCGTACCACGCGCTCGCGCTCGGTCCATGGCATGAAGTTGAGCACCGCCTCCCGATGCTCCCGCAAGAGGCTCAACGTATGATTCTTCCGGTCCATGGCGACGAGAAATCGGAAGGGTTCCTTGGAAATGGGGATCCACCAGGCCATCGGCATCAAGTTGCTAGCCACCGTCAACAACGCCAGATGCATCGGGTAGAAACCGGAGTAGTACACGCACAACTCTCCTTCGGGGAGGCATAGGCACCGGCATGAAGGCTCAGTTATGCTAGCGTAGGCTCTTGCCTATGCATCCTTGCCATCTGGGGGAGGAAACGCATCATCAGTGGTCCGCGCCAGCAGCGCCGCGTACCCTTCACGAAAGGTAGGATAGCGAAACACGTACCCCGAGCCGATGAGCTTATCATGACGACAACGCTTGTTAGTGCGATGGCGGCGGGTGTCCGTGCCTGATGAAGCCTCGACGCGCGGCGGCGGCGCACCAAGCTGGGCGGCCAACCAGCATAGCACGTCGCAGTAGTCAGCCGGCTCGTGGTCGACGCCGATGTAGCGGAACTCCGGCTGGGACAACGTCATCAGATGATGCAAGGCTCCGGCGCAGTCATCGCGATGGATGCGGTTGGTGTAGAACGGGGGGCCATCTCTGCACATGGCGAGACCTTGACGGACGCGCTCGATCAAGCTGGTGCGCCCGGGACCATAGATGCCACCCAAACGCAGCACAATGGCCGGAAATGGCCCATTCAGCAGCACCCTTTCCCCTTCCAACACGCGGCGGCCAGTAAAATGTTGTGGTTCGGTAGGAGACGTTTCATCTACCCATTCGCCGCCCGATTGCGCGTACACTGCAGTGCTAGACGTCAACAAGACTCGTTGCGGTGATTGGTGTTGGCGTACCAATGCCTCCAACACATAGCGCAGGCCGTCGACGTAGATGGCGCGATACGCCGCTTCATCCGCACCATTGGGGGCGGCGGTGTAGAACATTACGTCCAGCGCCGGTGGCAGTTCCCGGAGCGTCTCAGGGATTGTCAAATCAGCCGCCACATGGCGGATCGCCGATGGGAGCCCCTCCGCCGACCGCCGTATGCCCCAGACAACATGCCCTGCCGCTGCCAAGCGCAGGCCAAGTGCCGTGCCAACATAGCCACAACCAGCAATGAGAATGTTCGCCATAACTTATTTATCCTTGGGCCGTTGTCCTGCAGGAACAACCGGATAATCGTGATCAACAGCCGGCCGAAACCAGTACTCCCGGCGACCGACCGCCACACTGGCTATCACCGATTGGTTACGAAGCAGGCATCCGCGCCATCGTCGGTAGCGTCTTGTCAAAGGCCCGCTTGGGAGAAGTCGGGTCTTTGCCCACGATGCCGGCGGAGATGATGAACTTGAAGGCATCCTCGACCGTATAATCGACATCCACGACATCCTCCGGTCTGACCATCGCGAGATAGCCTGTGGTGGGGTTTGGCGTGGTCGGGATATAGACGGTGAGGATCGTCGGTGACGTCGTCAGATTCATGGTATCACGGCGTTCTGAGGCCACGAAGCCCATGGTCCACAGCCCCTGACTGGGATATTGGATGAGGACGACGCGCTGAAAGCTTCGCCGCGGGCCCTGGAATGTGTCGACCATTTGCTTGACGGCGCCATAGATGCTTTTGACCAGCGGCAGCCGTAAGATCAAGGTATCGACGGCCTGTAGGATACGGCGTCCGAG
>JBKPCR010000402.1:0-21070 GCA_046727435.1 bacterium | reverse complement strand
CTTTCCGTCCTGATGTTGTTGACCCCAATGTCAATTAGAGCTCTCGACGTCGGAGACAAAGCCCCTGACTTTCTGGCCTTCGATACCGTCGGCGAATCGACACGCCTGTCGGATTACCAGGGCAAGAAAAATGTCTTGATGTTTTTCTTCGTGCGTGCGTTCGGCGGCGTCTGAACTAACGAGACTCTGGCTTTCCAACTGGATCTGCCCAAGTTCGAAAGCCTTGACACCCAGGTGCTGGGAGTCAGCGTCGATCATATCGGAGCACAAAAAGCCTTTGCCGAAAAATTGGGGTTAACATTTCCGCTGATCGATGATTTTACACGGGAGATCGTGAAAGAATATGGCGTGATGGATGACAACCCCGATTCGCCATTTTTTCGCTATTCCAAGCGTGCCTACGTCATCATCGACAAGGCGGGAATCGTGCGCTATAAGCACATCATGGATGAGCCCAGCCACCTGCTAGATTCAGAGGCGATTCTGGGCGAGGTCGCAAAAGTCGTCAAAGGCAAGTAGCGCACGCCGATAGCGCAAGCATGCTGCGGGTTCCGGGGCATTGGCAACATACCCCTAGCGGAGCCCGCAGCGATGACCTGCACGGCAATGCTGCGCTGGCCACCGATATACTCTCTATATATCTTCCCATCCCTCATCAAAGGGGGCGTCGACAGGTCCCCCATCCTGCCAGAGGACCTTGTATCGCAGTTTCGAGCAGCCTTGCGCTTCATAGTAGCGTTTGAACGTTGGCATCACCTGAGGCGCGCTGTCCACCGACAGCGGCTCGCGCAGCATATGACTACTCAAGGCCAAACGTTCCTCTTTGACCTCGACAAAACCGAAATCGACGAATGGGTTGTCATTGCGGTCGCGGCCACGAAACTCGAACGTGCGCCAGAGGTTCATGTCGATCCGCCCATCTGTGAGCCATCAACGCATGCGCATGCGTTGTGCCGTTTCATCTAGCACATACGTGAAGCGCGCCGTGATGTGCAGCTCATCGTCAGGAATCGTAGGCGGAAACGCCCCGAAAGGTCCGGCGTTAACCACCGCATCCCAAGCTTCCTTGTCCAACACCTTATATCCTGATGAGCGCAGCAGCTCGACGGTCTTCACCTGGCCATTATTGCGCAAGGTAAATTTCAGATGCAGCTGGCCCTGAAGGCCATTAGCGATAGCTCCCGGAGGATAAGTCCAGACCTGTTCGATACGCCGTTTGATGTGGGCAAAATAGGAGAGATATTTGATCTCCTTAGTGTCGAGTGAGACCCCTCCCCCTGAGGAACTCTGTTGGTCAGACGAGCGCACTTGGGCATATTTTTCCAGGTCCTCTCCATTGAGAAGCGGGATACGCCCGAGACGAGGTAGCGCTCTCTGTTCGGGTTCGGAAAGGGAGTTCGCGAACGGCCGAGCGGAGGGTGCATACTCCGGCGGCGTCCGCCCAGGAGTAGTTTCGGCAGGCTCTGGAAGTTTGGCTAATCGCTTCGGTTCAGGCCGTTCGGCAGGAGTCTGCTCCGGTAACGGGCGCGATGGAGTCGGCTCAGCAGGCTCTGGGAGCTTGGCAAGTCGCTTCGGCTCAGGTTGCTCGGCAGGCGTCCGCTGTGGTTTTGGGGGGCTCTGGGTCGTCGATTTCGCCGTCTCTTGGCGGCGAGAGGGCGAGGGCGGCCGCTTGAGGGGCCCCTCCGGAGCGGGCTTGGGAGCTACCTGGATCGGCGGTGGCATGACTTGAGGTTGAGCCTGTTCAGGTACCTTGGCGTTGGACGGGGGAGCTGGCTCGGCTGGTGGCTCTTGCTCCTTGGGCAAAACCGTCCTGTTCGCTCTGGAGACGTCGTCCTTGGGACCCTGCGGGGTTTGGGCACGGCTCGACGTTTCGGCAAAGACTTGTGGTTTCTCGGGCTCTTCGGTATTCTCTGGACGCACCAATGATACTTGGATTGGATCCTTCTTCTGCTCCTTTGGTTCCCGGTGCAATAGCTCCCAAGGCCGTAACGGAAGATTAAGGCCCACGACGACCAGTAGATGCAACATCACCGACAGCAGAAGAAACCAACCGGTCCGCGACTGCGGCGTATATGAGCGAGGTGCCACACGTACCATCAATCTCACCCCTGGATGATTGCCAACGGCCACCTGCATTCTGGCTAATGTAGGCGGTTCTCCCGTTGGAGTCAAATGAAAAGGGCTGTCGGAACTGCGGGTTGACAATTGGCACTAGACACTAGAGAATACCGCGCAACATCCGCAGATTTGTCGGTCATGAAAGGAGTATTGCCGATGGCACCACCGCTGACAGGGATCACCGTGGTCGATCTAACTCGTGTACTTGCCGGCCCCTACTGCACAATGTTGTTAGGGGATATGGGCGCTGAGGTGATCAAAATCGAACGACCAGATGGCGGCGATGACACCCGCGGCTTCGGCCCTCCCTATCTCAACGGGGAGAGTGCCATGTTCCTTGCCATTAATCGTAACAAACAAAGCATCACGCTGAATCTCAAGCATCCTGCGGCAAAGAAAATCTTGACCCAGCTCATCGAACGAGCAGATGTCTTGGTCGAAAACTTCCGGCCCGGCACGATGGCCAATCTGGGGTTTGACTATGCGGTGGTGAGAACGCTAAACCCACGAATCATCTATGGTTCGATCTCCGGCTTCGGTCAGACCGGCCCTTATGCCAACCGCGGCGGCTACGATACCATCGCCCAGGCCATGAGCGGCATCATGAGTGCCACCGGACACCCCGACATGCCACCGGCGAAAGCTGGGGTCCCCATTGCGGACATCGGCAGCGGGATGTTTGCTGCCTTCGGCATTGTGTGTGCCTATATTGCGCGGCAGCGGACCGGTGAAGGGCAGCTGGTCGACACATCGTTGCTTGATACCTCGATCGCCCTGTCATTGGTGGAATCAGCTACCTTTCTCGCCGGCGGCGAACTCCCTGGGCCGCTCGGGTCCACGCATCGCCGCAATGCGCCACATGGTGCCTTCCGAGTCAAGGATGGCTATATCGCCATCGCCGCCGATAGTGCGCATTTTTGGCGACGCTTCTGCCAGATCATGGGGTTGGAGGCGCTTCTGGACGACCCGCAGTTCAAAACCAATGCTGACCGTGTCGCCAATAAACAACTCCTGCAGGACATCGTCGAGCGCGTTACCATAATGCAGGAGGGCAGCTACTGGCTGGAGAAGCTCGAGGCTGCGGAGATTCCTTGCGGGCCTGTGAACAGTTATGCGGAGGTGTTCAAGGATCCGCATGTACTGGCCCGTGAGATGCTCACGGAGGTGGACCACCCGGTGGCCGGACGGGTGAGGATGACGGGTTTCAACATCAAGTTGACCCAAACCCCCAGTGCGATGCAGCTCCCTGCACCGACGCTCGGTCAGCATACACGCCAGGTTCTCCATAGTCTCGGCTATCCAGACGAGGTGATCGACGAGCTGAAGACTGCCGGGGTGATTTAAGCATATGCCTCCGCGACCCCATCAGAGGGAGAGGCGCAGGCAAATGAGGTTTGATCCTGTCTGGGAGGCAGGGTTCATTGTGAGAAACGAGAAGGGGAACGTTCATGCCCATGACAATGAGTGAAAAACTCCTCGCCAGAAAGGCCGGGAAAGCCTCGGTGTCGGCGGGTGATCTGGTCACGGCCAAGCCGGACGTGATCATGAGTAACGACATTACCACAGCCATGTCGGCCATCATCTTGAAAGACTATGGCATCGAGCGCCTGGCCGAGCCCGACAAGTTATATGTCGTGATGAGCCACTTCGTGCCGGCCAAGGACATCGCCTCGGCCCGGATGGCCAAGACGTGTCGGGAGTTCGTTGACACCTTCGGCGTCAGGCATTACTTCGAAGCCGGTCAGGGGGGGATCGAACACGCGCTGTTGCCGGATGAGGGCTATGTTGTGCCGGGCGATCTGGTGCTCGGGGCAGATTCTCATAGTTGTACCTATGGCGGAGTCAATACCTTTGCGGTGGGGATCGGTTCTACCGATCTGGCAGCGGCATGGGTTACCGGTGAGCTCTGGCTGCGGGTGCCGGAAAGCATTAAGGTCGTGTTCCATGGCGTCCCCCAAAACCCCTGGGTGTCGGGGAAGGACTTGGTGCTTTTTCTGATCAACCAGATCGGTGATGATGGTGCCCTGTATCAGGCGCTCGAATATCACGGCGAGGCCATTACGGCCCTATCTGTCGAGGGACGCTTGACCATGGCCAATATGGCGATCGAGGCAGGTGCCAAAAACGCCATCTTCCCGTGCGATACCAAGGTGGTGGAGTACGAAGAAAAGCGCGCCAAACGCCCCCTCGATCCAGTCGACGCCGATCCTGGAGCGCGCTATCATCGCGTCTATGAGTGGGATGTGACCAACCTCGAACCCCTCATCGCCTTCCCACATCTTCCCAGCAATACCCGTCCGCTAGGCGAGGCCGTGCGGGAGAAGATCAAAATCGATCAGGTGTTCATCGGCTCCTGCACGAACGCGAAAATCGAGGACTTGCGCATCGCGGCGAAGATTCTCAAGGGCAAGAAACTGGCTTCCGGCACGCGCGGAGTCGCCATTCCTGCCAGCCATGAGATCTGGCTCAAAGCCCTGGAGGAAGGAATCATTGAGGTGCTGGTGCGGGCTGGTTTTTCGATCGCCGAGGGCACGTGTGGCCCCTGCATCGGCGGCTACTTCGGGGTCATCGGTGCCGGCGAGAAGATGCTGTCTACCTCGAACCGTAATTTCCACGGCCGCACCGGCGATCCCAAGGGGGAGACTTTCCTCTGCTCGCCCGCCGTCGCCGCCGCGTCCGCCGTGACAGGGTACATCACCGACCCACGGGAGGTGGCCGGGGATGATGTGGCGCTGTGCCAATTTTCGCGCTAGTGAGTTCGGGAGAACACATCAATGGCTGAGCTGATTCGAGGCAAAGTTTTTCGCTACGGACGTGACATCAACACCGACTATATCTTGCCTGGGCGCTATCTGATGCTCAGTACGGCCCAGGAATTGGGTCCGCACTGTTTTGAGGATTACGATCCCAGTTTTCTCAAGACCGTGCAGCCGGGGGATGTCATCGTCGGCGAGGAGAATTTCGGCGGTGGCTCATCCCGCGAGCACGCCCCAGTGGCGCTGCAGGCCAACGGTGTGGCCTGTGTCATCGCCAAGAGCTTCGCGCGCATCTTCTATCGCAATGCGATCAACATCGGCCTGCCGGCGCTCGAGGTCCCCGAGGCCGTGGATGCTTTCCAAGCTGGGGATGGGATTGAAGTGTCTCTGGAGCAGGGGACCATCACGAATCTGCGCTCTGGCCGTACCTTTCAGATCAAACCGTATCCTCCAGAGATCCTGGAGATCATCAGTGCTGGCGGCTTAATGAATCTGATCAAGCAGAAGCAAGCTGCGAGTGCCGTGGCACAATAGTGTGGGATGCCATCCGAGCGGTTATTGTCGCCGCTCGGATGATCACCTAGAGACCCGCCGTCACCGCTATGATGGGCGCGTTTCTCCGCGTAGACGCGCCAGCTCAGCCCGCGTTCGCTCCAGCTCAGACTCAGCTAAGGCGGCACGTGCCTCGGCGGCTTGTCGGGCTTCAGCTTCGGTGCGCCGGGCCGTATGTGCTTCGGCAGGCGTCAG
Source organism: bacterium (assembly GCA_046727435.1). GTDB lineage: Bacteria > Tectomicrobia > Entotheonellia > J063 > CAVPRW01 > CAVPRW01. Next base: position 15,449 of record JBKPCR010000402.1, on the reverse strand, counting down.
CAGGCGCTCGCCGGTTGCCGGATTGACGACCTGTAACTGCCCGTCTTGCAGCCGTAGCTCCAAGCTCAGCGCCTGGATGACAAGTTGATCTTGGTCTCCAGGGAGCACGCGCTCGTACTCGCCCTGCTGCAACCGGTAGCCTTGCAGTGGTGGTCGCAGATACTCGCCTAGCGGATCATACAGAAAGTACTCCCGCACCCCCAGCATGGCGTAGAGTGCCCGCTTGGTGCCCAGATCTTCCAGACGTGACCCGCGTGAGGTGATCTCGAAGATGACAGTAGGCGGTTGGCCTTCTTCCCACAACTTGTAGGTCCGTCGCTCTCCCTTGGCCACCCCATGCACCACGAAGATGTCTGGCGCCACACAGGCCGCAGGGTTCCCCTCCTCATAGTAGAGCAACATATTCCCGGCGACGTACACCTGTGGCTCGTCGCGGAAGTGATCTTTTAGCGCTTCGCGCAAGTAGATCAGGACATCGATATGCACATCCGTCTCAGCCATTGGCTTTCCATCGCGCTCTGGGTAGTGAATCGGTTGCACCGCAGTGGTGATGGTATCCATAGGGGTCCCCCCTCGTGCGCATGGCATGATAACAGGGTTCCATCTTAGCAGTATGACCAGACACTGACAAGCTGGTGGAGGGGTGTGCATCAGAGTTTTGCGGTGCCGCGGCGTGCTCTTGGTCCCCTCTTCAGGGGGAGAGAGGGCCAGCTTAAGGCGTCGCGGCGTGCGTACGTACGGCCTCTCGACGTAGAAGGTCGTTGCGCTTTTCAGGTGAATCCATTATAGTGCGGTCCGGAATTGGACAATAATATCAAGCTTCTGAAGGATAGCCGCAGATTGATCGTCGATCTGTGAGAGAGGAGCGCGTCATGCGACGATTGAACCGATATGGCCTTGCCAACTTTCTTGCGGCTGTAGCTCTTGTGCTGTTAGCGCTTATGGACGTGCCAGATGCCCAGGCAGGCGCCCCCGATGAGGATCGGATCGTGCTTGCCCTGGATCGCGATCAGAACAATATGGACCCGTTTTTGCACTTCCACCGTGTTGGCATCTTAATGAATATTAATATGTATGACTCGCTCTTGCACAAAACCCCCAAGCTGCAATATGAACCTTCACTGGCGACTGAGTGGCGAACCATCGATGATACCACCTGGGAATTCAAATTGCGCAAGGGCGTGAAATTCCACAGCGGCGACTTGTTCGGTGCCGAGGATGTGAAGTTCACCCTCGAGCGGGTCCTCAATCCAGAGACCAAATCACCGCAGGTCGGCAATGTTCGGGCGGTCAAAGAGGTGAAGGTGATCGACGAGCATACGGTGCAGTTGGTGACCGATAAACCCTTCCCACTGCTCCTCGAACGCATGGTCTTCTTCCCTATCATGCCCAAGAAGTACTTCGAGAAGGTAGGTGCGCAAGCCTTCGCGGACCAGGCGCCCTCGGGAACAGGGCCGTATAAGTTCGTGGAATGGAAACGGGATCAGTATTTGCGGCTGGAACGCTTTCAGGAGCACTGGCGAGGTCCAGCGCCGATCAAGACTTTTATCATACGAGTGATTCCCGAGACGGCCACCCAAGTCGCCGAGTTGAAGACGGGTGGTGTCGATATTGTCCGCAGCCTGCCCCCCGATCTGATGCCGGATCTCAAGGCGAACCCCAACACCTACGTCTCAACCGCACCGATCCTGCGGACGCACTATACAGCTCTCGACATGCGTCATCCACCTTTCGACAAAAAGGAAGCCCGCCAGGCCGCCAACTACGCCATCGATCGGCAGGCCATTATCGAGAAGCTCATGGGTGGTCTCGGGAAGGTCGTGCCAACCGTGATCAATCCGATGGCCTTTGGTTATGCCCCGAACATCGAACCCTACAACTACGATCCCAAGAAAGCGAAAGAATTGCTCAAGCAGGCGGGCTATCCGAGTGGCGTCGATATCACACTGCACACGGGGAGCGCTGCGGCATGGAACCGTCAGCTCGCCGAAGCACTCGCCGAGATGCTCACGGACGTCGGCCTGCGAACAAATCTCAAAATCTGGGATCCGGGACCTGCTTGGGATAAGTTCTTCCAGGGGGAAGGCAAAGCGACGAATGGCGTGATCGGCAACTGGGGGTACTACTCGACCTTCGATGCCGATGCTATCCTGCATCCGCTCTACCACACCGAACCAGGTGGCTGGATCGGGAAATGGTATGCCCGCGTTCCTGGGCTGGATCAGTTGATCGACGAGGCGCGCGCCACGGTCGATCGCGACAAACGCCTGACAACCTATGCGCAGATCCAACGGCTGATTCAAGAGGAAGCTCCCAGCATTTTTCTGTACCATCAGTTTGATATGCTGGGGATCAACAAGCGCGTGGTGTATGAGGCGCGCGGCGATGAATGGATTTGGGTGTACGACGCGAAATTGAGAAAGTAGGGGCATGGCTAATAATTGGGGTTGCGCATGACGGCGATCCTGCTGCGGCGCTTGGTGCGGCTGATTGTCATTTGCTTTGGGATCTCGCTCATCACCTTCTTGCTCATGCATCTCTCGGGCGATCCGGTAGTTGCGATATTGCCCGAGGCCACCGAGGCTGACCGCGCCATCTTGCGTGAGGCGATGGGCTTCAATCGTCCCCTGCTCGTGCAATATGGCTCCTTCATGGTGCGCGCCGTGCAGGGGGATTTCGGTCAATCGCTGTATCATCGCTCACCCGCCCTGCCATTAGTGTTCGAGCGCATGCCGACAACACTCCTCCTGACGCTATTGGCCCTGCTGCTCGCGGTGATCATTGCCATCCCGGCGGGGATTTTCACCGCAGTCAAGCGCTACTCTGTGTACGATCACTTGGCCACCATCGCCGTGCTACTTGGCCAGTCGATGCCGGTCTTTTGGACTGGCATCATGCTGATTTTGCTGTTTGCCGTCGGTCTTAATCTCTTTCCGGTATCGGGCTGGGAATCATGGTTGGCGACGGTGTTGCCTACGGTGACACTTGGGACTTTTCAGGCACCGTTGTTCTTGCGTATGTCGCGCTCAGCCATGCTTGAAGTCCTCGGGCTCGACTACGTCCAGACGGCGCGGGCGAAGGGATTGGACGAGTGGCTGGTGATTGTGAAACACGCCCTGAAGAATGCCGCTATCCCGATTGTGACCGTGATCGGGCTGCAATTTGGTGTCCTCTTGGGGGGAGCTCTGGTGACCGAGACGGTCTTCGCCATTCCCGGCACCGGGCGTCTGATCTTCCGGGCTATCCAGCAGCTCGACTTCCCTGTGGTGCAGGCGGGTGTAATGATGCTTTCTCTGATCATCGTGGCGGTGAATTTCCTGGTGGATCTTCTCTACCTCTACCTCAACCCGCAAGTGCGGATTAGTTGAGCGCAAGTTGTAAGGCAGGAAAGGTGCTGTGATGACCCTGGAACGGCCCTATGACGAGATCGAGCCGTTCAAGTTGTCCGAAGGGCGACGGTTGTGGCGTAAATTTACCCGCAACCCGATCGGGGTGATCGGTGGCATCATCCTGCTGACCGTCATCGTTGGGGCGGTGTTTGCCGATTACTTTGCCCCCCATGAACCGAATAGACAGCGCCTGATCGCGCGCCTCAAGCCTCCGTTCTGGGCGGATGGGGGCAGTATGACCTATCCGCTCGGTACCGATAATGTCGGCCGTGACATCTGGAGCCGCATCATTCACGGCAGCCGGATTTCGCTGATTGTCGGTATCTGCGCTGTCGGCGTCAGCATGCTGATTGGGGTCACCTTGGGCCTGGCTTCGGGATTTTGGGGCGGACGAATCGATGCCACCATCATGGCTTTGGTCGATATCATGCTGGCTTTTCCCCAGCTCATTCTAGCCTTTGCCATGGTGGCTGTGCTCGGCCCGGGGATCGGCAATATCATTCTGGTCCTGGGCCTTACAGGATGGGAGCGTTATGCCCGGGTCGTGCGTGCCGAGGTGTTAGCCTTGCGGGAACGCGAGTTCGTGCAGGCGGCACGGGCGGTCGGGGTGTCGAATCTGAAGATCGTGTTCGGGCATATCATGCCCAACACCTTCTCGTCGGTCATCGTCATGGCCACGCTGCAGACGGCTCAGGCTATCCTCGCCGAGGCGGCGCTAAGCTTCCTCGGTCTCGGCACCGGCCGCACCTATCCCTCATGGGGGCAGATGATTTCCCTGGGGCGTGACTACATCAGTATTGCCTGGTGGCTTTCAACGTTTCCTGGTCTGGCGATTCTGCTGACGGTGCTTGCCATCAACCTCGTCGGCGATCGCATCCGTGACGTGCTTGACCCACGGGTGACCTGACGGCAAGATACCGTTCATGGCATAGAAGGCCAGCATTGACATTTCACGATTGGAGGAAGAAAGGGTATGGACACCACATACGATGTCTTAATCGTCGGCGCTGGTAATGCAGCACTCTGCGCCGCTATCGCTGCTTGTGAGCGAGGTGCGCGAGTCTTAGTCTTAGAGAAAGCCCCGGAGTATTTCCGTGGCGGCAATACCTACTTCACCGGTGGGATCATCCGTTGCGCCTACAATGGTATGGACGATATCAAGGCACTCATCCCTGATATGACGCCGGAAGAAGAAGCTACCACTGATGTCGGGAAGTACACGGAGGATGATTTCTATAGCGATGTGATGCGGGTCACGGAAGGACTTGCCGATCCTGAGCTGGCCCAGATCCTGGTGTCGCAATCCCATCCAGCCCTTTTCTGGCTGCGGGAAAAAGGCGTGCGCTTCGTCCTGGCCTTCGGCCGACAGGCCTTCAAGGTAGATGGGAAGTACCATTTCTGGGGTGGCCTGGTGGTGGAATCGGTCGGCGCCGGCAAGGGATTGTCCGATCAGCAATTCGAAGTGGCTGAACGCTTGGGCGCTGAGGTTCGCTACCAGACCAAAGGTATCCGACTCATCCAGGATCGGCAGGGGAAAGTTGGTGGCGCGGTCGTCCAGGGGCCGGATGGTTTCGAGGAGATCTCGGCTAAGACCGTGGTGTTAGCCTGCGGCGGCTTCGAGGCCAATGCTGAGATGCGCACACGTTATCTCGGGCCGGGTTGGGAGTTGGCCAAAGTCCGTGGCGTCCCTTATAACACTGGCGATGGCATCCGCATGGCTTTGGACATCGGTGCACAGTCCTTTGGCCACTGGAGTAGTTGTCATGCCGTCGCCTGGGATCTGAATGCCCCACCCTTCGGCGATCGCACCATCACCGAGCTCTACCAAAAACATTCGTATCCCTTCGGGCTCATCGTCAACCTTACAGGCAAACGCTTCGTGGATGAGGGGGCGGACTTCCGGAACTATACGTATGCCGCGTATGGGCGCGAGATCCTCAAGCAGCCTCTGGGAGCAGCATTCCAGATCTTCGACGACAAGGTAAAACATCTGCTGCGCGATGAGTACCGCATCCCGCAAGCGACGACGGCGACGACGAACACCCTTGAGGAGTTGGCAGACCGGCTTGGCTTTGACCGTGAGGGCTTCATCAAGACCATCCAGGAATACAATGCCGCGGTGCAGCCGGGGCATTATGACCCGACCGTGTTGGATGGCAAGCACACCGAGGGGATTACCCCGCCCAAATCGAACTGGGCGCTGCCGATCGATACCCCGCCTTATATCGGCTATGCAGTGACCTGTGGCATTACGTTCACCTTTGGTGGCTTAAAAATCGACACGCGTGGACAGGTGATCGACACCGAGGGCAATGTGATGCCAGGACTGTATGCTGCGGGCGAACTGGTCGGTGGCCTTTTCTACCATAACTACGCGGGTGGGTCTGGGCTTGCCTCCGGAGCGGTGTTTGGCAAGCTCGCTGGCAGTAGTGCAGCAGAAGATGCCCTCGGAAAAGCCTAACTGCTTATCACAGGAGTGATCATGCCGTTACAGATCATCGTTACCGCGAAGCAAGTGATCGATCCGGAAATTCCCAAATCCGCCTTTAAGATCGATGCGGCCAGTAAACGTGTGACCGTTCCCGCGAGCTTCCCACCCGTCGTCAACGGCTTCGACGAACATGCAGTCGAGGCTGCGTTGCGCATCAAAGATACGCAGGAGGCTAAAGTCACGGTGCTGGCGGTGGGGAAGACGTTCTCCATCGATGTCATGCGCAAACTACTGGCGATGGGAGCCGATGAGCTGGTGCTGCTGCAGGATCCAGCCATTGACGATACCATCGACAGCCGCGTCACGGCCCAGCTCCTCCGCGCCGCCATCAAGAAGATTGGGGCCTTTGATCTACTTCTCTGCGGCCGTCAGGCCTCCGACTGGGATAACGCGCAGGTGCCGCTGATCCTGACCGAGGAATTAGGGCTTCCCTGTATCACGATCGCCAGGAAGATCGAGGTTAGCAATGGCGCGGTGCAGGTTGAGCGCGTCATCCCCGACGGGTATGAGGTAGTCGAAGCGCCGCTGCCGGCTCTGGTGACCGTCAGCAATGAGCTCGGGCTCCCACGCTATCCCACCATGCGTGCCATCATGGCGGCGAATCGCAAACGTCCAGCTCTCTGGAAGCTCTCGGACCTGGGGGTCGACCCCGCATCGCTGCAGTCAAGCCTGCAACTGGTTGACCTGTTCGTTCCGATCCAGGACCAAGCATGCGAGTTCATCGACGGCAGCGATGAACGGGAGATCGCCCACACACTCTTTCAAAAACTACGTGAATTGCGCTTGATGTAACCGGCGCGAGGCACGATCGATGCGATATACAGGGAGGCAGAGGATGACCGATGCCGAAGCAGTGCTCGTGCTTGGAGAGTGCCTGCAAGGGCACCTGACCCCGATCACCGGCGAGATCATTGCCGCAGGTCGTCAGCTCGCGGACGATCTTGGTATAGGGGTAGCTTGCGGTCTGATAGGATATGGCCTTGATGGCGCCGCACGTGTAGCGGTGACACTGGGGGCTGATCGTGCTTATGTCGTCGATGATCCCCTGTTGGCCAGTTTTCAACCGGAACTGCATTTGGAAGCGCTGACAAAACTCTGTCGCGCGATCGAGCCTCGTGTGCTACTGATGGCTCGCACGCCGATCGGTCGGGATGTGGCGGCCCGGCTGGCGGCCCGTCTAGGGGTGCCTCTAGTGCAGGACTGTCTCGAAGTGAAAATTGATGCCTCCACCAAGCAGCTCCTGGCCACTCGCCCCGTGTATGGGGGGAATGCGATGGCTACGGTCCTCTGCACTCAGAATCCGCAATTTGCGACGGTACGCCCAAAAGTTTACAATCCATTGCCAGCCCAGGACCACCGCCAAGGAGAAGTGATTGCCATCCAGGTCGACCTTGATCCAGCGATGGGGAAGACGAAGGTGGTTAGCATGGTGAAGGAAGAGAGCGAGGGCGTCAAGCTCGAGGAGGCCAGGATTGTCGTCGCCGGAGGGCGAGGCTTGGGAGGTCCAGAAGGATTTCGTCCGCTCCAGGAATTAGCGAATGCTTTGGGGGCCGGCATCGGCGCTTCGCGTGCCGCAGTGGACTCGGGCTGGGTTCCGTATAGCTGGCAGATTGGCCTCACTGGCAAGACCATCACCCCAGACGTCTATATCACAGTTGGAATTTCGGGTGCGAGCCAACATATTGCCGGTTGCTCGGGTGCCAAGTGCATCGTCGCCATCAACAAAGACCGCGACGCCAATATTTTTCGTTATGCCCGCTATGGCATCGTCGGCGACTGGCAGAAGCTCCTCGGCGCCGTCATCGAAGCCGCACAAACCATAAACCAGACCGCCAATGCTGCGAAGATGCCACCGCCCTAACCCTCAGAAGGGTGCGTCCGACCGTTGGCGTTCAAGGGTCAGATGCGCCCTCTCGAATACCGCATCACGCTTTTCTCGGGTACAGCAACGCTCGCACACCCCCACCTCGTACACCTTATAGCAATACTATTCAACTCGTCTTGATTCATCTTTATATGTCAGAGTTATCCCTCCCGGATCCTTCCCACACTCTGATCAGAGAATGGCAGTCCAGGTGATGAGTATTCTTTGCTGATCTTTTTTCTTGACACTATCAAAAATGTATGTTTACCTGTCGTTCAATGAGATTTCTGCGGTAAAAATCGATGGTTGTGATACAACAGCGGCATCAGGGATCACAACATTCCCTGCTAACGCCGCGAAAATACAGGCAGGGAATGTTATGTTCGCGGGCGAATTCCGATGCGGGGTGGATGATAAGGGCCGCTTTGTCATGCCTTCAGTCTTCCGCGCCGCCTTTCCGGTTGAAGATGAGCAGCTAGCGAAAAGCGTGATCATCCTCAAGTCTCTCGATCACAGCCTGTGGTTGTATCGGACCTCGGAATGGGAAGAGAAGTTGACGGCGTCGCGCCAACATCTCGATGACGAACAAAGCCGCCTGTTCATGCATTATGTAGTAGCCGAGTCCGCGCCTTCCGAAGTCGATAAAAACGGTAGGCTCTCCATTCCGAAGCGACATCGGGAGTACGCCGAAATCGATAACGAGGTGGTGCTGATCGGATTGTACGAGCGCATCGAATTATGGAGTCCGCTCCGCTGGGAAGCTTACCTGGTCCGCCTCGAAGAGCGGCACGAGATGGCGCTCGGCAAGATCCTTAGCATCCTCTGAGACCGTATTGCTTCTTCAGGAGCACACACCCAGGCGGGCCAGCCGTAGACCACACAGGTAACGCTCTCCGCCCATGGCCATTCAGGTCGCACAGATTACCGGAGATACGGTCGAGCTGGTCTTCAATCCTGCCGAGGAGGACTTGCACGTTGGCGAAAATCTGTCGGTCATTGGACGTCACGACGACCGCGGACTCATCGTCCAGATCATTGAATTAAAAGCGATTTTCTCCGCATCGCTGCTATCCGGTCGTGATCAGCGCCCGTCAGCAGGCCCTCCCTCCGCAGCCCCGGCGCTAGCCAATTCGCGCGCTCGATCTTCTCGCCCTCGGAAGACGCCTCAGCCCGCGCGTGAAAGCCACGGTCTGTATCTCGCCATCGCCAAGATTCGCAAGATGACGGATCCCATCTGGCAGCCGTGGGATGGGTGGCTTCCCACGAGCACTGTCAGTGTAACCAAGACAGCAGATCATGAAATGCTGCGTCATTGCATCCCAGAATTAGGGAACCCCCTTTGGCTTGGCAAGACAGTGGCTGGTGAGCAGTTCCACATCGAGCGAGCAGCCCTTGGTGCGGTCAACCTTATCGTGGGCGCAGAGGGGTCGGGGACGTCACACCTCGCTCAAGTCATTGTGAGCGAACTCATGGATCATGGTCTCCCGTGTATCATCTTCGACACCAAAGGAGTCTATGCCCGGCTTTCGCAAGAGCGTGTGAGTTCTTCGGCAAGCGCGGGGGGGCGCCATGCGATCGTCCCTCTCGTCGTTGGGGAAACCCTTAAGCTTGCCATATCACACATAGGTCTGGATGCCTTGTCGGCGATGTTGAGGCAATTTGGCCTGCCAACAGCCGTAGCCATGTATTTTAGAAGCCATGTCGCCCGTCGTTTCGTACAGATGAGAAGTCCGCATGATGCGGACCAGCCTCCTCCATTTCTCGGCATTGATGATTTGATACACCTGGCACGGGACCTGGAGGTGGAGGGTCAAGCCGTGGCGGGCGGGGCGATCCTGACCTGCCTCGACGCCATCAAGGTAGCTCAGGTGTTTGCCACCCAGCCCAGTGAGGGTACCGCATTCCGGGATGGTTATGCCCAGATTCGCCATGGTGGAGTCCTGGTGATCGACCTCACCAAGCTCCCTAGATGTGCCCGAAGCAGCGTCGTCTCATCCCTTGTGGGCAGCCTGAGAGAGATCTCCGCAGGCGAAGGGGCGACGGAAACGGACCTATTGCCGTGCATATTCTTCGACGAGGCCCAGTCGCTCGTGGCTCGTCACTTCATCACTGATGTCCTCCTACCTATGAGTCATCATGGTCTCACAAGCTTCTTCGTCACCACGACGGTCACCAGTCTCGGAGACCATTTTCCGCCCGAAGCGGATAATCTGTTCCTATGCCAGCTGACGTCTGATGATGTGCGCCATCTGGCCAAACGTAGTCGCGTCGATGTGGCAACCCTACGAAGTATTGGACGACGCCTGCGCACACACCACAGTCTGCTCGTTGGCAGGGCCACAGGGGAATATCCAATCATCTTCGCTATGGAGCCGCTCGACAGCATTGAGGTGGCAGGTGAGAGACCAGCCTTCTCGTCCATGCCTGCTGCAACTCTTCCGACTCCTGGAACACAGGCGAGGCCGCGCTTTAGGGCACGAATGCCAGCCCCTGTAGGGACGGAGCTGAGCTTACCGCTCTTCCCAGATGAAACCCCACCGCTCACCGCCACCCACGATCCTCGTGACAATGAACAGATTGCCGCGATACCGCAACCGTCTACTCCTACCCTCGACCAAGTGACGGCCAAGTGGGACCATGTCGTCAAACGCGTCGCCCGTCGCCGTCGCATCCTCGACACGATTCTCGCTGCCGCGCGTCCGCTGCGCGTCACCGAACAGCGACTCGTGTTAAGCTTTCCCCCGCAACATCGTTTTCAACAGGAGTTGGTGGAGTCCGAAGAGTATCGCAGCCTCCTTGAAGAAGAGCTCAAGAAGGCATTCGGTGTGAGCTTGGAAGTTACTACCGAGGTCTATCCCGCCTAAATCAAGCCACATGCGACTCATCCACAGCCCCACCGCAACTTATCACGTGTATCATGTGCACGACAAGGAGTGGGCGGCACGGCAGACGCGCGAGCAGCGCACGCCACCCAAGCTCGTGAACCACTGTCCTGAGGTTCGATGTAGAGGCATGATGGCGCCGGTCCATCACGATCGATGGAATCGCCGCCGTAACTCGCTGACTGGAATCGTCAAGGCCAGGGGACGTCCGTGGGGACAGGTCGCTGGTGCGCCGACCTTGGCAAAATCATCGAGAAGGCGACGCATCTCAGACAAGTCCAGGGGTCGGTTGATCTTGATGGCATCATGGCAGGCTAGACTCGCCAACATGGCTTCGACGATTTCGTCGTAAGGGCTGGCTCGCCCCGTTGCGGCCAGGGCGGCGAAGGTATCGCGGTAGATTTCCACATACGGATATTCGGCGAGTACCGCAGGCACGGTTCTCAATACGACGGTGGTACCTCCAAACGGCTCCGCCTCGAATCCGATGCGCTCCAGGAGCTCGCGAAATTCTTCGAACCACAGCATGGCCGCGGGGGTCAGCTCCATCGCGGTTGGAAACAGGAGATGCTGACGCGGCACCGCCTCGGCGCGAAACCCTGATTTGAGCACTTCGTACAGAATACGTTCCTGGAGGGCGTGCTGATCAAACAGATACAGTCCATCCGGCCCATCGGCCACGATGAACGAGTGGTGAATTTGTCCTAAGGGACGTAAGTGATGCGAAGGGACCAGCGGCGATGGCTTGAGGGGAGAGGGCTCTGGTCCAGTTGGCGCAGTCTGCGGCGTCGGCAGTCCTTGCGCAGAAAGAGGGAGAGGGTCCACGGTGCTGGGCATCGCCTCTCCCATGTGCGCCTGAAGGGAGGTTGGCCATTCCTGCGGCATCATGGGCAGAGTTGGGGTCGCCAGGGATAATGTCCGGGCGGATTCCGTGACGGCAACGCTCGGGAAGCTGACCGTCGTCCGTGACAGGCCACGTTGAATCGCCTCCCGAACCACTGCATGCACGAGGTCCGGTTGGACGAAGCGAACCTCGGTTTTGTGCGGATGCACATTGACATCGACATCCTGCGGCGGAAGCGTCAAAAACACAAACACCATCGGATGACGCTTTTCGGGGAGGGTATGGCGATAAGCTTCGGAGAGGGCATGCAAGAGCAGGCGATCGCGCACCGCGCGCCCGTTGACGAACAGATACTGGGCGTCACGGCTGGCACGACTCCACGTCGGGGGAGACACGAAGCCGGATAGCAGCACCGATCCCTCGCGGTCTTCGATAGGGATGAGCTGCCGGCTGATTTCTGCTCCCCAAATCGTCGCCAACCGATCTAGCGTGGTCGCGGCGGGGGGGAGATCCAGGAGGGCCTGCTGTTCATGCGTGAACCTGACACGGATCCCTGGGTGGGCCAGGGCAAGCTGGCTTATCACGTTGACCATATGCCCCAGTTCCGTGTTCCTGCTCTTGAGAAATTTGAGGCGAGCGGGCGTATTGAAGAACAGCTGCCGGACCTCAATACTGGTGCCGACTGGCCCCGTCCATTCCCGCACTTGACGTATCACCCCACCGTCCAACTCCAGCCAGGTTCCGGTATCCCCTAGTTGGGCGCAGGTCATTAACGTCAGCCGGGACACCGAGGCGATGCTTGGCAGGGCCTCCCCCCGAAACCCCAGCGTGGCAATGCAGCCCAGATCCTCTACTGACCGGATCTTGCTGGTGGCGTGGCGTTCGAAGGCGAGGAGAGCATCATCACGGTTCATCCCATCGCCGTCATCGCTGACCCGGATGAGCCGACGACCGGCCCCTTGCACAGTGACCGTGATCGTGTGCGCCTCAGCGTCGAGGGCGTTCTCCGCCAATTCCTTGACCACTGAGGCGGGGCGCTCGATCACCTCACCGGCGGCAATGCGGTTGGCTAGATCCTCTGATAGTATATGAATGCGCTCGGCCACAGCAGACCCTCAGCCTCGCGGCCGCTCGCGCAGCCGCACCTCGACGACATTGAGTTTGCCCTGACGGTTGAAGGTGAGGGCGACTGTGTCACCAGGTTGCTTCGCGTCGATAAAATCGCTGAGTTCCTCAAAAGTTCGCACCTTCACTTGATCGACCTCGGTGATAATGTCCCCACCCACACGGACGATCATATTGCCCACCTGGACTGCCCGGTCTCCGCCGCGAATGCCGGCGCGTTGGGCAGGGCTGCCAGGGGTGACTTCGACCACCATGATCCCCTCTGTAACGGGTAGCCGCAGCGCCTGTACCAGAGCCGGAACGATTTCATGACCGGCAATTCCCAGGTAGGGACGCGCAATGTAGCCCCGGTTGATGAGCTCGGGGATCATCCGCTTGGCGGTATTGATCGGCACGGCAAATCCGACGCCGACGCTGCCGCCACTGGGCGAGAAAATGGCCGTGCTGACTCCGATAACCTCGCCGCTCGAATTGAGCACCGGCCCCCCTGAGTTGCCCGGATTGATCGCCGCGTCGGTCTGGATGATGCCGCGAATCAACCGGCCATTATCGGCTCGGATCAATCGTCCCACGGAGCTGACAATGCCGACTGTCAGGGTCCGATCCAATCCGAATGGGTTGCCGATGACCAAGACCTTCTGGCCCACAAGTAATTTGGAGGAATCTCCCAGCGGAATCACCGTGAGTTTCTCGACTGGAGCATCGATTTTGATCACTGCCAAATCGTTGCTTGGGTCGGCGCCCACTGGTCGCGCTGGCCACTTACTCCCATCGGCGAGCGTCACCTCCAGTCGCCGAGCGCCATCGATGACATGAAAGTTGGTGAGGATATGGCCCGAGCGGTCGATAATCGCCCCAGAACCGGTGCCTTCCTTCGGCAGGGGGTTGAGGAAAAAATCATAGGCAACAGCGATCGTGGTGATATTGACGACGGCAGGACTGGCGGCGCGATAGACCCGGATGTTGATCTCTTCATCAGGGGTGAAGGCCACAGCCGCCTGGATGTCGTGTGGGCGGGTGAAGGGCTCCTCCTTGCGCCACCACTCGAGGCGGTCACCCAGTAGCGCGGCAAGAAGCGCCACCATGCCAACCGCAACGACCACCTTCCGCCCGCGAAACACCGTTCTCACGCTCCTCTAGGACGTTCACCTGCTGCACGGCTGGGCTCGACGGCCTTCTCCCCTTTGACGTGGGTGTCAAAATGGGGTCGAACCATGGCATCCATCACACGCGCCACCCGGGCCATCGCCAATACGTCGTGTACGCGCACGATATCTGCCCCCTGGACGATAGCGGCGGCCACAGTCGCCGCAGTTCCCTCCAGGCGTTCATCCACCTCGGCCCCAAGAATCCAGCCGATGAAGGCTTTGCGCGACGTGCCGATGACCAGAGGCTGGCCCAGGGCGTGGAAATGGTGCAGCTTGTGCAATAGCTCAAGGTTATGCCGAGCGCCCTTGCCAAAGCCAATGCCGGGGTCGATCAGCAGGCGCTTGGCGGCAATCCCTCCCGCCTTGGCCGCCTCGAGACGCCCATGCAGAAAGCTGAATACTTCGTCAATGAGCGCTTCATAGGTCGGGTTCAGCTGCATGGTCCGGGGCATGCCCTGCATATGCATCAAGATCAGCGACGCACGATGCTCTGCCACCACTCCCAAGAGAGCTGGGTCGAAGCGCAGAGCACTGATGTCGTTGATCAGGTGAGCACCAGCGTCCAGGGCTACCCGCGCGATCGCCGCGCGATAGGTATCTACGGAAATCAGCGCTGACACCGACGTGGCCACCGCCTGCACGACTGGTAGTACGCGATCTGCTTCTTCGGCCTCGGAAACCGGCTCAGAGCCCGGACGTGACGATTGACCCCCTATATCGATAATATCTGCGCCCTCCGCCACCATCTGATGGGCCCGGTCAACCGCCACCTGCGGATCGAGATATCTTCCACCGTCATAGAAGGAGTCGGGAGTGACGTTGAGAATACCCATAATCCCCGTCTTCACCGAGAAATCCAGCGACCTTCCTCCACACGTGAAGGTATGATAGGTTCTGGGAGCAATGTGTGCTAGTTGGTTGAGCAGCTCCAGCGCCAGCGGCGCCATGGCTCGTTCGACAACCGATAAGGCCCCGGTGCACGCCTCGATTTCCGGCATCGGCCCGATGACAAGAAGAGCGTCCTCATGGGTCCCACGCGGTTGGGTGCATAGGGTCAGTCCAGGAAAGGTGGCGACGACACGGGCGACCGTCGCTCGCCATGCAGATGGGACCAGAAGTTTGACGGCGACTTGCCACAGGTTTTGCACGCATGACGTACCGCCGGCTCCGCCAAGCGACCGAAGTTCATCGCTGAGATCCGCGCCCGTCGATAACGCAAATACTCTTACAAAGGGCACCGACAATCCGATTGGTCCGCCTTGATCTGCCGCCATGGTCGTCTCCGGTTTACCTGTGCCCATCTACCCTTCGTCCAGCACGAGGCATGCGCTGTGATTTCAACCCCCAGGTCGCACACGAGCACATGCAATCGGCCCCCACGTCGCCCCATCGTGCTCTCCGCCCTACCTTAGCTGATCGATCCGTTGATTGCAAGATATTGAGCGCCATAATGCCCGGTTGAACCCTATCGCAACGGGATACTATCCCACCGTTGTGGGTCGCTCCTTGACATCACTCGGATGGCCGTTCATACTGGGGCGGTTTTGGCGTAACGTACAAAAGATGTTATTGATCTACCCTCTGTGGAGGGGACCAGCTGACATATCGGTGCATTTGCGATCGCGGTGTCGAGAACGAGGGGGGACGGTTGTGTTACAACCTAAAACCATCATCGAGCAATTGAAGAAGTGCGGTATTACGCATGT
>JBKPCR010000401.1:0-21383 GCA_046727435.1 bacterium | reverse complement strand
TGGCCGTGGGCGCGGCTTCGGCTGGGCACGCTACAAGAACGAGGCGGCCTACACCGCCGTCGCGGCCGAGGTTGTGGTCGATCGCGCGAGCGGCCAGGTCCGCGTCCTGCGTGTCGTCGCCGCCGATGATTCGGGCGAGATCGTCAATCCCGATGGCGTCCGTAACCAAATCGAGGGGGGCATCGTCCAGGCGACGAGCTGGACGCTCAAGGAGGCCGTGCAGTTTGACCGCACGCGCATCACGAGCCGCGACTGGTCGAGCTATCCGATCCTGACGTTCCCTGAGGTGCCGGCGGAGGTCGAAGTGGCGCTCGTGGACCGGCCCGGCCAACCCTTCCTCGGCACCGGCGAGGCGGCGCAGGGGCCGACAGTGGCGGCGATCGCGAATGCGGTGGCCGACGCCACACGCGTGCGTATCCGCGAGCTGCCGTTCACCCCCGCCCGCGTCTTGGCGGCGCTGCAGCAGGCCACGGCGCAGCCGTCCTCTGCCACGCAATGAGGATGGAATTTTTGCGGAGCACAGGGTTCAGTATGGCTGGGGCGACCTACCTGAAGCCCTGAGCCGTGATCTCGGTGCAGAGGCGCTGGAAGACGGTCAGGACGCCCACCATGTGGACGTCGATCTTGACGTCGTAGATGCCCTTGAGATCAGGGTACTGCTCCCGGATGTTCTGGAGCGCTTTGTCGAAGCCGCCGCCCCCGGCGCCCGCGGACAGACGCGGGATCCCGGCGATGTTGATCAGCGGCGTCGCGAGCGCAAACTGGCAGCCGCGCCCACTGACGGGTCCGAGCCGAAGGGCGTCACGTGGCAGATCACCCGGCGTCAACGTGGCGTAAGAAAGCGGTCCCGAGGCGCTCAAGAACAGCACGAAGCCACCGGGCCGGATGACCCCGGAGCTGGCTTCGTAGCCTGACTGTCCAATAGCCGCTTGTGGAGCCACCAGGGCTGCAACGAGGCACGCGAGGAAGAGCAGACGCTTCACGGGCGACCCACCTTCCCTGTCAGGACGGTGCAGACCTTGCTATAGAGGCCCACCAGGTACGTCGTGGCCTTCTGATCCGCCTTGACGTCATAGAGTGTGGCGTCGGTGTGACCACCCAACGCGTTCCGCGCCGCCGCCGCGTAACTCGCGTCGCCCCAAGCGACCAGAAAGAACAGGCCCTGGTAGCACGCTTTACCCACGACGGTCTCGTCGGGCGGCGTGGCCGTGACGTCGGATGGGGCCGCGGAGCGATAGGCGCGGGGGACCCGGATGTCGGTGTAGAGTGCCCCGCAGCCTATAGCCGTCACGGCAACCAGCGCCACCAGAACCAGCCTGGTGATGATCGTCATACAAACCCCCCTGGGGACATCCGGCCGTCGTCTACAGTGGTCAATAGGCTATTCCCGCTCTTCACTGACGCAAGGCCCGATGTCCGTTGGCTATGCCTTCTCCCTCTTGGAGTATATTCGGGATACGTGTAAACACCGCGTTTGGTCAAAAAACGCAAACGTACCATTTTACCAGAGCTGAGGGTCCCAGCATCGCCTGATCTTCATCTTGCATTCCATCGCACGATGGCCCATACTCACCACCAACGAGGGGCAAAGACTGAGGGTGGAATGACCCATGGATTGGAAGTAGCTGCTGGGGCATATTACGAGACCCGTCGATGAGGAACTCCGACGGCGCAACGCGTATCTGGCGGCGGAAAACCGCATCTTGCGCAACCAGATCAAGGGACGACGGGTGCAGCTGACCGATGCTGAGCGGAAGACCCTGGCCGAGATCGACCAGAAGCTTGGTAGGCAGGTACTGGAAAAGATCGCGACGGTTGCAAAGTCTGACACCATCCTCGGCTGGCACCGCACGCTCGCGGCCCAGACGTGTGGCAGTTCTCAGCCGCGCAAGGCTCTTGGACGTCCCCGCATTACCCAGGAGCTGGAGGCCTTGGTGGTTCGGATGGCCCGCGAGAATCGCTCCTGGGGCTATGACCGCATCGTTGGCGCCGTGGCCAACCTGGGCTATCGCATCAGCGACCAGACGGTGGGCAATATCCTCAAGCGTCACGGCATCCCCCCGGTCCCTGAGCGCAAGACAACCATGACCTGGAAGGAGTTCATCCGTATCCATATGGACGTGCTCGTGGCCACCGACTTCTTTACCCGCGAGGTGGGGACGTGGTTCACGGCCGCATGAATGTTTGCTGTAGGTGTCAGACCAATGAACAAGGCAAGCCAAAGTAAGGTGTCAAGATGGAAGTGACCGTTCACATCCCAGACACGATCCGCGAAAGGCTGGGAAAGGATACGGATGAAATTTCACGCTGGCTTCTTGAAAAAGCTGGACTTGAGGCGTACCGGTCACGGGAGATTAGCGGCTACGAGTTGCGCCTGATGCTGGGCCTGAAGTCACGGATCGCGTTAGACGCCTTTCTGAAGACACATGGGGTTTATCTGGAGTATAGCGATGAAGACTTTCGCCATGACGCCGAAACCAGCCGGCAGCTGAAACGTAAGCAAGCTCAATCTGAATGAGTGTCGTTATCTCCAACACCACCCCGATCAATTATCTGGTCCTGATTGACCAGATTGACGTGCTTCGCCATCTGTATGCACGCGTCATGATCCCGCAAGCGGTCTTTAGGGAGTTACAGGACGAAGGAACGCCTGAGAAAGTCAAAGAGTGGGTCACGTCACATCCAGAATGGCTTGAAGTGCGAATGGTATCGGCCCCACTCGACCCCGTGCTTGCGTTTCTTGATGTGGGCGAACGTGAAGCGATTAGCTTAGCGAGAGAACTCCAGGCAGATGCCCTCATCATCGATGAACCGGATGGACGCGAGGCGGCTCAACGACAGGGATTACGCGTGATTGGGACGCTGCGCGTCCGCTATGATGCGGCTGAAGCTGGACTCTGCGAGCTTGAGCAAGCGTATGATCGCCTTCAGCAAACGACCTTTCGAGCCCATCCCCGACTCTTCAGCGCTTTCCTTGACGCGCACATCCAGAGTCGAGAGTCCGCTGGCTCCTAGGGTGGATAGACATGATCGCAAGGCCCTGTGGGGTAGAAGGCAAGCCAAAGGCGAGACAATGGCGGAATTGTAACATCTGGTGAATAGGCACGTTCCAATTTTTTGGCCTTACGCGCATGAATATTTTGACCTAACGAGATCCTGGCTGATGGGCGTCTACTTGGCCTTCGGCCTTTCGAGGTAGTATTACCAGGATTAGACAAGGGTGAAGCACTCCCCCGAACAACTCATCAAGAGGGAGGATGTGCCATGAAATGGACCATACGTATGGTTCTGCTGTTGACCGTCGTCGCGGGACTGCTCGTCAGCTGCGCCACGGCGCCCACCTCCCGAGCGGAGCAAGAAGCGTTAGTCGCTGAGGCCACGTCGACTCTGCAGCAGATGCGAGCGGAGGACCCCTCGCTGGGTGAATTGGTACGGCAGAGCTACGGCTACGCCCTGTTCCCCAAAGTGACCAAGGGGGGCCTCGGCGTGGGTGGTGCCTACGGCCGGACTGCTGGTTTTTGAGAGCAAGAGTGCCCTAGACCGGTTCAAGACGGGCCAGATCAACTTTTCCGCCGACACCTCGGCGGTGATCCTGCAGTCGGGGGTCGCCACCACCGCTACCTTCGTCGACGGCGTCGCGGTGGTGGTGCGCCCCATCGGCGGGGCGATGGTGGAAGCCTCTATCGGCGGGCAGCAGTTTGCCTATCAGGGGCAGTGAGTGCCTCAGCTGAAGCGGTGTCATTCGCACCAAAAGCCTCTTGGGATCTGGTCGCAAAAGACAAATTTTGCCTGATCTGGCACTGTCAGGCCCAGCTGCGTTGGTCCCGTCAGCCATACCGTTTCCGGGTAGTGGGTCAGTTTGCAGTTAACATTCAGTTCATGGTCGATTAACTGAACCGATGCCCGAGCTGTTAACATGAAATTGACCCACTACCGGCCAGAGACAAGAGTAGTGTCTCTGATTACCGAGGTGCCACTCCCTCGCCCAGGAGATGGCGTTCTTCCAGGTACTTGTGGGCCATCACGGCGGCGACGGTGCCATCAGCGGTGGCGTTGGTGATCTGGCGCACCGGCTGGGCCCGGATATCCCCCACGGCGAACAGCCCGGGCACGGAGGTCTGCATGCGCTCGTCCGTGAGGAAGAAGCCCAGCTGGTCGTGGTTGGCGTGATCTTTGATCTGGTTTGGCGAGAAGCCGATGAAGATGAAGATTCCCCCGACTGGGAGTTCCCACCGCTCCTCGCCCACGGTGCTCTTCAAGCCGACCGCCTCCACTTGATTCTGTCCCTTGATCGCCTCCACGACCGTGTTCCAGCGCACCTCGATCTTCGGGTTCGCCAAAGCCCGCTCCTGGATGATGGGCTGGGCCCGAAAGGCATCCCGGCGGTGAATGATATAGACCTTCTTACCAAATTTGGTCAGGTAGTCGGCCTCCTCGAGCGCGGTGTTGCCACCGCCGACCACGGCGATGACTTGGTCCTGGAAGAAGGGGCCATCGCAAATGGCGCAATAGGAGACCCCGCGCCCGGCCAGCTCCGCCTCGCCGGGCACGTCGAGCTTCTTGGGCTTGCCCCCGGCGGCCACGATCACCGCCCCGGCGGTATAACTCGCTGCCTCACCCACGACTCGCTTCCAGTCCCCCTGCGAGACGACCTCAACGACTTCGTCCATCGTGAGCTCCATCCCGAACTTGCGGGCCTGCCGCTCCAGGCGCTCGGCCAACTCCGCCCCGCTGATCACCTCGAAGCCGGGGTAATCTTCGATCCGAGCGGTATTCACCAGCTCCCCGCCTGAGACCCCTTGCTCGACAATCACGGTTTTCAGGCGCGCCCGGCCGCAGTAAAGCCCTGCCGTCAACCCGGCCGGCCCCGCCCCGATGATAAGCACATCGTACCGTTCCATTGTCCTCCTCCACGGAGCCGCTACGCGAGCAACGCCTCCACCCGCTGGCGGTTCGCCTGGAAGCCGATGATCACCTCTCCATCGATCACCAGCGTCGCCGTCGCACGGCTTTTCCATGTGTTAACCAACTCGTCATAAGCGCTCGGGTCCGCCCGGATGTCCTTGCCCTCATAGGGGATGCCCTTCTGCCGAAGGAACTCTTCGGCCGCTTGGCAATCCCCTCAGCCGGGCTGGTGGTATAGGATAACCCTCTTCATGGCAAACCCTCCTCTCTTGGCAACAGAGGTCGTTGCGTACCAGCCTGATGGCCCCACTTTGATTGGAATAGCCTCATCACAACTCCAGAGCCGATCGCCGATGGTGCTCAAGCAACGGTTGCTCGAGACCCACAGGGCGGCCGGTTACATCAACTTAGAGCCTATCCCAATAGGCCGGATCGTCTGTAGGTGATCTAGGCACACGCCAGATGCAGAAACGCCAGATAATTGCATACGTTCTTGTCCCAGCGGACCAGCAATCGCCGGAAACGGTTCATCCAACTATGGGTGCGCTCTACCACCCAGCGGCGAGCCTTGTAGCCGGCTGCACGCTTGAGCGCGTGGGCGTCTTCACCCCGGGCCCGGATGTGAGCCGTGAACCCACACGCGGCCAGCCGTTCGCGCACTTCATCGAAGTCAGAGCCTTTGTCCAGACACCTCCCCTGTGGCTTCTCAGGACTGGGCATCGGGCGCTCGACCGGGATACTGGTGCGTGTCTCATCGACCATCTTGAAGTCATGCCGATTGGCGCCCTCCACGGCGAGGCCGATAGGCCCGCCGCCGCCGTCGGTCAGCACGCGCCGTGTGGTGCCGATCTTCCCACGGTCGGTCGGATGCTTGCCGCCCTGTTTCCCCCCCAGGGGGGCTTTGGTCATCGCCCCGTCCATGGCCAGCCACTCCCAGTCAATGCCCTGCAAGGCCTCGTAGACAGCCAGTCCCTGCTCCCAGCAGGCCAGGAAGACCCCGGCGGCTGCCCACTCTTGGCAGCGGCGGTGCGCCGAACGACTGGAACAAAGGCCTGTGTCCTGTCGCGCGTGCCATTGACACCCGGTTCGCAGGACGAAGCAGATGGCCTCCATGGCCTGGCGATCATCGACGCGGGGCCGGTGGCACCCCAGCGGGTGCGGCTTCCGGGGCGGGAGCAACGGCTGGATGCGCTCCCACAGTTCGTCGGGTATCCGCCAATCACGCCGAACGTTCTCTGGCTCGTCACGCATGGATCGGGCTCCTCTGGGAGAGAAGTTTTTTCCCACAGGATACCCGAACTATAGCCTATTGGGATAGGCTCTTAGCCATCAACGCGTCTTCTATGTGATCCATTGGGGCCCCCGCCATCGCGTGCCGTTACAGCTGACGCATAAAGGCGACCAGGGCTGCCTTCTCCCGCGGCGTCAGCTGCACGCCGAGGACGAGGTTGAAGAACTCCACCGTGTCCTCCAGGGTTAACAGCCGGCCATCGTGCAGGTACGGCGGGGAATCCTTGATCCCCCGCAGGGTGAAGGTTTTGATGGGGCCCTCGGCATGGATCCACTGGCCATTGATGGTGCGGGGCGTATAGAAGCGTTCGACCTTGAGATCGTTCATTTTGTCGTCAAGGTAGAAGGGCGCCGGATGGCAGACCCCACACTGCCCCTTCCCGAAGAAGACTTCCTGGCCCAAGCGCTCCTCCTCCGTCGCCTGGGCGGGATTGAGGAGCCCGAGGACCGTCAATTTCGGCGCCGGGGGAAAATCGAACATGTCCTGCATCTGGGCCATCATGACCACCTGGCTGGCCCGATCGGGGAGATTGACCCCTTTCTTGGCGGCGGTGACCTGGTCGCCGTCGAAGTAGGCGGTGCGTTGTTCAAACTCGGTGAAGTCCTCCACGGAGCGCAGCGAGCGTTTGGAGCCGTGGATTTTTTGATTGAACATGCCGCGCAGACTCACCGTGTCGATGCGAAAGCGCGCGGCCTGCGGGCGATTGTCCGGGTTCAGGTGGAAGGCGCCGTTGGTGTGGCCGTTCGCATGGCAATCGAGGCACGTGACGCCCAGGGTGGTCGCGTCGACCTTGCGATCGTCGGTCTGGTTGAACTGCTGCTGAGGGAACGGCGTCAGCAGCAGGCGCATGCCTTCCATCTGGACGGGCGTCACGATGCCATCCAGGAGGGCAAAGAAGTTCTTGATGGTCAGCAGTTGCCCTTGCGAGACATCGCCCAACTCCGGCCGGGTGGTCAGGAAGAGGGGGGGCGGAAACTCCGGCAGCAGATGGTCCGGCAGATCGAAGTCGGCGTCAAAGCGCTGCAGCGACCGCACTTCCTGCTTGTCGATCTCCTTAATCTCGAAGTCGGGAAAGATCATGCCGCCGGTCTCGTGCTTGACATGCGGGAGGGGCAAAAACCCCCGCGGGAACAAATCTTTGGCGCGAATCTCGTCGGGGGCCATGGCGGCCAGCTGCTCCCAGCTCAGGCCCGCCGGCAGTTTGACCCGGACCCCCTGCTGGATGGCCTTGCGGCCGCCCGACATCATCACGCCCGGGGCGGGCCGGTCGCTCAGGTCGTAGCGGTCGGCGAGCAAGGTCCGCTGGCGTTGCATCACCTCGGGCTTGGCCGCGACGTCGCGCGCCCGCATAGCGGCAAAGTCCACTTCGACCACCGGCATGTACGTCGGCCCTTTGGGGGGGGGCTCCGATGGCGGCGCTTGGGCCGCCCCCAGGTTCCACAGCAGCAGCCCCACGCACAGCCCGCACAATCCTGCCCAGCCAAACGTTGTCGCGCGTCGTAGCATGGCTGATCCTCCGTATGCTTGTTGGTTGACAGATCCGCGTGCGCTGGGCCTATGTAGGCAGGACCAAGTACGCGGCCCCTATGGGGGCCTGTGACGCTGGGACCATCCGGTCAAGCACCATCCGTCGCTTCCCTTGGTCCCCATCACGAACTTCCCTTTCACGATCCTCGAGGCCTGGTTGAAGTAGTTGCCAGCTGCCTTGTCCGGCACCTGCTTCCCCCACATGACCTTGCTGGGCTCGGCATCGAGGGCCACGACCTTGGCATCCAGGGTCCCGAAGTACACCTTGTCCTGGGGCTGGGCGCCGCCACTGTGGGCCTTACTTATCAACTCCCTCAATGATACCACACGCCGCCCGCCCGCCCCCCACACAATCGTGAACCTCGCCCTGCGGGCAGTAGGTATCGGGTTTCTCGTGGATGATGAGCGCACTGCCGTCGCTATCGAAGATGCTGAGCGGTCCGGGCGACAGGGTGACCCGAGAGGTGAGCGTCAGCAAGACGCCGTACCCCCCGTGCACGTCGATGTTGACCAGATCGCCGGAGTGGAAGGGGTGGTTAGCGTCGACGGAAGGGTTGCCCGAAGGGCCGGGATCGAAGTGCCCTCCTGCCGCGGCGCAGGGCTGGCAGTTGGCTGTCTCATGAATATGCACGCCGTGCTTGCCGTCGGGTAATCCCCTGGTCGTCAGCTCTACCAGGACCTGCTTGACCCCTTCCGGTGAGGGGATTTCTGAGAGCTGCGCGCGGCCGGTGATGGTCGCATCGGTGCAGCCCCTGATCTCGGCCACTGCTGTTCGGGGTTGGGCCTGCGCGGCAAGGCCTGCGCAGAGGAGACCTGCCATCGCCATGGCCAGGATACGTCTGTTCATGAGCGTTCTCCCCGCTCGTGAATGCCTGTCTGTACGCATGTGGTGCCGCCGACGCACGGTCCGGCTGCCTCCCTCTGTGGGACAACAGCCAGCTGAAGGGCACCCTTACCGTCATTTTTTAGCAGCCGGTGGCGTGTAGCCGTCTGTGAGGGTCTTCAGGAAGGCGACGAGTTGGTCTTCTTCCGCCGCGCTCAAGCCCAAGTTCCCGATGGTCTTGTTGATGTTCTGCGGGACCTCAGGGGGAGGCCAGCACGTCACCTTTTCGATCTTCCCTGGACCGCAAGGTCCTAGTGTACCACGCGTGTTATAGAAGTGGACCACTTCCTTCAGGCTCTTTAAGTAGCCATGATGCATGTACGCTTTCACAAATTCGGGATATGGCCGCAGGTCCACGTTGCGTAAGGTCGGGTTCTGCATCTTGCCGTCAAATCGATCCGGGTACTGGGTCCAGTCCACGTTCGGGTTGAGGGGCCCTCTGAGGAAGTCGCCGACTCCCTTATCAATGAAGGCAAAGCCCCGTGGGTTGGGCGTGAATCCGAAACTGTCTGGCGTCGTCTCATAGTAATATGGAATAGCGACGTTCTTGGGGAGACCGAGACTGGACGATGTCAAGTCGGTGAACAGCGGCGCCACACCTGCGGCATCTCCGGGCGTCATCTGGCCACCGCCCACGTCCTT
This sequence comes from bacterium, assembly GCA_046727435.1. Classification (GTDB taxonomy): domain Bacteria; phylum Tectomicrobia; class Entotheonellia; order J063; family CAVPRW01; genus CAVPRW01. The sequence goes on along the minus strand of JBKPCR010000401.1, from coordinate 12,135 downwards.
CTTGCCATGGCATGCGTGGCCGTTACCTTGGCCGCTCAGGTTGTGGAGGGAAAGCCACGATTCGCTCGCCGGGGCTGGGTGTGGTGAACTGGTTGACAGGGCTCTCCACCCCATCGCTCTTCCCATTGCTCTCCATCGAGGTCACCCTGTAGTAATAGGTCGTCTGCGGCTTCAGGCCGACCACGCGCACGCGGAACATCGTCTCTGGATGGCCCCGGTTGACACTGATGGGAGATTTCGCCGTCTGGCTCAGGTCCTTGGGATCCGTCCCGTAGTACACGACGCCGAAATGCACGTCCGACCCCCCAGGGTTGTTGGTGGTCCACCTGATAATGGTCAAATGGTCCGTAGCCAATTCGAGCGCTGGCCCGTGGGTGATCTCGACGCGCTCGGCTTTCTTCGCCGGAGGAAGTATCTGAGCGACGGTTGGGGTGGAAGAGAGCAGGCTGCCGACCACGGCCGTGATCGCCAGCTTCAGAAGCAGTCTATGCATGGACAGACCTCCAATGGCTGTTCCCTTGGAAAGACGATGCAAGGGGCATGGGGGGTCGTGCGCGACCCCCCATGCGTCCGTGTCTCGCTCGGCTCATCCGTCGTGCATCCGCCGTTTAACGTTGTGCCCTATGGAATAGGCGGATTGGGCACAGGCGCGACACCGCAGATCTCCGGTGCACAGGGCGGAAGAGGTGGAGTCGGGATGAGGAACTCATTCCCTTGGGTCGCTGCCGACCCACCGGTCATGCACTGACCCGTAAAGGTATCGCGGTCGGGGTACGGGGTGGTGAACCCGTCCGTGAGGGTTTGCAGGAAGACCACGAGCAGGTCCTCCTCCTCATCCGTCAAGCCGAGGCTCCCGACCGTCATATCGATGTTGTTCGGGACCTCGGGCATGGGTCAGCAGTCCACCTTTTCCGTCGTGCCCTCCGGGCAGTTTCCCGACGTGACGGGGAACGGAAACACGTCGCGCGTGTTGTAGAAATGGACGAGTTGCTTCAGGCTCTTAGCGTAGCCATTATGGAAGAACTCCTTCTGGAAGAACGGGACCGGCTGCCCGTTTGCGTCGGTCTGGCCGGCCTCGGTGGTGGGACACTGTGGCGGTGTAAAGCCCACATTGCGCGCCGTCAGCACCTGCATTTGGCCGTCGGCCGTCGGCGCCAATTGGAGCCACTCCGCCGCGTTCGGATTGGGGGCGGAGCCGGGGCCGCTTCTGAGGAACGTGCCCAATCCCAAATCTCTGAAGGCGAAGCCGAAGGGATTGGGCGTAAACCCGAAGGGATCTGGCGTAGTCTGATAATAGATAGCCACCCTAGGATTCAGGGGCAGGCCGAGATTGGCATAGCCGAAGCAGGTGAACAGAGGCGTAAAATCGGCGACCCCGCTGGTGTCGGTCCCGTTCGTCCCGACCGGGGGCGGCTGAGTGCTCCCTCTTCCGTCGAGGTGGCATGTATTGCAGCCGGCCTTACCCCGGAACAGGTCATAACCGGCTTGCTCGTCTGCCGTCAACGTGTAATTGCCCGCCAGGAAGGCGTCGAACTTCGACGAGAACGCGCTGAGACGCGTTGAGGCTTCGTAGGCGGAAATGGACTGCCCCCAGTTATCATAAACCCTGTTTGCCTGGGTGCGGTTTGCCGGACTGAGGGGAATTGGCGTGGTGTTCCCGCCAGCAGCTTGACCTAACGACGCCGCCCATCCAGGGGTGGAGCAGATTCTCTCAGCGTTGCCCGGAAACGGGATATTCAACGAGCCCGCGCCCCATACCAGCTCAAACAGCGGTCGGTACACCCCCTGGGACAGCTTGAACGCGATGCACGCCGTGTCGGGATTGCCCATTTCCTGGGTATCGACCGGAGGATGCTGTGCCTGTTCGGCGTCGGGACTCTGCAGCAAGAATTCGGTCGAGCGGGCATCCCAGAAGTTGCCGCCAAAGAACAGGGCCTGTTCTTCGTTGAACTGGAGTACAGGGAATCTGGGTGAATACGTGTAGGGCTGCGCGGTCCGCTTGCCGGCCCGAAATTCAGCCGATCCGGGATACGCGATCATCGTCAGATTGACGGACGGGATCGGCCCGCTAAAGGCGGCATACGGCATGTGGCAGAAACCGCAGGCCACATTCCTGAAGAGGGATATGTTCTCGTCGAAATTCAATAGCTTGCCGAGTATTTGGACGGCCTGATATCCAGTGCCCTGAAGTGTTGGAGGCTGACCCGTCAGAGTCGGCGGTGGTAAGGCTTTCCACTCTGCGAGAGCTTCCTCGAAGATGCCGTTCACTTCGCGCCGAACCCGTGCGATCTCCGAGACCAAATCGTCCGGGAGAATGCCAGGCGGATACGGGTTGTAAATCGGGGGTGATGGTGGTGGTGGTGGTGCTTCTCCCCCCTGTACAGACACGACGTGAGAGACGGTCAGGATCCCCAACACCATTGCGCAAGCTGCTGCTCCGAGTATCCATGTGCCTCGACGCATCGCTGTTTCCTCCTCGGCTCTGATGCAGGTTCCGTGCTGATATCAGGCGCCCGCCGGCAGGCCGTACACCTCGCCCCCGAGGTGTCCTCCCCACATGGTCGCCCTCTGCTACCTCCGCCAACACAGGTGTGACAGATCGCGCTTCACACTGCACTTCCCAACCATCACTCACGTTCCAGGTGACCTAGTGCGACATCGCTCACCGGGCTGAACGGAGCATCGGAGATCATCGGGAGCTGGTGTGTGCCGGCCGACCCTGGCACTGGCCCGAGGCTGCCGCGATGCCCCGCCGCTCCTGGCGCGTGCGCAGCCGCACGCGCCAGGGGTCAACCCGATCCCAACCGCATTCTATCAACACGCCCTGGTGCGGTCTTACGGATTCGTGCGATATTGTCGGAATCTTGCTACTTTTTTATTCCCCGCCGCGCTGCCTCCGGTATTCTCCTGGCGTTATCCCCACCACCGTGTGGAAGGTGGCGGTGAAATGGCTCTGGTGGGGAAAGCCCAGTGCGTCGCTCACCTCCGCGATCTTGCGCTGGGGGTCGGACAGGAGGTGTTTGGCGCGCTCCACCCGCTGGTGGAGCAGATACTGATGCGGGCTCAGCCCGGTGCTCTGCTTGAACAGCCGGCTGAAGTGGTAGGGGCTCATCTGCGCCTCCGCGGCGAGCGCCGCGAGCGACAGCTCTTGGTCTAGGTGGGCGTGCATGTACTCCAGCACACGCCGCAGGCGGGCTTGGGGCAAGCCGCCGCGATAGCTCCGCAGCTGGGGCGGACAGACGGCATAATGCTGCAGCAGGTGGACCGCTACGGCGGTGGCCAGCGCCTCGCCGTACAGCCGCCCCCCTGGGCAGCCAGCGGCGAGCTCCGCCTGGAGCGCCACGCCGAGATGCAGGAGCTGCGCATCGCGGATAGCCTGCTGATTCCGCAACTCGACAGGGCTTGCGCCGGTGAACTCATGCGCGGCGTGCTGCACAACGCTGGGGCGAGGGCGAGCACCAGGATCTCAGAAGGCTCGTGCCAGCGGTACCACCTCGAGATGCCCGCCGACGTGAGATGCACATCGCCCGGGGTAATGAGTTGGCCCCGAGGCCGCCCCCCATCGATCCACCACTCTAACAGGCTGAGCGGACTGAGGTGGATGGCGATGCTATGATCTTGCAGGGAATGCGCTGACTTCCCACACGGAGGCCTGCGATACTGCTCCACGAGGAGACTGTCCCGCCAAGGGGCGTGGCCACTCGACAACACCAGCCAGTCCGGGTAAGCCGCGGGCCGGAGTGTGCCAGTTGCGACATCGGCCATGAGAATGCGCGGTGATTCGTGGTTGGACAAGAGCGCTTCTGGAGTCATCGGTCCTTCCTCCTCTAACGCGTCGACCACCTCCTTATCGTCGAAATCCTCCAATCCCAATCCTGCGGGCCTCCACGACCGCTGGTGCCGTGCGCGCGGCTCAGCGGCGCATCAGGAGTGCGGCGGCCGGCGCGCGCCGTGATGGTGGTGCCAAAGCTATCCTCCCAGCCACTGGGGATTGTGGAAGGTTCCGTCAAAGTGGTGGGTGGTTTTGTAGCGCTCGTACTGTCCGGCTTGCGCGGCGTTGGCGGTTCTCGCCAGCAACTCCGAGACTTGCGTATCGCTCATCGGCCGAAAACTGCGCGCGGCGTTCAAGGCTTGCTCCAAAATGGGTAGCGAATCGCAACCGGTGATGACCACGCTGGTCGGCAGGTTCATTGGATAGTGCAGGCACTCGACCGGTGTCACTGTCTGGGTCTCAAGGACGAAGTGATCGCCCATCGGTTTCATGCCCAGCACCCCAATCTGATGTTTCAGCAGCACTGGGAGGACCCGTTTCTCGAAGCTATCGTAATGGGCATCCATGACGTTCAGCGGCATCTGCACCGCATCAAACGTGAATGGCTGGGCGAAGGCCGTGTCGAGCATCTTCAAATGGATCTCTGGGCTCTTGTGTCCGGTGAAGCCGATGTAGCGAATCTTCCCCGCGTGCCTGGCGTCCAAGAATGCCTCCATCGCGCCGTTCGGTCCAAAGATGCGGTCCGGATCCGACAGGCGAATCACCTCGTGAAACTGTAAGAGATCGATATGGTCGGTTTGCAGCCGGCGTAGCGACTCCTCGAGCTGTTTGGCAGCCGTTTGTCTGTTGCGCCCGTCGACCTTGGTCATGAGAAAAACCTTCTGTCGATAGCCATCCCGCAGCGCCTTGCCCATCCGGATCTCGCTCGCGCCATCGTTATAATCCCAGCAGTTATCCATGAAGGTGATCCCCTGGTCGATGGCGGTCCGGATAATGCGGATACTCTCTTGTTTGTCGGCTTGCTTGCCGAGGTGATAGCCCCCGAGCCCCACAAGCGACACCCTCTCGCCAGTGCGTCCCAGGGTGCGGTAAGGCATCGCCCCTGTCGTCTCCACAGCCCATGCGGAGTGGCCAACACCCGTGACACAGGCAGCAGTGATGGCCGACGCTACGAACTCTCGTCGTGTCACAGCCGCGTCTGCCCGGTCTGCCCGCTCGTCTCGACGTGTGTGCACGTCACGCCTGGCTTCATCGGTTGTGTTTCGCAGCTTGTGATCGTGTCGACACATACCCCCCCTTGCATCGCCTCACGTGTGTTGCGTAAGGATCGGAGCGACACACAAAATCGCCACAGGACGTATCACGGCGCACTACCGCGGGTTGCCAGCAGCAGTGCGGCATCTATGGACCCTGCGCCGGCACCATGACGATCAAGGCGATCGCGATGCCCAGCACCAGCAGGTGGTACTCAATCCCCTCGCCCGGCTGGGTGCCGAACCAGTTCATGAAGAAACCATACCGCCCGTGCACCATAATGATGGCGACGAGCATCACGGACACGATGCCGAAGGCGGCTACACGTGTGAGCAGTCCTACGGCGAGGCCGAGCGGGCCGAGGAACTCCGCGGCGATTGCCAATAGCCCGAACACTGGCGGAATGCCAGCGCTGGTGAAGTACTGCAGGGTGGCCTTGAGGCCGGGGCCGCCAAACCACCCAAGTACCTTCTGGGCACCGTGGGGGAAGAGCACCACTGCCAGCGTGAGCCGCAGGATCAGCGCCCCCACGCTCCCGTCGGTCTGCACGAGCCATTCAAGTATCATCTGACCTCCCTCTGGAACAAGGGACTGGGTCCGCCAAGCCCACTCAGCGCTCTCCTAGTAGCCTGCCAGCTCAAGGTGTCCGGGCTGGGGCGACCGTTAGCGCTGCTGCCGGTATTGCCGGGGCGTGGTCGCTCGATAACACCAGACAGTCCAGGTGCGTTGCGGGCCGGAGTTGGCCACTCATGACATCGGCCACTAGAATACGCGGTGATTCGTGGTCATACACGATCGCGGGATGCTTCGCTGACATACCCCTCTCTCCTCCGTACGCGTGCGCCTCCTCCAACCCCTGTCGTGTGTCTGGTCATCAAGGGACTGAGGATGGCGGCGTCAAGGAACCAGACGCGGTGCACTCCACAACAGAGCTGTGATGGGGTCCCTGGGGGTGACAGGACGCAAGCGTCCATTCCCAGTCTCGTCGATGGCTGCACGCTGGCAGTTGGGAGCGCGCAAGAACAAGGGTGTGGGCCAGGATCAGGAAGGGTAGACACGTGCAGGAGAGAAAGGGAGGCGCGAGCGTCATCGGCAGACTCCTCCGCTGCGAGACCATGAGCAGATACTTGTGTCTGCGACTGCAACGGCACGGCTAAGCCTGGACAACGAGAAGAGATCATGCTGTCCTCTTCTATACCACCGTACACACGTGTGTCAATAATGCCGTGTGGTCATGATACTCACACCCTGAGGCCGGCGCCGTCTCCCGCGTCGCACATCGCCATCGTGCGCCCGTGATATTAGATGGCGTCGCGCTAGGCGGAGCTGCGCGATCGCGACCGGCGCGTCTCCCGCCAGAGCGAGGTCGCCAGCATGACAACTACGGTCACGAGCATCACCCACCAGGCGTTCAGACCGCGGTGCGCGAGTGCTGCCGACAAGACGAGCGCCATCACCACGCCAGCAGCAATCATCCAGTCGTCGCCGACCATGAAGTCGTACCAGAAGCGCAGGAAGTTCTTAAGATACTTCATCATCTACTCTCCCATGCTCGCTGCGTTGGCGGCTATCAGCGCGTGTCGCGCAGACATCCGGCGGAGCACAGCAACCAAGCCCAGCGAGACCAGCGTCAGAAAGCCGAGGATACCCAGCAGCGCGACATCCGCACCGGGCCACGCCATGCCCGTGCCCTCGACGCTCCAGAAGATGCCGAACGTCGCAAGCATCAAGCCAACTCCGAACTTCATCGTGTTTTCCGGCACCCGGCTGAGCGGCTGATGTACCAGCGCAGCGACGGCCGCCACCAGCACCAGGGCGATGCCGGCGCCCAGGGCGGCTAATGGAATACTTCCCTGGGAGGTACCGAAGGCGAGCACGATAAACGCGACTTCCAGCCCCTCCAGGAACACCCCCTTGAATGCCAGCGTGAAGGCATACCAGTCCATGCCAGCGCGGATCGTGGTTCCGGCCACCTGCGCTTTCGCGAGCTCTGAACGGTAGAGTACTGCCTCATCCCGAAATGCCTTATATCTACCGGCGCGCAAGATCGCTTTGCGCAGCCATTGCAGCCCGAAGACGAGTAAGAGCGTGCCGACGATCACGCGCAATATGTCGATGGGCATCAGCGACAAGGCCGGGCTTAACGCGACGATCACCGCGGCGAGGGCTAGGGTCGCCGTTCCAGCGCCGATCAGAGACGAGCGCCAGCCGCGGGTGACGCCGACGGCGAGGACCACTGTGAGCGCTTCGACCGCCTCGACGGCGGACGCAAGAAACGCCGTGAGCACGAGAATCGCCATACCAGTCGTCATGCTTCCAATCCTCCTTTCAGAGCTTACAGTGTTGCGGTCTATGTTCTCCCGACTTGACTGATAGACTCGTGACTCGCCCTGGTCAGCAGGCGGTCACACGAGAATGCTCCCGAGCCCTTGACCACGACTGCCAAACCAAGAGCGATGGCCAGCAGGTGGTACTCGAAGCCTTCACCCTGTTGATTGCCATACCAGTTCATGAACAAACCGACATGCGAGTGAACCATCACCACCGCCACAAGCATGTTGCATATGATCCCGAAGGCGGCCACTCGGCCCAGCAAGCCAACGATCAGGCCAAGTCCGCCGAAGAATTCCGCGGTAATCGCCAGTAAGGCCAAGGGCGCTGGAATGCCCATTTGGTAAGTGAAGAAGCCCATTGTGCCGCTGAATCCAGCGCCGCCGAACCAGCCGAGCAGCTTCTGGGCACCGTGGGCAAAGAAGACGATGCCTAGCACAAGCCGTACCACCGTCAGCAGCCAATCATGGTCTGTGTGCACGAGTTTGCGAAACATGTTCACCCCTTTCTCGCTTGTGCGAGAGATGTCTATCTCCCCTCATACATGGTTGATATCGCACGCGGCTCTTGACAGCTCACCAAAGTACCTCCCATGCCAAGCTGAACCCCGCCCTGCCCATTCACCATGGGCTGTTGACGATGAAGGGGAACGTGTCTTGCCATCAGGCGAGGTCGACGGACGATACTTGATGCTGTAGAAGCTGCCGATGCTGTTGTAGCACGCGGCGGGTATGGGCCAGCATTTTATGAAGGCGCCACAGAGAACTTGTCGCCTCGTCGAGCATGTGTACCTGTGCCGCGACCTTGTCCTCATAGGCCAAGGCCTCGTGGGCCTCAATGTTATTCCAGAGCTGGACCGCGCGTGTGAACACCATTTGTCCCCACTCGAGGGCCAGCCGATCGTGCATGATTTCAGTCTGAAGGGCGGCGGCCTCTACCAGTTCAGCGATGGCGTGTTCAAAACTGTGCTGTTTCATAAGTCCTTCCTCATTCATGATGCATTGTCGGGCTTGATGCGCGCCGCTGGCGAGCGCTCATGGCCCCGGACAAGTGCCGTGCCTATGCCTATGGCCGCAAATATGGCACAGGCGAGTAGGGCGGCGCGGAAGCTGCGGAGAAATGTCAGTTGCAGGGCGCTGAGCTCGCCAGCCACAAGCATACCATGCTGCGCTGGAGCGACCAGTGTCCGGGCTGCCGTCGCGCCGCCGAAGCTGGCGAAGATGGCTCCCGCAAGCGCCACGCTGAGGCTTTGCCCGACCACACGCGCGGTCGCCAGCAGGCCGGAGGATTCGCCCTGTTCGTCCCTCGGTGCGGCGTTCATCAGGGCCCGCGCGTTCGGTGATTGGAAGGTGGCCAGCAGGTCGAGCACGCCCAACGGCACATTCAGGTAAAAGATCCAGCGCCAACTCATGTGCTCGGTGATCAGCCCGCCGAACGTCGGTCCCGCGCTCACACCCAGGGCCGCCACCACGGTGGTCAAGCCGAGGGCAAGCCCATGCTGGGCCGCGGGAAAGGCATCGGTGATGATCGCCATGCCCGGCGCGAAGAGGAGCGCGCCTCCCAGTCCCTGGAAGATGCGGGCGGCGATGAGCCATGCGAGGGAAGAGGCCGCACCGCAGAGCGCCGAGCCTAGCGTGAAGCACACCAGCCCGGCCACCCAGACCGGCTTGCGCCCGATGATGTCAGACACGCGCCCAAACGTCAAAAGCGTGGCGGCGATGACTACGAGATAGGCGATGATCACCCACTCCACGGCGCCGCCGAACGGGGCGTGAAACGTGCGCGCGATGGATGGCAGACTGATGTTGACGATCGACGCATCGAGGGTCATCATGAAGGTCCCGAGGACAACCAGCCCGAGCACGGCCCACTTGTTGGCGTGCGCTCGCCTCTCAACATGCTCACTCTGGCGCCGACCGGTGCCATCCTGCGCGTCATTGCGCACGGCTCCTGGGGGCGCTGCACTGTCGGCAACCATCGCCTCATTATCCTCCAGCCACCGTCGTGCCGCCTGGTCCGCGCTGCATCCCTCCACGGCATGGCTCCTCTTCAAGTGGTAGGCCTCAGGACGAGAGCTTCCGTCTACGGTGATCAGATGGTGCATCTTTATGTAAACGCGCTCTTCGACCGCCCTAGGCGTTTCGTGCACACGGTGTCGAGCGCGAAGTAGTCGGACGTCCTGCCCGCCAGTAGCAGGTAGTAGATAATGGCGTAGAGCATTTGGATGCTGAGCGTTTCCCAGTCACTTCGGAGCGCCGTGCCGAACACCAGCGCCGCGATCAGCAGTGCGCCAGCGACGAGCGCCCATCGCGTCCACAGGCCAACGATCAACAATAGGCCGATGACAGTCTCCAGAAAGGGCAGCGACAGCCCAAAGAGGCGGACGGCCACCGCCGGCAGCGGCGTGCCAGCAAATTGCTGCACCGTCCCCTCCGCGAAGGCACCGAGAGCGGGCAACCGCACCACGCCGTGGAGCAGGATGTTGATGCTGAGCGTCAGGCGCAGGAGCAGATACGCCAGGCGCCGATCCAACAGCGCTCGACTGTTTTGCGGCTCGGCCTCATGACGTGCTTCAGGCATGTCTTTGTGGCCTCGCATGGAGCGTTCGCTAGTCCAAACCGCCCTCGATTGCGTCGATCTCTTCCTCGCTGAGCCGGAAGTCCCCGGCACCCATCACGCCCTCCACCTGCTTGGCGCTGCGTGCCCCGACAATCGCTCCCGTCACCGCCGGGTGCCGCAGCGTCCAGGCGCTCGCCACTTCGCCCGGCGACCGACCGTGCCGTGCGCCGACGGCCCGTAGGCGATCGACCAGCGCCAGATTCTGCGACAGCTTCGGCTCGTTGAACTCAGGATCCCTGCGCCGCCAGTCGTCCTTGGCCAGGTGGGCTGCGCGCTCGCGCGTCATCGCACCGGTCAGCAACCCAGACGCCATTGGTGAGTAGACGATCACTCCCATGCCTTCACGCTGACAGAACGGGAGGATCCCCGCCTGGATCTCGCGTCGGATGAGGGAGTAAGGAGGTTGCAGCGAGGTGATCGGCGCAATGGCTTGGGCGCGCTGCAACTGTTCCACATCGAAATTGGACACACCGATCCAGCGCACTTTGCCCTCACGCTGCAGTTGCGCCATCGCTGCCCAACCCTCGTCGGTTTCCGTCGCACTGCCTGTGGGCCAGTGGACCTGGTACAGGTCGATGACCTCCACGCGAAGCCGCCGCAGGCTGTCCTCGCACTCATGACGGATGGAGTCGGCCTTCAGCACGTTGTAAACCTGTCCCTGTTCATCCCAACGAAGACCGCATTTCGTGAAGACATAGGGTCGGGGGCCAGACCAAGACGCGAGGGCGCGTGCTACCACTTCCTCGGAGTGACCCATGCCGTAGGCCGCGGCCGTATCGATCCAGTTGACGCCGAGCTCCAGTGCGCGGTGGATCGCCGCGATGGAATCCGCGTCCTCTTGAGGCCCCCAGGCAAACTCCCAGCCCGAGCCGCCGATCGCCCAGGCTCCGAAGCCCACCGGGGTGATGTACAAATCGCTATTGCCAAGTTTTTGTGTGTGCATGATTCCTCCGCATCCAAATTTCGTGCATACGCCTCAGTGAGCCATTGCACGCGGCATGGCTTTCGGTTCGCCCAGGCCGGCGTTCTCGGCGAGCACACGGGCGATCCCCGCCCAGTCTATCTCGCCTTGCCCGTGAGCGATGGCCGAGAGAAAATGATCTCGGATGAGACTTGCCAGCGGCATCGGCGTCGCCGCCGCTCCCGCCGCTTCGAGCGCCAGGCGCACGTCCTTCAATCCCAGTGCCAGTTTCAGCCCAGCGGGCTCATAGCGCTCATCGGCGATGATCGAGCCGTAGGTCTCATAGAGCGGTGACTTGAACAGCGCGCTGTTGCTGATCTCAAGGAATTGGTGCACCTCCACGCCCGATTTGCGCACGAGGGCGAATGCCTCGCCCAGCGCTTCAAGCATCGAGGCGATCAAAAAGTTTCCGGCGAGCTTGACCACATTCGCGGTCCAAGGTTCTTCACCTACGGTGAACATGCCCTGGCTGATCGGTTCAAATACCGGGCGACAGCGCTCGATGTGATCTGCCGGACCGGCAGCCACGACCCAGAGCCTGGCTGCTGCGGCCACATCCGGGCGACCGAAGACCGGGGCGGCGACGTACGCTTGGCCCGCTGCCGCATGCGCTTCGGCCAGCCGCTTCGAGAGCGCGACGCTGATGGTGCTCATCGAGATGTGTACAGTCCCCGCCCTTAAACCATGAAGCGCGCCGAGCCCTTCTTGGCGTGCCGCGCGATGAGTGCCGAAGATGGCGGCTTCCACCGCCTCGTCGTTGGCCAGCATCGTGATCAGCACGTCGGCATTCAGGGCGGCGTCATATGGCGAGACCGCCACACGGGCGCCCTCAGCGCACAACTCGTCAGCGCAGCTGCGGGTGCGGTTGTATACCGTCAGCTGGTGCCCGGCCCGAGCGATGTTCCGCGCCATCGCCTGTCCCATATTGCCGAGCCCGATGAATCCGAGTTTCATTTCGCCTCCCTCTTGTGGTGATGGACCACCTGTAGGCGAGGTTTGCTCTGCCCAAGAAGGGCACAGCAAGCAGCGCCTCTACAACCGAATGCATATGCTAATTATGGTCCCCAAGCCGAGAACTGTCAGTCCTTGCTGCATCCGCTTCCGTAGCATGTGTCGTCCTCTTTCCTTTTCTTGCCGCGCCGGCGCCTCCCTCACCAGAGCGAGGAGGCGCCATCTCCACGCGGCACCAATTCCACTT
>JBKPCR010000400.1:0-16348 GCA_046727435.1 bacterium | reverse complement strand
GTTGATGCAGCACCTCGGCATGGAGCTGAAGCGCGTCAAAACCGGCAAGATAAGAAAAGGTATTGCTGTTGCTGCGAGACAGCTTGAAGCGCTTCCTGATACGCCAGACATACAGCAGGAGAAGCGCGCCGAAGCCGTCCTGGCTATCGAGATGGCTTTCAACCGGGTAGTTGAGCGCAAGCATGTCATCACTCCAACAGATGGCCCCTCGATCCATCGTATGCGGGTGGCCTTCAAGAAGTTTCGCTACATGGTGGAGTCGCTGGCCCCCCTGCGCGGCCGTTCCATCAGTAAGCAACTGAAGGCCATGAACGCCTTCCAAGGAAGCATGGGGGACATTCAGGATGCCGAAGTCCTGCTGAGCAATATGCAGGCCTACGCAAGTGCGCGTGGCATCGAGGGCGAGGCAACTCTCAGGCGTGCTCTGGAAGAACTCTCGCGGCGGCGCATAGCCTTGATCGAAACCTTCTTAGGATCAGCCGATAGATTGTTCACCTTTTGGAAACCGACGTCAAAGGGCAATGGTGTGCGATGAGACTGTCTCTCTTGCGGCATGGCATCGCGGCAGGCCGCAGTAGCCCGGAGTACGAAAACGATAGCGAACGGCCCCTCACCCCCAAAGGGGACCGGCGGATGCGGCGCATAGCCAAAGGCATCCAGGCATCGGGCCTATCCTATGATTTGATTCTGTCGAGCCCATATTTGCGGGCTAAGCAGACGGCTGAAATCGTCACCCAGGTTTTGAGCACGCCTGAAGGCGTCATGCTTGCGGAAACGCTGACGCCAGAAGGTAATCCCCGCCAGTTAATCGAGGTACTGCGCACCGATCACCGCGAGCGGCAGGACGTCTTGCTGGTGGGACATGAACCTTACCTGAGCCGACTGATTTCCACTCTACTGACCGGCGGCCCAAACCTGTCCGTAGTGATGAAGCGCGGCGGGCTATGCGCGCTCGATGTCGACACCCTGCGCTTCGGCCGTTGTGCCAGCCTCATCTCCCTCCTTAGCCCCCGCCAATTGCGACGTCTGATCTAAAGCTTTACCGCGAGAGGCTCTTAACTCTTTGGTGTACCGTGGGACGCCCACCCTCGTGTTCGATCGAGGCACCAGAAGAGCTCCACTTCTAACTCGCTCTGTTTCTGCATGATGCCTCTCCGGCCGTCATCTTGTCGTGACAGAAGCGCCTCTGCTCCGGGCGCTGTACGTGGAATAACTTGCATGGCAGAGAGCCAGGCAGCGACAAATCCTTTCAGTTTCTCTTGTACAATTGGTCTTTCTAAGAGTTCTTGTTCTGCCGCATACAGCCTCGCTCTGATTGCCTCTTCTGCTTCCTTGCGGCAGAGGAAGACATCATATGAGGCAAGTTCTTCTGCGATCAGGATCGTTTGGCTTGTCGGCCCAGGAGGCGCTGGTGAGTCTGCGCCTGTAGCGGCCTGTGAAGCTTGGAGGAGGTGTAGGGAAAATTCCTTCACATGGCAGAGATGCAATCGGAGATCGGCTTCCACCATCAGAAAGGTAGTTTCCCAGTATGCAGTGTCAAAGGTGTCGGTTGCATGTGCTACATGCATGGATAGGGAACCTATCATCAGAATCGCGGCAAAGACGAAGCCTCGCATCTTCATCGAACACATCTCTAATGCTGTCAACACAGAGGGGAAATCGGTACAAACGCGCTTATATCCTTTGCGACGGTCTTTATTCGTGAGAGCTACCGCGATGCTTTCATCGATCCCGCCGGACAAGCAGGGAGGCTAGCGCCGGAGCCTGATGGGAGTTATCCCGCGAGGGATCGATCAGGCACACCATTAGCGCTCTCTCAGATCCAGGGTCGTGTACTCGGCTTTGCCTCACGTACACCGCGGTCATGGAGGGGCACGACGCTATATTCTTCAACCGGCGATGGCGAAGCGGCAATGACCTGCCGGCATGTTCGGCACAGGCGATGATGTGGACCCTCCGACAAAAATTCGCGGTCGCAGCGGAGGCAATCACGTCGCTTCATCTTCTTAGTTCTGCGGGACGGTTTGACATAACTTTTGGCCGCGTGCACCATGGTATCCTTCCTCGTTAACTGTCACCGAGAAGCAACCGGTTGGCAACGTCAGTGGCTGCATGCAATGAGACAAAGGTGTTCTGCAGGCCTGCCATATTTCCTGTGAAAATGTATAGCCAACGAGACGAGAGCCGGACTGGTCCAGTAGGTGCCGCAGCTCAGGAAGAGCGGCAGCAAATAGGCCCGGGGGGCTGCCCAGGATCGTTTTCGACGTTTTCTCCGAGTGCGCGTACGTGTGCGCAAGAGTTCAGGGACGCCGACCTCTTGCCGCAGCGAGTGCCAGACATTCGACTGTTGCATAGTGACCTCCTTTCAAGTGGAAGAGCTCATAGCTGCACTACGACGGCTGAGAAGATAAGCCTCGCACATGACGACAAAGAGGCGCGGACGTAAATTGTCCGTAAATTGGGTCTGCGTCGGCACAGCTGGGGGTCGAGGGGGGATATCGTCAAGACGAGGACGGCTGCCGCAACGGTCGTCAGTGTTTCAGGCTGGGGTCTTCCCGAAGGTTCCTTGGTGTGGAAGGTGACGACTTTCCGGATACAGCGCCGTCACCACGGAGAGTCGTACCTGAAACGTCCGCGCCAGCTCTTCCTCGACACAACTCCGGTAATCGGGCATGTCGAGTAACTCCTGATGAAAACGACGCTGGGGAGAAAAGCCGACGACAAGAGTATGTCCGGTGAGCTTAATCGGCTGGCCAGCGGCGAGGACGGTCTCGAGGACGCGCCGTCGGCGTCCCAGTCGTTTCAGCAGCATCTGCCACTCGGCGGTAATCTGCGCTAGGGATGGAGGAATATTTCGCGGCGGGGAGCTCTCCGGTATTGATGAAGAGTTCGTCAGCGGAAGTGCTTCGGGGGATGCCGCTGAGTCATCAGGGAACAGCAGGAGATTGGTGACTCCATCATTCCAGAGGCGCGTATGAGGTGATCCTTGCTTCATGGGAGCCTCCTTGAAGAGGATGAGCGACTACCATGGCGTCCAGGCTTGATCTTTTCCTCCGGAACCAATAGGGTCGCCTAACTCTGGTTAACAAACGTAAGCACTGCAGATGACAAAGCCAGAACGGTGGGGTAAATTATAGGTTAATTTACGAAACTGGCCTAGGGCAGAGCAACTCCTGAGCGCTTGAGCCACGCCCAGGTTTCGGGGTGCTGAAGGCTGTCATGGTGAGTCATAGATCGTTTTCGTCAGAGCGACGCAATGTTCCAGAGCGATCTACTTCGCTCGGGTGTGGCAACGGTTGCGCAACCCACGAATCGTTGTATCTGCACTCCTGCTCAAGGTGTCCAGAACAGAGGAGAGTCGCCAGGAACCAACTGCAGCTTATCACTGGATACGTCGTCGCTTCCTCCTGAGTGTCCTCTCGGCTCACCGGCGTACTAGCGAAGAGCAGATTTCCTTTTGGTACGGAAAGGACTTAATGGAGCACGAATAATTTTACTTGACACAGTAGGTCATTGTTAACTACTCTATTTCCCAAGAAGATAACTGATGTCATATTGTATGGTAGAAATGATATTATTGTCGCTTTATCGACGGGAACTTACACAGGGCTGTTGTTCTAGTGGCAATGATCTTGATCGCCGATCGATCTTTGAGGGCTGTCACCTGAAGGCTGGCGTCGATGGGTCTGGCTGTGTCAGAGGGCGTCTTGTTTGCAGGTGGACAAGCAGAGGAGGGGTTCGCAAGTTACATGGTGGAGCTAATCTATGACCTCGCCCCCGCTACCTGGACCAAATCCTCCCGTAGAGGGCGTCGGGCAGCGTTCGGAGGATCTGTTTGAAAATGCTCCGGTCGGACTCTGGGAAGTGGATGCCGCCGGAATCATCATCGCCATCAATCAAACCTTGCTGGGCCGGTTGGCTTGTACGCGCGCCGAAGTTGTGGATCGACTGAAGGTAGAAGCGCTGGTGAGCCCCGAGAGCTCCGCAAGCGTCGAGGCGCTGAGAGAACGCTGTCGCCAGGAGGGTCAGGCAACCGGGGTCGTGCTCATGTGGCATAGTGGCGATGAGCACCCCCACTGGCCAGGAGAAGTTACCGCCACAGCGGTGTACGACGCCCAGGGGCAGTGGGTTGGTTGGCGTGGCTGTGTGCAGGCGGCGCCGCAGGCAACGCGGGAGATGGATCGACTGCTCCAAGAGCGGACACTCGAAGCCATTGAACGCTTGGCCAGCGGGGTGGCCCATAAATTTAACAATCTCTTGCAGGTGATCCAAGGATACACTGAGCTGGGATTGATTACGCTAGATTCGTCGCACCCGGTGCATGGCAACTTGGGCCGGATCAAGGAAGCTGCGCAACGAGCCGCCGCGATAATCCAGGCGTTGGTAACGTTTAGTCGCCGTCAAACAGTGCGCCGTCGGCCCCTCGACTTGAGCGTGTTTATCGCCAGACTCGGAGCTCGATTGCAGCGGGTGGTCCCGGCAGGCATCGAGCTGCGCGTGACGCCTGCCACCCAACGCATACGGGTGCTCGCAGACGCGTCGAGCCTGGAGCAGGTGGTCATACATCTCGTGATGAATGCCTGCGAGGCGATGTCGCATGGTGGGACTGTAGCGCTCGAAACCCGCCTGGTGCGGAATGTAACGGCGGGCGTGCCGGAAGGGCTGCCGACAGGAACATGTGTCTGCCTCAGTGTCAGTGATACGGGCGTGGGAATCGATCCAGGACTGGTAGGACAGATCTTTGAACCCTTCTTCACGACAAAAGATACAGCCAGCGGCTTGGGGCTCGCGGTGGTCTGGGGAGTAGTGAAACAGCATGAGGGGCGGGTGGATGTGATGAGTCAGCTTGGGCGTGGTACAACCTTCCGCGTCTATCTGCCAGCCGAGGACCCAATTACTCCTGAATCAGTGGCCGTCAACGACCCGTGAAATCTGGACGGGATGTAAGATACGCCCATAGGACGTAAGCGTAGAATCTACCATTTTGGAACACGCGATTGACTCTCTAATCGGCTAGCCCACAGGTCAGCTGGACGTGGACGAGGGCATCCGCCTCGGGGTGAGTGTCACTCCGGCCTTCTTCATACACGACCGGCTGATCGTGGGCAGCCTCTTCCATAGACTTTCCAATTTTCTCTCGAGCTTGCTCAAGTTTCCCATAAAATAATCATCGCTGTCAAGCTTTTCATGTGCTGAGAAGGCACAGCGGGTTAGCTCCACGTAGGTGAAGATGCCCCAGGTCGCCCTCACCTGAGAATACATCAGCGGAAGGGACAGGGCTTCCTGTAACTATGAGCTTCTGTGAGGTGAAGCCGCCTGAGCAGGAGTGGTGATGACTGTGAAGGAGAAGGTGAGCAGCAATCAGGCATGACCCAGGGGGATGGACCGTTATCTGTTGCAAAGCCTGGAGGCCTGGGCGATTCAGCCGCCGAGATACCCTTTCAGCCTGTGGAGTGTGTGGGGGGCACAGGGCCGTCCCGGAGCCCCACACACCTCAGCTTCCTTAACTTCCGACCTTGCCGCCATCGGCGCGATAAATTGCTACGACACTAGGACGCGGTGGCATATCCGGCTGATAGTCTGGAAAGCGACTGAGCGGGTTAGCGAGGGTTGCCGCCTTCCCTTCCCCAGGATGCTGAATAGCCAGAAAGAATGTGCGATTGTCCGGAGTGAAGGCTGGCCCGCAGACCTCGCCGCCCGGCAAGCCGCTCAGGAACATCTTGGCCCCACCTCGTTGCGGGCCCTCGACTTCGACGACGTAGACGGCATCATTGTGCTTGATAGTAGCTGGCTGGCCATCGGTGGCGACCCACAGACGACCTGCAATGTCGAAGGCGATATTATCCGGGCACGACATCCAGCTTGTGTCTTTGTGCCCCTGATAGGAGGCATTGTCGCTTGGATTATTCGGGTCGCCGCAGGCGATGAGAAGGTCCCAACGGAATGTGGTGGCGCTGTGTTCGCCGCCGTCCTCGACCAGTTCGATGATATGGCCATGTTTGTTGTCTGGCCGTGGATTGGCTTTGTCGACTTGCTCTGGTGTCCGCTGGGTGTTATTGGTCATGACGACGTAGACTTTACCAGTCTTCGGATGGGCTTCCACATCCTCCGGCCGGTCCATCTTGGTCGCCTTCAAGAGATCTGCGGCGCGGCGTGTGGCGGGTCACCCCGGCGGAGCAGTTGTTCAAAGTTCCTTGCACGCGGGTGCCGCTCGGATCGGATGAAGTCTTCAGCCGCGGGCTGCCAGCCGCAGGACCGCTCAGCGCCAGCGGCGTTTCGGCCGTTAGGCGGCGATTGAGCGACGAGTTCTGGACGTAGCTCCAGCCTCCCTTGGCATCGCGCTGCACCTCAATCACAGAGAGGCCATGGGCGGCCAACTCGATGTCCACCATTATACGCGTCTTGCTCTCATCTTTGCCGTCCCAGTCCGCGAACATCAGTTCGGGGTTGGTGTATTCATGGTTGACGACCAACAAGCCGCGCTTCGAGTTCGTGCTCCCAGCTGGCAGGGGCAGGAACCCGATGAAATCGGCATTATAGCCGAATTGCCGAGCTTGTATAGCCGGTTGTTGGGCGCGGGGGTTGAAGGCTGGGGTATCGGGGAATACTGGGTCACCCCAGCGGATGATGATGTCATATTGATAGCCATCGGGGATGAGGAGTTTGTCCTCCGTCGAGTGTGTCAACGGCACGAACCCTTTGGATTCCGCCGCGGTGCTATAGCGCGTCAATGGACTTGCATAGGCGAGCACAAGACCGGTCATGGCACCCTTCAGCAGAGTACGCCGCGACATAGAGGCTTGCAGAACGGCCGCAAAGGTCTCGTCTTGACTTACCGCAGATAACCTTGCGTCCTCGCACGCTTGATCTACTCTGTGATCTTCGTGCCCGGCGTGGGATAGGTGTTGAGCGCGCCCTTCGTGGTCATTGCCCATTCGAACTCTCCTCAATCGCTAAACGTACTCACAAAACGCTTCCAAAGTATTTCACGGCAACTCGGACAGCGGTAGACAACCTCGAAAACCGGGGGTGAGCTATCGGGGATCTGTCGTGATAGCATGAGGGCGAACGTCCGGCAGTCATGGCAGCGCGGCGTACGATGGCCGAGGCCAAAGTAAATCGCCGATCCCAGGATATATGCCACCACGACGCCGCCCCAAAGCAATTCCACCGCATCCTCCCGGAGGCTACTTCACCGCCGCCAGCCTCTTGGTCGTTTCGTTCAGATCACGGATAATCTGATACGCAGCATCGTCGACCTTGACAAAGCCCCCGATCCACGCACCGCCAGCCACGAAAACCTCAGGGTTTTTCGCCTTCATAGTCGTGAGCGATTGCTGGATGGCCTGTTTCAGACTGTCCGGCAGATCTTTACGCACCACGATGGGATCGTTAGGAATGAGCTTGGAGACCCAGATGACCCGCACAGCCCCACGGGGAATTTTGCCTTCACGGGTCATTTGCTGAATGTCGGGGAGATTCGTCGACGCCACATCCACCTTCTTGTTGGCGACCGCCAGTATAGAAGCTTCATGTGAACCCGAAAAGGTCAATTTCGGAAAATACTCCTTGGGGTCAATGCCCATCTCCATGAGGAAAAAGGTCATCGGCACCAGATAGCCAGAGGTGGAGTTAGGATCGTTGAAAGCAAAGCTCTTGCTGGCGATATCCTCGGGGCTGAACAGGTCAGAGTCGGCGTGGACGATCAAGCATGAGCGGTACCCCAGGGAGCCGTTGGCGTGTTGCAATTGTGCGATGGGTTCCACATTGGCGTAATTGTTGTTTGAGGCTTCGACATAGCCTTTTGGCCCCAACTGCCCGATCTGCGCCTTATTAAACTTCAGCGCTTCGATCGACCCTCGGTAATCGGTGGCTGCTACCTGCTTTACCGAAAGACCGAGATCTTTGCTCAGCTGCTCCAGAACCGGTGTCCAGCGCCGTCCGACCTCGGGAGCTGATTCAGTCGACAGCAAGGCAAAGGTAAGCTCTTTCGGCCAGGTCGGATCCGCGGCTAGGGTGGAGCCGACGAATGATAGGAACATGACGAACACCAACATCAACTGACGCATCCTGCACATGGGTACCTCCTGGTCAGATGACAGCGCGACGAATACGGGCGGAGATGATATCAACACAGATGACCATTCCGACGATGAGCAAAATGACCGTGGCCGCCTCACGGTCGTTGAAGGCGCGGATGGTGTCCCACAGATAAAAGCCGATGCCGCCCCCGCCTACCATGCCGATGACCGAGGCCGAGCGGATGTCGGATTCAAACCGCAGCAAGATGTAGGACAGAAAATTGGGCAGGATCTGTGGGACCACGCCAAACCCGATGATGTGCAGGCGCGGTGCGCCCACGGCGGTTACGCCCTCGACTTGGCCAGGATCGATCGCCTCAATGGTTTCGCTTAGCAGTTTGCCCAGAACACCGCCGGTATGAATTCCGAGCGCTAACATCCCGGCAAAGGGTCCCAACCCAACAGCCGTAACGAACATCAGTGCAAACACAAATTCATTCACCGCCCGGAACACGTCCATGACGCGACGCGCCGCATGATAGAGCAGCGGATGAGGTGCCAGGTTGTGTGCCCCGAGCAGTCCGAGTGGCACCGCGATGACGATGGCCATGACTGTACCCCAGAGGGCAATGCAAACGGTAATAATGCATTGCCAGGCGTACAGCCGTACATGCGCAAAGGAGGGGTTGAGATAGCCCTTGAGGAAGGTGCCGATGTTCCCGAGGTCTCGCAGCAGCTCCAGGGGACGCAACTCGATCACTTGCGCGGCCCAGCCCAGCGCCACCGCCAGCACGAGCGTGCTGAGCATATTGCGCCCCAACGTCGACGGCCGCGGTGGGGCTTGTGGAGCTGGTCCCACATGGAGATTTGCCAGCGGCTTGGTCAGGAGCTGGCCCATATCGCCTCCCTCACGGTTATGGGTGTGGGCCCCAGTGCATCGGTGGGTATGTCGCCGAAGAGGTCGGTCACGACCTCCTCCGTCAGCCCAACTGCCGACCCATCGAATATCAAGTGGCCGTTGCGCAAGCCAAGCACACGATCGGCATAGCGGCGGGCATACTCCACATGGTGGAGATTGGCGATGACAGTGATCCCGGCGCTGGCGGCAATACCCTGCAGAGTTTCCATTATCAGTGCCCCGTTCATCACATCAAGGCTGGCCACTGGCTCATCGGCCAGGATCACCTGTGGCTCCTGCGCCAAGATTTTGGCGATGGCGACGCGTTGCTGTTCACCCCCGGAGAGCGTGTCAGTACGTTGCCAGACGCGGTCGAGAAGCCCCACGTGATCGAGGCAGCGCAGCGCCACCTCGTGCTGGCTGACATCGAAATAGCGACCGAGGGTGGCCCAGCGCCGCCAACCGGTGAGGTGTGGGAGTCGGCCAATCAGCACGTTGTCGAGCACGCGCAGTCGCCTCACCAGATTGAACTGTTGGTAGATCATCCCGACGCGGGCTCGGTGTAGGCGTAGAGCGGCCCCATGCAAGGCGGCGAGGTCTTGGTCGCCGAAACGGATGCTGCCCTCGCTGATCGGAATCGAACAGGCCAGACAGCGCAGCAAGGTGGTTTTACCGGCACCGGACTTGCCGATGATGGCGACGAATTCTCCAGGTCGAATGGTGGCGGTGACCTGTTCCAGGGCCTGTTTGGCCTCAAAGCGCCTGCTGACACGGTCCAGTACGATGCACGGCGAATACAGCATACAGGTTTCCGCCCTGGCGGCTCTTCCTCGCCGGGAGAGAAAGCCAGCATATGAGAGGACAAGTATTGGGGAGTCTAGGTTACAGGATGATCGTGATACGACACGATCTGGGCCATGTGAGCTAAGCGCCTTATATCGGCCCACCTAGATTATGGGCTGCAGATGACAGATGCGAGGCGGGTGTGTAAATTCCAAGTAAACTTTTACCGGATCGCGCTTGGGCGTGTTCGCGTTACAGATACGGCAGCAGCCATTAGGCCAAGGGCAGAGAAAAGTTGACGGTGGTTCCCTTCCCCAACTCGCTTTCGAGCCAGAGTTCACCACCATGGGCCTGTACCAAATGCTTGACGATCGCCAGCCCCAAGCCGGTCCCACCAAGCTCACGCGAGCGGGCTTTATCCACCCGGTAGAAGCGTTCGGTGATGCGTGGCAGATCGATAGAAGGGATGCCGATGCCGGTATCGACCACCCACACGTGCACGAAGCCATGCGCCCTGCGGTCGGCACCAAGCGTAATACTCCCTTTTCCTGGGGTATACTTCACGGCATTATCCACCAAGTTCACGAAGATTTGCGTCAGACGGTCCCAGTCTGCCTCCAGCCGGATGTCAGGGGGGACATTGTTGAGGAGAGTTAGGCTCTTCTGCTCCGCCTGCTTCTCGAAGAAGGCTACCACCTCAGCTGCCACTTCGTGGAGGCTCAACAGCGTAGGCTTTAATACCAGCTTGCCCGTCTCGATGTCGGAGAGCTGCAGCAAGTCATCAACCAGCCGACTCAGGCGCTCGGCATGAGTATGTGCGATCTCCAGGAAACGGCGGGCGTTCACGGGTTCCTCCAGCGCCCCATCGAGCAGCGTCTCCAGATAGCCCCTGATCGAGGTGAGGGGCGTCCGTAGCTCGTGAGAGACATTGGCCACGAATTCCGTCCTGACGCGTTCGAGACGCCGGAGCTCCGTAACGTCGTGGAGGACGAGCAAAATCCCCTGCCCAGAAGGTGCAAGTGCAATCGCGGACGCGTGTACATCCAAAATACGATCCACCGGAGGGCCAATGTCGATTTCGCGGCGGCGGGCGCCCCCCGCATCCGAGCCCTTGCTATCGGCCACTAGGTCGAGGATCTCTTTGTGTCGAACGATCTCCAGCAGCCGGCGGCCTTCAACCGGTTCCCGGCTGAGATCAAAGATCCGGCGCGCAGCATGATTCATTAAGACCATGCGGCCGCGCTGGTCGATGGCGATCACTCCCTCGACCATGCTGTCGAGGATTGCTGCCACCTTCGTGCGTTCGCCTTCCAGGTCCTGGATTTTGTCGCTGAGCCGCTCGGCCATGAGGTTGAGCGTTCGGCCTAGGGCAGCGATTTCGCCCGTGCCTGAAACTGGCACGCGCTGCGCGAAGTCCCCCTCCGCCATCCAGCGGGCGATTGACTGTATCTCTGTGACCGGCCGGGTAACCTGACGACTGAGAAATAGCCCCACGGCGAGCACCACCGCAAAGGCGAGCAGGGCCCCCAGGGCGACGGTTTGATGGACAGAAGTCGTGGCTTGGCTGACAGCGGTCAGAGGCAGGGCAATGCGCAAAACTCCCCTGACCTGTGTCGCATCAGCCAGGGGAATGGCGACGTAGAGCATCTCACCATGGCGGCGTTGAGTGGGTCGGAGATGGTGGGCTATGTTCCCGGCCAGGGCCGCTCGTACCTCCGGCCAGTCTCCTTGATTCGACAGTTGACGAACTTCGCCAAGGTCTAACCCCGAATCCCCCAGCACTGTGCCATCGACCGCAATGACGCTCACCCGGGCCTCGGAACCGAGCATCGTGCCGTACTTGTGCACCAATTCCTGCACCGCGCCAATCGGCGTGCCCTGGGTGACGTAGGGGAGAATGGCATCGTGGATCAATTGGGCATTTCTGACCATGCTGGCCGTTAAATACGTCATCAACGAGGTTTCGAGCGTACGCGTCACATAGAGCCCCATCACCGCCATGCCGATCGCGGTCATCGCGAGCAGTATGAAGGTAAGTCGTATGGCTAATCCCGACGGTAGGGCTCTCCATAGGCCCACGGCTACCCTTCCATATCGAAGCGGTACCCCACGCCCTTGACGGTGACAATGCGCTTGGCCTCAGCACCCAGTTTCTCGCGCAGACGACGAATGTGCACGTCGACCGTCCGTGACTCGATCTCCGCGGCATCGGCGTATCCCCACACGCCCTCAAGCAGCTGTTCCCGGTTCAAGACCCGTCCATTCGCCCGTATCAGTGCGCACAGCAGACCAAACTCCTTGGCCGTTAGTTCTACAGATGTCCCTTGCACGGTGACCGAATGCCTCGCCTCATCAACTTCCAGCTCCCCGATGCGTCTGATCGAGACCTCAGCAGGCTCCTGCGCACGGCGCAGAATCGCCCTGACCCGGGCCACCAGCTCGCGGGGGCTGAAGGGTTTCACGACGTAGTCGTCGGCGCCCACCTCGAGGCCGACGACGCGATCCACTTCTTCGGCTTTAGCAGTCAGCATCAAGATCGGGAGACGTGCCGTAGCAGCATCCTGACGCAGGTGGCGACAGATTTCTAGGCCATCCATGCCGGGCAGCATGAGGTCGAGGATGAGCAGATCGGGGTGATGCTCCCGCACTAGGCGCAGAGCGACCGCGCCGTCCATCCCCTCGAGACACTGAAAGCCAGCTTTCTCAAGGTGGTAACGCAGGAGCGAGACAATATCTTTTTCATCATCAATCACCAAGACTTTGGCGAGCATACGCCTCCTTTTTGGCTCGGGCAATATATGGGAGCTGCCCCCCTTCGCCTCTCTGCCGGGAGAGTCATGAACCGGCCTCACTATACCATAGACCATGCAAAAGCGGCTACGTCAGTAGTGGGTTGTCGGATGGGTCGGCGGAAAGGCGGTAGAGCGGTTGGCAGAGGGCGTATGACGGCAAGGCGGCTTTCATGTGGCCTGTCCTGCGGGCAATCAGGAATTATGTGAGAACATCTCGCAGCGTGCCACGGAGCATTTTGTCGGCGATCTGGTCAGCAGTGACGTGATAGGTGTCATTCTTAATCGTGTCTTGCAGCTCGCGAATCTTAGCTTCTCGCGCCTCCGACACATAGGCCAATCTGCGGGCCAGCTCGCATCTGACCCGCAACGATAGGGCAGGTCTCCTACCTACTCCGACGGGTTCAGCGGCGTGCTGCTCGTCGTGTATGTGGGGTGACGATGATGCGATCTCTGGGAGTAGGCGATTCGTAGGATAAGAGCCATTCTTAGGGACGTCCATGCTTCCCACCTCCTCCTGCGCCGATGCGCCTGAAATGCCCTGTCATCGGCGGATCCACTGTGAAGCCTCAGCATCCGGAATGAAGGGATTTCCTGCCATGTCATAGTCAACGACCAGACGGCAGAATACCATATTCTGTTTAACTACCGGAGGCGGGATTGTCAAGCCCTTTCCGTCGAGCGCCCGCCATCCCTTGGCTGTTTGCCTTGGCGCTTCATGTCCTCTCTGCACGGCCACCACAGAGCATACTCTCACCCGCCGGAAAACGGAGAACCGGCCCTAGGAGACCGAGGAAGGATGGCCGTCAGAGCCCCCAACTGCGAACTCTCTCTGGCTCGATGCGGAAGAGGACGCGATTGGGTGGCATCGCCCGACCACCCCACAACCGCGCCAGGTCGGGATCATACTTCTGCAACAGACGCTCGACGATGGGGAGCCGTTGCTCGGGCTCCTGCACAAACTCGATATGACCTTGGATTACCACGCCTCGGATTGCTGCACCGCGATTACCCGACTCGGCGACGACACAGACGCGTGGATCGCGCTGCAGATTACGGACCTTTTGTAAACCGTCGATGCTGATCATATACAGCGCCTGCGGCGTGTGCAGGAACCACATCGGCATGGCCAACGGCGCACCGCTGCGTTGTATAGTGGACAGCACCACGACCTCTTTGGTGGCCAGAAACCCCTGAATGCGGGCATCGTTGAGCTGCTCGGGCATGAGTCCATTCCTCAAGAACAGGACTGAATGCTGAGGACTGAGGATTGACGAAGGACATTCGACAACGCTCAGTCCTCAGCACTATCCTTATTATGGCTGGCCCAAATAGTCACGCTGCCAGCGGCGATATGCGTCGCGATTCAAGGCCACATGCATCAGCTCTTCCGAGGCCGCTTGGTCCTTCAGCCCAGCCGGCGAGCCTCCCCCCTTGAGGTGCTTGTAGGTGTCATACAGCGCTTTAACTGCCACTGCAAAGGGTACATGGCCCTGCAGCGCGATGCGGACGCCATGTGCGCCAAGAAAGGCACGGTCGCCGATGGTCGGCGGAGTGCTGCCAAGCAAGAGCGGTAGGGGGATCTCTTTGTGAATCGCTTCGATCTCCTCGCGGGTGCGCGCCCCTGTGAGGAAAATCCCATCGACCCCCGCGTCAACGCAGACCTTGCCACGGGTTATCGCCGCCTGCAGACCCTCGCTGCGCAGTGCAGCGATGCGACCGATGATCACCAGCGAGGGATCCTGTCGGGCGGTCACCGCCGCGTTCAACTTGCCGGCGAACTCCGGCACCGAGATCAGTTCCTCGCCCTGCTTCTGGCCGAAGCGTGGTGGCAGCAGCGTGTCCTCGATGGTCAGGGCGGACACCCCGGCCGCTTCCAACTCCTCAACTGTTCGCATCACATTCAGGGCATTGCCGTAGCCGTGATCGGCGTCCACCATCAGACTCAGGGAACTGGCACGGGTGATGCGGTGGATCTGCTCGGCGAACTCGGTCAAGGTCAGGACCACGATGTCCGGAGCGCCCAGGACGGTGCCCGAGGCGGTTGAACCAGCCATCATACCGATCTCAAAGCCTGCCGCCTCAGCCATCCGGGCCGAGATCGGGTCGAAAACGGACGCAGGGTGAATACATTCCGAACCAGCCAGCACGTTGCGATAGCGTGTACGGCGTTCAGTGAATGTCATGGATGACCCTTTATGCTGAAGTTAGCAGATGGTTTTGCCAGAGAGCCTGGGGAATGGGCAAGGGCTATCACCTCCACAGGCAGACGCTCTCCGTGCGACGGTAAGGGCTTCGACGGTGCCTGATTCTAGGCCTTTCGAGGCGCGGTTGCAAGGGCACCAGATGAGGTGACGCCCTTCGATGGCTATGATATATCATTCACTGAGCACGTGGACTGTTCGGGGCGCCATCCTGACCTGAGCCGTGGTCGTATACGCGGCTGATGGAACGCTGTAGCTTCAAAACCTTTGAGAGCTGTATGCAGATCGCCACAATCGGGGCTGACCCGGACCGCGTGAAGTGGATCATGCTCCTGATCAAGGGTACATCCATTTGCCCTCATAGCACGCCTGTCCCATAAGACTATGCGGATCCTTCATCATACGTTGAACCTCGTCTCTTGTATAAGGAAATATATCGATATCTACCGGAAATTGGGTCGGAAGAAATGTGCGGATACGTTTGAGAAACGGCTGGTCTGATTTCTCAAGGATGAGAAGTACATCGACGTCGCTTCCCGGAAAATAATCGCCACGCGCAAATGAGCCAAACAGGATGACCTGCTTAAGCTCCGGGTGTTTCTGGGTCCATTCCTGGATCAGATTCTCCAAGGCTGTGAGGATCTGTTTTCGGTTCGTGAATGTGACCTTCACTGAAGGTGATGATGGCTCGGGCATGGCTGATACTCCGTATGGCTTCATCCTTGGTATAGTAATCGAGTGGGGCACCCTCGTCAAAGCCATTTGGGTAGCGCGAAGGAATATAATGCTTATCCAGTTCCTTGGCACCATCGATAACGGCTGCGGAAGGTCTGTAGGGTTCGGGGAATCGGAATAGGGCTTCCACCGCTTTCTCGGCCGCTTGCTGAGCTGCAAAGCAGGCCCAATCGTAATCGCCATCCTCCAAGGCGTTTTGCGCGTGGCTGATATCTCGCTGCGCCTGCCGTAACCAATCTTCATAGCGGCTAGGCATGTCATGGGCCTCCTCTGGCTGATGAGGGGGTAATAGAAAGATCGCACTCCCTAGTACCGAATGCTATCATTCTGCTAGCAATGCCTTACACGACAGGAGGGTTGAACATGGCCGAAGTCCTGGTTCGTGATCTTGATGCCTTGGTGGTTGAGAAACTCAAAGCGCGCGCCGCCGCTAACGGACGTTCGCTCCAGGCGGAACTCAAGGCCATTATTGAGGCGCAGGCCAGCCAGGTGACCAAAGCGGAGGCGCGCGCGCTGGCTGCCCGCATCCGGCGGCGCATCGGTACGCGGCTCCAAACCAATAGTGGCATGCTCCAAGCCGAAGACCGTGAGCGATGACGCCCTATGTCGTCGATGCCAGCATCGTCATCAAGTGGTTCGTCAACGAGGTTCATGCCGAAGCCGCCCGGCGCTTGCAAGAAGATCAGTACGAACTCTCCGCCCCAGACTTGCTCTGGTTGGAGTGCAGGAATATCCTGTGGAAAAAAGTGCGACGTAGAGAGCTTACTCCCGACGAGGCACGCCTCATCTGGGGCGGTCTGGAGCAACAGCCGATCAGCGCCTTTCCGTCTCGTCTAGTCCTCGATCTCGCTTTGGAGGTAGCGTTCGACACCAACCGTACAGTATATGATTGTTGCTATCTGGCGTTAGCCGTGCTCA
>JBKPCR010000399.1:0-24316 GCA_046727435.1 bacterium | reverse complement strand
ATACCGCGGGCATCTGGAAAACGCTGGGCTGATCGTCAGCGGCCAATCGCCGGATGGGACCTTGGTCGAAATGATCGAGCTTTCCGAGCATCCGTGGTTTGTCGGCGGCCAATTCCACCCCGAGTTGAAGTCGACCCCACGCTCTCCCCATCCCCTGTTCCGCGAGTTCATCCGTGCTACCGTGAAGTATGGCGGTAAAAAGTTGGCGGGATAGCGGTCCCATTCGCCCTCTCCCTCTGGGAAAGGGCGAGGTGAGGGGCTATAATCCCGAGGATTCGGATGAACTGGCGTGCAGAGTATGCGAAGAGCTTGATGACGTTGGGCAATCATGCTTTGGTGGGATTGTTCTTCGATGGTATACTCAATCCGAATACCTACTAGTGGCATTATGTTAGAGGTTTGGCCTGGTATGGAATGTGTAAATGTGTATCTGAGATAAGCTAGCTCTTAGGGCGTGGCAAAGGAGGGGGTAATGGATAACTACACCCTCACAATGCTCAGCACATTGGTATTTCTCGTGATGTTCGTCCTCGTGGTGAATCGTTTAACGCGCGAAGACCACAGACGCAAGGACAAATCCACATGACCATGCACCCCGTTACCATTGGCTCTATCACCGTCGGCGCTGGCCACCCGCTGGCCCTGATCGGCGGCCCCTGTGCTATCGAAGGCGAAGCCTTCATGCTCGACGTGGCGACCCGCCTGCGTGACATCACCGCCAAGGCTGCGGTACCATTCATCTTCAAATCCTCCTACGACAAGGCGAACCGCACCTCGATCCGTTCCTACCGCGGCCCTGGCGTGCAAGAAGGTCTGGAGATTCTGCAGAAAATCAAAGACGTCGTCGGCGTGCCCGTCCTCTCAGATGTGCATACAGTAGAGGAGATCGAGCCGGCGGCTGACGTCCTTGATGTCTTACAGATCCCTGCCTTTCTCTGCCGTCAGACCGATCTGGTCGTTGCTGCGGCGCGGACCGGCAAGCCGGTCAATGTCAAGAAGGGACAATTCCTGGCGCCGTGGGATACCCGGAACATCGTCGAGAAAGTCCGCTCCGTGGGCAATGACCAAGTGCTGCTGACCGAGCGCGGCGCCTCCTTCGGCTATAATAACTTGGTAGCCGACATGCGTTCCCTGGTAGTCATGCGCTCCTTTGATGTTCCGGTTGTATTCGATGCCACTCATAGCGTGCAACTCCCCGGCGGGGCTGGCACGGCCTCGTCTGGCCAGCGCGAATTCGTCCCCCACCTGGCGCGGGCCGCCGTCGCCACCGGCTGCGATGCGCTCTTCATGGAAATCCACCCCGACCCCAACCACGCTCCCTCCGATGGCCCCAACATGCTGCGCCTGGAGGATCTGCCAGCCTTGCTCGCTCAGATCACTCAGATCGATCAGATCGTGCGGGGGCGTAGTGAGAGCAGTCTAGGAACTTGATGGGCGTATTCCCAACGTCATTACTGTGTACTATCCGTATGCTAGACGCTATTTTCAGAGAGGTGGGACCTATAAGGATTGAGGTACTCCTCACTGCAAGACCAATATCCGGTCAATTGAGAGGATCGCCCAAGCGTTAGTCTAAGTCCCCAGTAGGCATGATCTCGCGTGCGTCGTCGAGAGAATATAGCGCGCTAAGAGCGGCCACCACGGTGTCAGCCTCAAAACCCAAGCTCATGAGATAGCGGGTGAACCGCTGACGTTCACGGGGCGAACGGGGCAACTCCTTGGAGCGAAGACGTTTGCGAGCGGCCTGCTCAGCAAGCATTACCTCGTCAAATTCGCTATAGACCTCGCGAAGCACCTCATCCAACGACTCTGAAGGTAGGCCGCGTCTCTGGAGCTCCCAGGCCATGCGCCGCCGTCCTAGGGGCTTGGTCTGCAGACGATAGCGCGCCCAGTCCAACGCCACCCTGCGATCATCGATGTATCCGTCTGATGCCAATTGGTGCAGGACTTCGGCAATGATCGTCGTCGTGTACCCGCGCTGCTGGAGACGATCCCGCAATTCGCTCGACGTCCGACTACGATAGGTGAGGAGACGATAGGCCTGCTGTTTGGCGCGCTGTAACGTCTGGGCATCCTGGTCCATGGCTAATGCTTCACCTGACTGTTGCGCTCGGAGCTTTGCCGCTACTTAACAGGTTCCGCTTCCCCTGGCGAGACGCGGATCAAGCCGAGTTCACCTCGCAGCTGGGTGTCGAGCGCAGCGGCGAGGGGAGCATTCTCCTTGAGGTATTTCTTCGCGTTTTCGCGCCCTTGTCCAATACGCTCATCTTGATGAGAGTACCAAGCGCCGCTCTTGGTAATGAGCCCTCGTTCCGCCGCCAGGTCCAGGAGATCGCCTTCCCGCGAAATCCCTTCCCCATACATGATATCAAATTCCGCCTGGCGGAATGGCGGAGCCACCTTATTCTTGACGACCTTCGTGCGCACCCGACTACCGGTCACTTCCTCTCCCTCTTTGACCTGATTCACGCGGCGGATATCCAGGCGTACCGAAGCGTAAAACTTTAGGGCATTCCCACCGGTGGTGGTTTCCGGGTTGCCCACAAACATGCCGATCTTTTGGCGAATTTGGTTCAAAAATACCATAGCGGTTTTGGACTTACTGATAATACCAGTCAGTTTTCGCAAAGCTTGCGACATCAGGCGTGCCTGCAGTCCCATCTGGGGGTCACCCATCTCGCCATCGAGCTCCGCTTTAGGGACAAGCGCTGCTACGGAGTCGATGACCACGATATCCACGGCACCACTGCGCACCAGTGTCTCCGCGATCTCAAGCGCTTGCTCACCGGTATCCGGTTGAGAGATGAGCAGCTCGTCCGTCTTCACTCCCAATTTCTGCGCATACACTGGATCAAGCGCATGTTCGGCATCGATAAAAGCCGCAATGCCTCCAGCCTTTTGCGCCTCGGCAATGAGGTGCAGCGCAATAGTTGTTTTGCCAGAGGCTTCTGGCCCGTAAATCTCTGTCACGCGGCCGCGCGGAATTCCACCCACTCCCAGGGCGGCATCAAGGGAGATCGAGCCAGTCGAAATGACCGAAACATCGAGCGCACTGGGCTCAGCTCCGAGCCGCATGATGGCGCCTTTGCCGAACTGCCGCTCAATTTGCGATAATGCCAAACTAATAGCCTTTTCCTTACCTTCTTTCAATCCTTCCACCGTTGACTCCTTCATGTGGGTCGCCTCGTTTCACCGGATCGGTCGAAAGTACCATCCCTCTCTTACTCATCCACTTTCCGAGATCGCTGTGGCGGGTGGGAAATGCGCGGCATTAACGATCGAGTAGCGCGCTCCCGAGGGGTGCAGCTGACTCTCGACCAACTCGATATGGTCAACGTCAAGCTGGCCCAGCACCGCCTCACGATGGACCTTCAGAGTGGCAAGGAAATCGCCGCGGCGGAGGACGCGCTTCAAACGTGCTAGAGTCAAATGGGGGGCGAAGGAACGATCTTCGGACGGAAAACCAACCTGTATCAATCGTGCATCGAGTGTCCGCTGTATATGCTTCAAATCCCCAGTCACATCCTGAACACCCACCCACAGGACCCGTGGACTAGATTCGTGTGGAAAGACCCCGACCCCAGCGAGCCATAGCGAGAACGGATGGTAATGTTGTGCTGTCGCAGTCATGCACGAAAAAATGGTCCCGATTTGGGTAGAATCGACGTCGCCTAGAAATTTTAGAGTGAGATGAAATCCGGCTTCCCGCACCCATGCCGCCTCCAGTGGCAAAGGCCGAAACTCCTGTTGTAAAGCGACAAGTTTCGCTTTGAGATCAACCGGGAGTGGAATAGCGATAAACACACGCACCGATAGCGCTTCCTTCCTGGGGACGAGACTTGAATATCCCTCACTTTGGGTACGCAAGTCAATGGCTGCCTGTTCTCAACATCGGAGTCAGTCGAGGAGAGATAAATCCATATGTCTCAACGCGCAGTTTGGAGAACAGCGTACTGGGATGTTAGATTAACGGCGCAACGCATCGCGAAGTTTTTCGAGCGATTTGAGTGCTGATTGACGTTGGATCTCAGTACGTTCCCCGGGGATCACTCCTTCCCACCAGATATTGACCCATGGCAAGGCGATGGCGATATAGGTGAGGCCAATCGGTTTCGAGCTCCGGCCGATCCGTGGTCCTGTCAGGCCGGTTACAGCCAGCCCTACCTCCACATGACTGAGCTCTTGCACCTGTGTCGCCATCGCTAAGGCTGTCACCAGACTGACAGCTCCATGTTTTTGGAGCACGGTAGCCGAAACAGCAAGGGACGTTTCCTTCGCCTCGTTGCTGTAGGCGACAATGCTTCGATCAAAATAGCTTGAGCTGCCCGGGACAGATGTCAAGAGATAGCCTATGTATCCCCCTGTCGAAGTTTCAGCCACTGCAAGATGCCAGCCTCGTTCGACAAGTAATCGCCCAATCTCTTCTTCGACTGCCATACCATCCACTTTCCGCACCCAACCCGAAGCCCACTAGTACGCCAGCGATCTGGAGAGGCAATCACCTGTTCGACAGGAACCATATGACTCAACGCCCAACCATCGGGCTAGCAAGTCCCTAGCGCCTCTGGAAGATGCACAGGAGACACACTCAGTGGTGGGAAGGGTGACACATGCCAACCTATCGGCATCGGTAGTTGATGATGGATGTCGCCGTTTCACGTGCCCACCGATCGGCATCGAGAATAACTTCGAGGTCGCCATCGACGATAGGACGCGCCTCATGCCGATGCAGGGTTTCCTCGATCACCGCAGGAATGTCAATAAAACGGATCCTTTCATGCAAAAACGCCTCAACTGTCGTTTCGTTGGCGCCGTTGAGCACTGCGGGCAGCGTGCCGCAGGCACGGATCGCTTCGAAACCGAGACGCAGACAGGGAAAACGCTGGAGGTCTGGAGGTTCAAAGGTGAGCGTGCCGATTTGGGTGAGATCCAATCTGGGTAACGTATTCGCCAGGCGCTCAGGATGGTTAAGCGCGTAAGCAATGGGAATACGCATATCGGGGATCCCCAACTGGGCGATTACCGAACCGTCAACGAATTCCACCAGGGAATGCACAATGCTTTGCGGATGGACCACCACATCGACTTGATCAGCACTCACCCCAAAGAGCCATCGTGCTTCGATCACCTCAAGCCCTTTATTCATCATTGTTGCCGAATCTACGGTAATCTTTCGTCCCATCCGCCAGTTTGGATGTTGGAGGGCTTCGTGGACCGTGATCTCGCCAAACTTCTCCTGCGGTAAGGTCCGGAAT
The DNA here is from genome assembly GCA_046727435.1 of bacterium. Lineage (GTDB taxonomy): Bacteria > Tectomicrobia > Entotheonellia > J063 > CAVPRW01 > CAVPRW01. Next base: position 19,061 of record JBKPCR010000399.1, on the reverse strand, counting down.
GGGCCGCCTGAAGCTGTCAATAGCAAACGCCTGACATCGCCTGCATTATGGCCGGCCAAAGCTTGGAAAATAGCGTTATGTTCGCTATCGACGGGGAGGATACGTACGCGGCCCTGAGCCTCGCGCATGACAAGCTCACCTGCCATGACCAGCGGCTCTTTATTGGCTATCGCCACATCCTTCCCAGCGCGGATGGCAGAAAGCGTTGGTGCCAACCCTGCTCCGCCCACAATGGCCGAAAGGACAAGATCAACCTCGGGCAGGCTGGCAATCGTACATGCCCCGTTGGTTCCCTCAAACACCTCTATCCCTAGGTCCGAGGTTCGCTCCCGGAGCTCCTTGGCTCGTTGCAAGTCGAACACCGAGACATATGATGGCTGGAAACGTCGCATTTGTTGCTCGAGCAATTCAATATTACTACCGGCCGCAAGTCCCACGACGGCGAACCGCTCCGGATGCTGTTGGACGATCTCCAGGGTATTGACCCCGACGGAACCGGTTGAACCCAGAATCGCCAACCTCTTTCTCATGGCATGGCTCCCACTATCTCCTCTCCCGCCCATTCGCCCCGTTGACATCTATCACGCCGCTGCAATCGTCTACGATGGAAGCTCTTGTCCGATCACATAGAGGACATAGTAATACAACGCCGGTGCGCCAAACAGGATACCATCGATCTTGTCTAAAATGCCACCGTGCCCAGGAATGAGTACTCCAGAGTCTTTGACCCCGAAGCTCCTTTTCAACAGCGATTCACTTAAGTCGCCCAGTTGGCCGAGCATAGCCAATAGGCAGCCAACGGCGAGACACTGCGTCAGCGTGAAGTGCCCGAGTAGCCAGCGCCCTCCCAGAGTTGCGCCACAGAGACCGCCCAGGAATCCTCCAACAGCGCCCTCGATTGTTTTGCCAGGACTGAGCCTGGGGGCTAACTTATGGCGCCCAAACACCCTACCAAATATGAGAGCAGCCGCATCCCCTAGCCAGACAACGCCAAATATATAGAACACGTATTCTGGCCCGTGGATGAGCAAGCGTAAGAGTAATACATAACTGAACAGCCAGCCGACATAGAACATACCAAGAAGCGTAAAGGCAAGACTCTGAACCGATGTCACGAATTCCTGCCGGGCGAAGAGTCCAACCAGGAATAACAGCACGACCAGCGCTGCCACGGCTCCATGGTTGGCTATGCCACCAACATAGAAGGTGAGCGGTAGCGCTCCGCCGCAGGCAATTCCGAGCCATCCCCAGCAGGGGAAGCCCTTGACCGATAGCATGCGGTAAAATTCCACCAGGGCAAGCACGGCAACAACAGTGATCAGGAGCAAGAAGTAGAAAGGAGACCCAAAATAAACGATTGGGACAAGAGGTGGCAGAATACAGAGAGCGCTGATGAGTCGTTTCAAGCAGGGCTCCTATCGGCGGAGAACCTGTTCATGCGTCATACCGAAGCGTCGTTCACGTTGTTGATAATCGATAATTGACCGGAGTAAGTCATCCCCCCGAAAATCAGGCCACAACACCTCGGTAAAGTACAATTCGGTATAGGAGGTTTGCCATAGGAGGAAATTGCTCAAACGTCGTTCGCCGCCAGTTCGAATCAAGAGATCTGGGTCGGGCAGCCCGGCGGTATACAAGAAATTGCTGAACAGTGCCGGAGTGATCGCTTCGGGGTGCAGTTCCCCGCGCTGGACGGCATGTGCGAGGCGCTGCACGGCATCGATGATCTCCATCCGAGAGCCATAGCTCAAGGCAAGCGTGAAGGTCATGCCATCATTCTGGCTGGTTTGCGCCATCGTCTCGAAGAGCAAGCCCTGCACTGAGTTTGGGAGGTCCTGAATGCGACCAATCGCATTGAAGCGGATATTCTCCCGGACCATCCGCCGTAATTCCTTCCGCAAATAAATCCTCAGGATGCCCATCAGGGCGCGGATTTCTTGCCTGGGACGAGACCAATTCTCGGTCGACAGCGCGTACAGTGTCAAACATGAAATACTGAGTTTGCGGGCTGTGGTCACCACGTCATCAACCGCCAATACCCCGGCGCGATGCCCGGCGTGGCGCGGAAGAACGCGTCGCTGCGCCCAGCGACCGTTGCCATCCATGACGATCGCAATGTGACGTGGAAGCTTGCCTTTGTCGATCTTCATCAGCAGGTCTGGGTCAAGCATCTAGCTCGCTCCTTCCCGCCGTCCGCTGACGCCGATCCACCGGCTTATAAGACCCAAAGTGTGCATGTAGTTCAAGAGGAGGGAATCGTTTTACGCAGGTGCCTGGAACCCGTGCAGCTCATATTTCCATTACCTCTTTCTCCTTTTGCGCCGACACCTGCTCCGCCATGGCGATATACTTATCGGTTAGCTTCTGGACTTGGTCCTGGGCCCGGCGCAGCTCGTCCTCCGAGATTTTCTTGTCCTTTTCCAGATTTTTGAAGTCATCATTGCCTTCGCGACGGACGTTTCGGATGGAGACTTTACAGTCCTCTCCAAGTTTCTTCACCACGCGGGCCAACTGCTTCCGACGCTCTTCAGTCAACGGCGGGATAGGAATCTTAATCACCCGCCCATCGTTCGAGGGAGTCAAGCCCAAATCGGATTTAAGAATAGCTTTCTCCACCTCACCAATGACTGAGCCATCCCATGGTTGGATTGTAATCAACCGACTTTCCGGGACCGAGAGTGTGGCGACTTGATTGAGAGGGGTGGGAACCCCATAATATTGGACGGCGATCCCGTCCAATAGCGAAAGCGAGGCACGACCGGTGCGGATGCTATTAAGTTCTTTACGGAACGCATCCAACGACGTCTTCATCTTCTTTTCGAGATCTGCATACACCTTTTGAACCGACCCATCCTGAGCCATCCTCAACCCCCTTGCACAACCGTCCCGAGTTCCTCACCGATGAGGACTCGCTTAATATTGCCCCTGACCGTGAGGTTAAAGACGATGATCGGTAATTTGTTGTCCATGCACAGCGAAATCGCGGTGGAGTCCATAACCTTCAGACCCTGCTGCAGCACGTCCAGATACGTCAACCGAGGGAGCATCACCGCAGTTTTATCAAGCATGGGATCCGCACTGTACACACCGTCAACTTTGGTTGCCTTCAAAATCACTTCGGCGCCGATCTCCACCGCCCGGAGCGAAGCAGTGGTGTCCGTGGTAAAGAACGGGTTGCCATTGCCACCTGCAAAGATCACGACTCGCCCCTTTTCAAGGTGGCGAATGGCCCGACGCCGAATGTAGGGCTCTGCGACCTGGTGCATCTCAATGGCGGTTTGCAAGCGTGTCATGACCCCTTCTTTTTCCATGGCACCTTGCAACGCCAGGCCATTCATGACAGTGGCTAGCATCCCCATGTAATCAGCGGTGACGCGGTCGACACCATACTTGGTGGCCGTGATACCACGAAAGATGTTCCCGCCCCCAATGACAATGGCAACTTCGGTACCGAGCGCGTGAATTTCCTTGACCTCTTGAGCGATATCCTGAAGCACCCCGGGGTCGATCCCAAACTCCAGATCCCCCATCAAAGCTTCACCACTGAGTTTGAGCAAGACACGTTTGTAGCGTAACATCACGGCGGGTCACATCCTTAGTAATCGCCAACATCACCCAGAGCACGTGAAGCGCCCCAATAAGCGCTCTCCACGCCTGATTCGGATGGCAATGACTTATTGGCCACCGAGTTGATAGCGTTGGAATCGGCGCACCACAATGTTCTCTCCGAGCTTAGCAACCACGCCTGACACCAGCTGACTAACGCTCATATCGGGAACTTTGACGAATGGCTGCTCTAACAAGCACATTTCTTCAAAGAACTTCTCCAGTTTCCCCTGCACGATGCGCTCGACGATCCGCTCGGGCTTGCCGCTCTCTCGTGCCTGCACCTCGTAGATGTTCTTCTCGCGCGCAATCACGTCCTCGGGAACATCTTCACGGCGCAGGTAGAGCGGATTTGAGGCCGCCACATGCATAGACAAATCTTTCACCAGTGCCTGAAACTCTTCGGTCCGAGCGACGAAGTCACTTTCACAATTGACTTCCACCAGCACGCCAATCTTCCCACCGGGATGAATATATGACCCGATGACTCCCTCTGAGGCTGTGCGCCCCGTACGTTTGGCGGCGTCGGACAGGCCCTTCTGGCGCAAATAGTCGATCGCCTTTTCGAGGTCTCCACCGGTTTCAGAGAGAGCATTCTTGCAGTCCATCATACCGGCGCCCGTCTTCTCCCGCAATTCTTTCACCATGTCCGCCGTCACAGCCATATCTTCACCCCCTCCTATTCACGCTTGCCAATCATTGCGAATTTACCCTCACTCATCCCGGAGGAGTTACGCGATCAGCCTTCTGATATCGATCAGAACATCTTAACCGGTAGAGTTTGAGAGACCTATCCCCATCATAAGGGAAGACACCAATTCGCGCTAGGATGCCACGGACTTGACTCTCAGCGACTCATCTCCGGCCTAACCCCGAGCTCAGGGAGATCACTATGCCTACCGCTTGGAGAATTGGAAGCGCTTGCGCGCGCCGGGCTGTCCGTACTTCTTCCGTTCTTTGGCACGTGCGTCGCGCGTGAGAAACCCGGCGCGCTTCAAGCGATCGCGCAGTCCCGCGTTGTACTCCAACAGCGCTTTCGAAATGCCGTGACGTAAGGCTTCCGCTTGAGCGGAGATCCCTCCTCCGGCCAGTGTAGCGAAGACGTCAAAACGTCCCACCTGTTCGGTCACATCAAATGGTTGCATGACCACTAATCGAGAGGTTTCCCGTGGGAAATAGGCTTCGAACGCCCGTCGATTGACTGCAATATTGCCTGTTCCAGCCTTGAGCCAAACGCGGGCTACCGCTGTCTTCCGTTTGCCCGTCGCATACCATCGCTGCACATTGTCTTCGACAGCCATGCTTCCTCCTCTTCTCCCAACCCATGCTAGCGATCGCGAGAGATGCAGGCCACCCCTCAGCCCTGCGCCTGGTCGAGTGGCTGAGGCTGCTGCGCTTGGTGCGGGTGATCAGGGCCGCCATACACCTTGAGCTTCTTGAACATAGCTCGCCCCAATTTGTTTTTCGGCAGCATCCCCTTAACGGCGAGTTCGATGACGCGTTCCGGTTTTTGCGCTAGGAGCTTGTCTGCAAGGATGGACCTAAATCCCCCAGGATATCCGGAATGCCAAGCATAGAATTTTTCCTGGCGTTTGTTGCCAGTCAATCGCACTTTTCGAGCATTGACGACAATGATATGATCCCCGGTGTCCATATGCGGGGTATAGATTGGCTTGTGTTTGCCACGTAGAATTGTGGCAACCTGACTCGCCACCCGCCCAAGGACTTTTCCGTCTGCGTCGATGAGATACCAGCGACGCTGAATCTCTTCCTTCTTCGCGCTGAAGGTTTTCATATGATCGCAGGCTCCTTCGTGCTACTCGGCCGTCTTCCCAGTGCAGCAGTACGTCTCGCACGCTGAACATGGATACGTCTCACGTATGTAGGGCAGGCCACCGCCGCCTCCAACTCTCTCCAAGGAACCCCTCGCCAGAGAGCACCTCCGTGCGATTCACGTCAATCGCCAGTGGATTGAAACGCATTCTTAATAAGCTCGATGTGTGGCGGCTGGGCGTCCATCTCAACCGTCACGACATCGAAGCGACAGAATTCGTCTGTCTTCTTCCTTTGGATGAGATAGGTTTGTGACGCTTTGATCAAGTGGCGCTGCTTTTCAAGTGTCACAGCAGCCGCCGCCGGGCCATACTTCTGCGAGCGACGTGTCTTCACCTCAACGAAGGCCAACATTCTACCGTCACGTGCAATCAGATCAATCTCTCCAAACCGACAGCGGTAATTTCGTTCCAGAATTCGGTAGCCAAGTTGGCAGAGATACTGGACGGCGGCTTCCTCCCCTGCTCTGCCGAGTACATGTCGCAGCTCAGTCATATCGACTCGCCGTCTGCACCACTCCCCGAAAGGTGATACGATGAATGATGGTTGGACCCAATTGTTGAATGGCTCGCAAATGGGTTACGGTGCCGTAGCCTTTATGTTGCGCCAACCCGTATCCCTGAAATTGATCATCGAGTGATTCCATGCGGCGGTCCCGGCTAACCTTGGCGACGATCGACGCAGCGGCAATCGAACCAACTGTTTGATCACCACGGACAACCAATCGCTGCGGCTGGTTCACCGGCACGCCATCGCGCCCATCGATGAGCAGAAAATCCGGCCGACATGCCAAGTCCTGAACAGCTGCCTGCATGGCTAATAAGGTTCCTTGCCGAATATTCACACGGTCGATCACACTGGCGTCAACGTATCCCACGCCGACCCCTATGGCCACTCGAAGGATCGATTGAAATAGCTCATCGCGTTCCGCTGGAGTCAGGCGTTTTGAGTCATCAACGTTCGCGATGGTCATACCTGGGGGGAATATTACCGCCGCAGCCACCACGGGCCCCGCCAGCGCACCCCGTCCTGCCTCATCGATCCCGGCGACGTGAGTATACCCCCGATTCCACAGATCTCTTTCACCATGCCAGCTTACCAGAGATACACGGGGCATCTTGATGCTCTGCTTGGTACCGCGCCGCTCTCGCTCTGCCATTTACGCCACACTCGCAGTTACGAAGGGCGCCGTTCGCGAATACGAGCTGCTCTTCCCTTCTTGCTGCGCAAATAGTAGAGCTTCGCCCGCCGTACACGGCCGGCACGCACGACATCGATCTTGTCAATCATCGGCGAATGGAGAGGGAAAATGCGTTCGACGCCCAACCCGTAGGAAATCTTTCGGACCGTGAATGTTTCGCGACTAGAACCTCCTTTGCGGGCGATTACTACCCCTTCAAACACCTGAATGCGCTCTTTTTCCCCCTCGACGACACGCACGTGTACGCGCACGGTATCCCCCGCCTGAAAGGTTGGGATGGTGGCCTTTCGTGCTTCTTCTTCAAACAGCTGCAGCATGTTCATAGGGCATCCTTTTGGCCGGCACCGTGACTAGGTGTGGCTAGCTGAATAGCCTCGAGCAAGGCTCGATCCTCCTGATTGAGCCCTGCGTGCTGGAGCAAATCGGGACGTCGGTGCAGCGTCCGCTTGAGAGCTTCTCGACGCCGCCAACGGCGAATCTGCTGATGATTGCCGGAGAGCAATACCTCGGGAACCGATTGCTCCCGAAACACTTGTGGACGCGTGTACTGGGGGGCATCCAGTAGGGCTTCCATGAAGGACTCAGCATTTGTGGAAGACTCATTGCCCAGCACGCCGGGTACTAGGCGAATAATCGCATCCATCATGACTAACGCGGCGAGTTCACCTCCCGTCAGCACATAGTCGCCGATCGACACCTCTTCATCGACATAGGCCCGCACGCGGTCATCGACTCCGCCATAGCGTCCGCAGACGAACATCAACGCATCTTTGCGCGCCAATTCCCGCGCCCGCTGCTGGGTGAATAGATGCCCTTGAGGGCAGGTCAAAATCGTGTACAGGTCCGGTATTTCCGCGCGTAGCGTCTCCAGGCCGTGCACGACCGGCTCAACCTTCATAATCATGCCAGGTCCGCCGCCATAGGGATCGTCATCGGTCGTCCGATGCAGGTCAGTGGTATATCGCCGCAGATCGTGCAAGTCAATCCGCACCAACCGCTTCTCCTGGGCACGCTTGAGGATACTCTCCTGCAATGGTGACACCAGGATCTCAGGGAAAATCGTCAACACATGAAGGTGTAGCATGTTTACAGCAACCCTGGTATCGCGCGCACCTGCAGGATCCCCTGCGCCGCGTCCACCGCTAGAATTACATCCTTGATAAAGGGCAAGAGCGTCTCCTGCATGCCCTGACGCACGATAAGCACTTCATTACTGCCAGTTGGGAAAAACTCTTCCACGCGACCGAGGCAGGCGCCATCTTCGGTATAGACGGTCAATCCCTCTAGATCAAACCAATAGAATTCTCCATTGGGCGGAGGTGGAAGTTCATCGCGCCGAACACAGAGATCACATCCCGCCAGTGATCGCGCCATTTCCTGTGACACGCAACCCTCAAGCTGGAGGAGCAGCCTCTCTCCCATACGACGCATGTGCATGACTTGGTAGCTTTGGAAGTGCCCATCGGTGAGCAGGACCGCCACCTCGCACAAACGATCGAAGCAAGTCAAATCATTCAGATAAGGCTCAACGAGCACCTCCCCCCCCAAGCCATGGGGGTGGAGCACCCGACCTATGGGTACCGGTCTCGTCGTCAACATTCCTTTCCATATGATCTTACTCTAAGATTTCCAAGACGGCGCGCTTCTTGAGTTTCGTCGCCGCAGCATTGACGATCGTCCGCATGGCGCGAGCCGTCCGTCCTTGACGCCCGATGACTTTTCCCAGATCTGCCTCCGCCACTTTCAGCTCCAGTACCGTGGTCTTTTCTCCCTCGACCTCCCTTACTTCGACTTCCTCCGGCCTGTCAACGAGGGCTTGAGCGATAGCGCGTACAAGCTCCTTCATACGGGCTTCCTCCGCAGTAGACCGCGCGCGGCATGATGGATCGAGGGATGAGGGATTATGCAGAGGCGACTTTCTGCCAGACCCCGACACGAGCCAAGAGAGACTTCACCGTCTCAGTGGGTTGCGCTCCCCAGGTGAGCCATTGCTGAACTCGTTCCTCATTGACGGTGATTTGTGGGGGATCGACCAATGGGTTGTAATGCCCAACCGTTTCGATGAAACGCCCGTCGCGAGGCGATCGTGAGTCCGCTACAACCATACGATAGATAGGCTTCTTCTTGGCGCCAATACGCTTTAGTCTTATCTTAACGGCCACCGTCCACCTCCGAGTTTCCCCTTCTTGCCCCCCTGCATGAAGCGCTTCATAAGCTTGCGGGTCTCCGCGAACTGTTTGAGGAGACGGTTGACGTCCTGAATCTGTGTGCCGCTTCCTTGGGCAATCCGTCGACGCCGACTGCCGTTGATCATCGACGGATTTTGACGTTCGGCCGGAGTCATGGAATTGATCATCGCTTCAATACGTACAAATTCTCTCTCGTCGACCTGAAGATTCTTCATGCCCCCTGTTCCCGGCAGCATCGACAGGATTTGATCAAACGAGCCCATCTGGCGGACCTGTTGCAGTTGCTCTTTGAAATCCGCCAACGTAAAGCTCTCTTCACGCAGCTTTCTCTCGATCTCCTTGGCTTTCTCAACGGAGATCGCCTCCTCGGCGCGCTCGATCAACGACAAAATATCACCCATACCCAGAATGCGGGAGGCGATGCGCTCAGGGTGAAAGGGCTCGAGGGCATCGATTTTCTCGCCGGTACCAACAAATTTGATGGGCTTACCGGTAACCGCCCAGATCGACAGAGCTGCCCCCCCACGGGCGTCGCCGTCGAGTTTCGTCAGGATAACCCCATCGAGAGCCACGGCTTCGTTGAAGGTCTTAGCCACGTTGACGGCATCTTGGCCCGTCATGCTGTCCGCCACGAACAAGGTCTCATGGGGGGCAAGCTCTCGGCGCAGCTCCCGTACTTCCTCCATCATGCCCTCATCGATGTGCAGTCGGCCTGCCGTATCGATGATAGCGACATCGTGGCCGCGGCTCCGTGCGGCGGCCATCGCGTCGCGACAAATATCTACAGGCTTAGCGGCGGGATTCGTCTCCCAGACAGGGACCCCGATCTGCTGACCCAAAACTTGTAATTGGGTAATCGCGGCCGGACGGTAGACGTCAGCAGGGATAAGGAGAGGGCGCCGTCCCTCCCGCTGCAGTCGTTTGGCAAGCTTCGCCGCAGTCGTTGTTTTACCGGACCCCTGCAGGCCTACGAGCATGATGATTGTCGGCGGTATGGACGCCAAGGTCAGCTTGCTCTGTGAATCACCCATCAGGCTCATCAGCTCCTGATGGACGACCTTCACCACTTGTTGCCCTGGTGTTAAACTCTGCAGAACGGCTGTGCCGACGGCCTTTTCACGCACACGCTCGATAAAGTCCTTCACCACTCCGTAGTTGACGTCCGCTTCCAGGAGAGCTAGCCTCACCTCTCGCAGGGCATCGCGAATGTTGGCTTCGGTCAGCTTCCCCCGGCTGCGGAGACGCCGAAAGACATCTTCTAATCGTGACGAAAGCCCTGTGAACACACAAACTCTCCCATCTGAGTGACTGAGAACGCCATCCCTTATGACAAGAACGGCAAGTACAAACAGTTGCACTTCCCGAGCCAAGAGCGCTAACCAGTGTATGAAATGCAACCGCTGCTGTCAAGTGCCAACGCACAGCATTCACATGGCTTCGGAGCCCTCGAAAGAGCCCACAGGCAATCTGAGTTCGCTAGGCAAGCACTCATCCGCGAGCGGCGGCGCTTTGGGAGAGCGTTTCAGCGAGACTCTCTGTTCATCAGGTGGCTAGCGCAAGGGCTGGAACATCGATGCGAGGACAAATGACTGGAGAAATCTTGAGCGCTGTCGAGCGCGTCTGCAATGCGCGGGGAGGGTGCGCATACAACACTCGAAACCGGTAGGGAAACGCGCTTATTCAATGTGCTTTTCTTCCACAAGAACACCGTCATAATAGATTTTGGCCACCGTCTGGCCTTTGACCTTCACTAACACCCGGACCTCGCCACCGGACTCACGCACCTGATCGAAGACCTGCCGCTGCTCATCTGCATTGGCAACAATGATCTGTACCCGCCGCGACCCTGTACCTGCCGGCACGCGGTGCTGGAAGAGGGTGAACGTTCCAACACTACTCATTGGCGTCGATTCACGCTTGGCCAACACCAATTCCACCCCCTGGCCCGCCATGACTCGTTGCCCGGGGGTTGGCTGTTGCGTGATAACACTACCGGCTCGGGCATCTGGACGATCCATGTATCTCACCTTCTCGATGCGGAGCCCGATGGCAGCCGCCATTTCGTTAGCAGTGACCTGAGATTGACCCCGGAGATCGGGCATGACATAGCTCACTGCCCAGGGCCCATCGCTGGCCAGCAAGGTGATAGTCCCGCCCTTCATAACCCTTGAAGCCGCCGGGGGACTTTGGGCGATGACGTTGTCGCGTGGCACCCGGGTCGAATGCACCCGATAGATTTCCCCAACACGAAGCCCGTAGCGTTCCAGGGTGGACTTCGCATCCCTCCACGAGGCCCCATGAACAGCTGGTATGGCCACCTCCCCTACGCCTTTGCTGATGACGACCCGAATGATCGCTTCGGGCCTCATCCAGCTGCCTGGCCGCGGGTCTTGGGAGATGATCTGGTTAGTGGGAGTGGAGGTGCTGAAGGCCCGGTCAGCGACCTTGAGGCTGAGACCCTGCTTGTTCGATAGTTCCAGCGCCGCAACCAAATCCTTGCCGATGAGATCAGGGACGACAACTCCTTCGCGCGTGACGGTCAGGCGTACGACAATGACGGCCGTCAGGGCACCAAGAGCGATGACCAAGACCAAAGCGGTAAAAAGCTTGAGGATACGCTTCATGGCACTGCGATCCGTTCCCCGGTCAGGCAGGACGCCATCGAGTTAATATTCTACGTGAGACGCCGTAGGCGGGCGCCGAAAAAGCCATCGAGGCCCTCGGGCCCCGGCCATGTTTGCAACCATCCCCCTTCCCGTGCAAAAACACGTGCTGCATCGGGGAGGTCCCTGGTAACTGCTTCTAGGGCATAGTTGGGATGACGCTCTAAAAACTCTTTCACAAGGTGCTGATTTTCCTCTGCCTCCGTCGAACAGGTGATATAGAGCAAAAGTCCATCAGGTTTCACAAACTGGCTGAGATGCGCCAAAATGGAGGCTTGTTGACGAGCCATCATGCTAATCAACTCTGGCCCCTTGCGCCATTTTGCGTCGGGGTGGCGGCGCAACACCCCGAGGCCCGAACATGGTGCATCAACCAGGATGCGGTCAAACGCACGCTTGAACTCAATCCTCTCGGCCTTTCCCACCACACCACGCAAGCATTGTAAGCCCAAGCGCCGAGCATTCTCCAGCACGAGCTTTAACCGTTGAGAGCTGTGGTCAAGGCACAGAATTTCACCGCTATCCGCCATCAATTCCGCCGCATGCGTAGCTTTTCCGCCAGGAGCAGCGCAGGCGTCGAGCATCCGCTCTCCAGGCTCCGGTGTTAGGAGATATCCGCACAGGATGGCCGCCTCGTCCTGGACCGTAAACCAACCGTCTCGATAACTCTGGAGCTGGTCAAGTGCGGCATGCGACCTGATGCAGACCCCATCGGGAGCATAGCAAGAGGGCTCTACCTCACAGCCGTCGGCCGCCAGGGAGGTTAAGAGACGCTCACGTGTAGTGCGTCGTCGGTTCACTCGCACCATGAGAGGCGGACGCATGTTATCCGCCTGGCACATCGCCACGGCCTGTTGGGGGCCATAGGAAGCGAGCCAGCGCTCGACCAACCAGCGTGGATGCGACTGAGTAATGGTGAGATAGGCCAGGAGGTCTGTGGAGATCTCTGGAAGGGACATGGCGCCACGCTGGCGCTCCAACGCGCGCAGCACTGCGTTCACATATGCCACCACTCCCACATGGCCGACCTGTTTTGCCAGTTGCACTGTTTCACTGACGGCAGCGTACGGCGGCAGGTGATCCATGAAGCAGAGCTGGTAAGCACCCAGCCGGAGAAGGTTGCGCACGGCGGGGGTCAACGATTCCAGGAGACGGTCCGAGCACTGCTGAAGCATCCAATCGAGCCGATTCCGCCAGCGTAGGACCCCGTAGGTGAGCTCGCGCAAGAAGGCTCGAGCCTGTGGTGTGAGGCCCTGCGCAGCCGACAGCGCAGCGATGAATTGGTCGGCAAAGCCCGCTGTGGTCTCGACGCGGCGTAGCACCCGGAGAGCGAGCTTCCGCGCCGGCTGTGGCTGAATTGGTGAACTCAACATGTGCCGAGCACATCTTCAGGGCGCAATGCATGGCCGCGCGCATAGGCCGCCGCAGCCATCCGGCGACCACTTGCCGGTTGCACCTCGAGCAGCACCAGATAACCATCCCCAGTCTCAACCCAGATGCCAAGTGCATCGATGGTGGCAACCCTTCCAGGCCTCCCGGAGCCAGACATCGCCATCGGCGTCGCACGCCAAATACGCAAGGGCTTGCCCCGATGCGTGGTCACCGCCCCCGGCCAAGGGGTCACGCCGCGGATGAGATGGGCCAGGTCATCGGCGCTTCGACCCCACACGATGATGCCATCCTCCTTCCGCAGCTTCGGAGCGTACGTTGCCTGAACATGGTCTTGTGGCATCGGTTTCAAGGCCCCAGACTCCATACCATCCAGGGTGTGCATAAGCGTCTCCGCGCCGCACGCCGCCAGACGTTCCTGCAAAGTGCCGGCATCATCGAATGGCTCGATGGCAAGCTCAGCCTGCAGCAGGATTGGGCCTGTGTCCAACGTTGCATCGATGAGCATGATGGTCACACCCGTCACCCGCTCGCCCCGGATAAGCGCCCAGTTAATGGGGGCCGCGCCACGATATTTGGGCAGCAGTGAGGCGTGCACATTGACGCATCCCAACGGGGGAATGGTGAGGAGAGCAGGGCGCAGTAACTGCCCATAGGCAGCGACCGCAATGACCTGCGGGGCTAGAGATTTGAGCTCGGCAAGGAGCTGCGGATCACTCGCCCGACGCGGTTGGAGAATGCGCAATCGCTGTCCCGTTGCCACTTGCTTGACCGGCGATGCGTCGATCCGTTGCCCACGCCCTCGTGGACGATCGGGTTGGGTGACCACGGCGACAACGGCATGACGGGAGGCCACGAGCCGCTCTAACGCAGGCACTGCAAACGCCGAGGTTCCCATGAACGCCACATTCACGACGACTTATCCTTTGACGGCATCGCGTTGATACCGCTTCCATTCGTTCTTCAGGACCTCGCGCTGAATCTTGCTCATACGGTCCCAGATGAGGATGCCATCAAGATGGTCCATTTCATGCTGAAAGGCCCTGGCCAGGTAACCACGGCCCTTGACGCTTACCTCCTGCTGATCCAAGTCCCAACCACGTATCTCCACCGACTCAGCACGCGGGATCTCGGCACGAATGTTGGGGATGCTCAGACAACCCTCTTCGTCGATCACTCGGCCGCTAGCGGAGACGATCTTCGGATTGACCAGGACGATCAGCGAGTCCGGTTTTTCGCCGACGGTGATATCGGTGACCAACAGTCGCAGCGACACCCCGATCTGGGGCGCGGCAAGCCCGACGCCGGGCTCTGCATACATGGTGTCGACCATGTCATCGACTAATTTACGGAGGTCGCCATCTATAATTTTGACCGGAGCCGCCTTTTTCCGCAGCACCGGATCGGGATACTTCCGAATCTCTCGTATCGCCATCGTCCACTCCCTTGTCGCCATAATTTATGGTGCAGTATTGAGATACTCTGCACTACAGCAGTGAGATGGGTGCGTGGCCTGCTAGCACCTCGCAACCCATCTTTCGAACGGTCCACAGTGTAGCGAAGCCAATGGCCAAAAGCAACGTTCATCCCAAGCTGCACGAGCCTTCGCATCCCTTATTGTCACCGCGATCATCAAGCCTGCCGGAAACTGCCAGAGTTGTGTGGACCCTGAGGGTCCTTACACGCCGAGGAAGAGACGTTCGCTAAGGGTCAGTGGGAAGCCAAGGCGGACGATTTTCTCGCTGGCGGTATCCACGTCGTACTCGGCTCGTCGCAACTCGAATGACCGTGCCGCCGTGTCGAAAATCCCATAGGAAGCACGCCAGTCGCCGTCGCGCGGTTGTCCAACGCTCCCGACATTGAAGACGTAGCGATGGTCGGGCAAAATTTGAATGGTCGTATGCGGGTCTTCCCAGATACGCAGGACTGGCTGTTCGCGAAAAATGAAGGCGGTGGCCAGATGGGTATGGCCCACGAAAATCAGGGACTGATAGGTGGAACCATGCTGAACTATCATTTCCACATCAGCTTCGTCCAGTATGTAGGGGAATTCCTCCTGTTGGTATGGTGATCCGTGGCAGAGCAGCATGTCATCCAGCTCGATACGGTATGGCAGCTGGGCGAGCCAACTCATGTGTGCGTTATCAAGCATATGCTGATGCCCCTCTACGGCCACGCGCGCGGCAGCGTTAAACCATTCGGTGCTCATGCGGCCACTGCAGGCGGCGTCGTGGTTTCCCAGAATGACAAGATCCGCGAGGTCGCGCACGATCTGACAGCACTCATTCGGGTTGGCGCCGTACCCGACGGTGTCCCCTAAACATATATAACGATCAATTTGAGTCTGCTGGTATGCGGTGAGTACCGCCTGCAATGCCTCAAGATTTGCATGCACGTCCGAAAAGATGCCGATGCGCATGGTCGGAACCTCATAGGTTTCCTGCATGGACCAAAGGTTGTCTCTATAACTAGAACACAGGTTCATGAGTATCAGCAGATGATCATATGTTAGTATAGATTTTATAAAAAGATGTAGTTAAAAATAGCTATCCATACGTATACTGACATATGGAACCGCGAGAACCGTAGACGCGATATTTGTCTATCGCCAGCCGCCGAATTGAAGCTCATATGCATCCGTGTTAGACTGGCTCCCTGTCACTCCAGCTTTTCGCCGTCTCCCCGACGCGTATTGCGGAAGTGGTCCTGAAATTGCTGCACTAGTGCATCGATCTCGCGCCTAGTCGAGCGTCCGTGCCGTTGCAGGACGAATCGATACACCACCACACAGAAGACGATACCGGAGAGAAACCCGATCATCAGCCCATCGGTGAACATCTGATAGGACATACCCTCACCTCCCTACCGGAATGCTCGCGGGTCAGCGCAAATCGTTAACAGTCCTCATTTTATTCGAAGTATATCCGAAGGTTCTCGCCAGCGTCAAGCAATGCCGCTCGTACAGGGGCTGGAATGTAACCGCCGATGGCCAAATGACGGCTGGATTTTGAGTTGCATTCAGACAGGGGGCGTGGCATAATCACGCGCGTTCAACGTGGCTGCACAAGCACAAAGTTGCGTCACGGACAGTAGCGGTAGAAATCTCAACAGTGTCCTGGCTCCGAGGGCCTATGGCACCAATCGGGCTGCTGCTTCCCGTCCTGCTGTTGCTTTTCTGGAACATTTGCAGTCTCCCCTCCTCCGCATCAGCTGATCCGGATCCCTCTGCCGTCGCGGCTCTGATTATGGATGCCCCGACGGGAGAGATCCTGTATGAGAAGAATGCTCATCTTCCCCTCCCCATGGCCAGTACCACGAAGGTCATGACCGGTCTGTTGGGAGTGGAACGGTTACGCCCCCACGAAATCATCCAGGTCAGTGCTTATGCCGCTTCGATGAGCGCATCGAAACTGTATTTGAGGCCGGGAGAACTGATGCGTGCCGATGACCTCCTCCAGGCCATCCTCCTTAAATCTGCAAACGATGCCAGTGCGGCGCTAGCTGAGAAGATCAGCGGCTCGGAAACGGCATTCGCTAGACTCATGACCCGTAGAGCTCGCGAACTGGGGGCGCAGAATACCCAGTTTGAGAATGCCTCGGGCCTGCCCTCCGATGACCATTATTCGACCGTGTATGACTTGGCTGTGATCTTACGCTATGCTATGCAGCGCCCTGACTTCGCCGAGATCATGCAGATGAAGACCGCAAGCGTCGAGAGTATGACGGGCCGCGCCTGGACGGTCCGCAATCATAACCGACTGTTGTGGACCTTCCCCGGGGCGCTGGGGGGGAAGACTGGATGGACTCGAGCGTCGAGACACTGCTACGTCGGTATGGTAGAGCATAGCGGCAAAACACTCATTGTCTCCGTCCTCGCCAGCTCACGCTTGTGGAACGACGTCAATGAGCTCTTGCTGTATGGATTCTCATCCACTGGCTCTGCAGAACCGCGCTTCGTCTCCCTCAGCAATATAACGACGCTCCCCGCTCCACTCTCCGCTCCACCGCCTGAACGGAAGCCGTCCGAACGTATGCTCCCCGAACCCAAGCCACGTGAGCAAAAGGCTGCGGAAGTCAGAGGCGGGAATACTTCGGCATACACCGTTCAAGTGGGAGCCTTCCGCGAAAAACGCCTGGCTGAGATGCTGCGACAGCGCCTACACCAACGCGGCTATACGGCCCATGTGATGACCTCAGGAACACGGACAGCCAAATTCTATAAGGTACGGCTGGGAGAATTCGATACGCAGGGGGAGGCTAAACGCTTTGTCGGCCGTCTGAAGAGTCAGATGGGACTCGATGCCGTGGTCGCTGCCTCGGATTAAAGCTTGAGGAGAAGCCGTTGACGACCTATGACACCCTCCTGGTTGAGCAGCGGCAGCATGTAGTCTATGTAACGCTCAACCGCCCGACTGCCCTTAACGCGCTGAATACCCCCCTACGTCGCGATCTGAAGCAATGTTTTACGGACCTGCAAGCCGATCCTGGTGTGCGAGTTGTGGTCATCACCGGTGCCGGCCGGGCCTTTTGCGCAGGAGCCGATATCAAAGAGTGGCGCGAGCCGACCTCGGTCGTGGAGGATCGAGAAGATCGGTTGCGGCTCAATTTTTGGCAGGCCATGAGCCGCTGTGAAGCCCCGATTATCGCGGCGATCAACGGCTACGCGCTTGGTGGAGGCTGCGAGTTGGCGATGTGCTGCGATATGCGCGTGGCCTCGGATCAGGCGCACCTGGGGCTGACTGAGGTGACGCTGGGGATCATTCCGGGGGGTGGGGGCACGCAACGATTGCCGCGTCTGGTTGGACGGGGGAAGGCGTTCGAATTGATCCTTACCGGCAGGCACATCGCTGCGCCTGAAGCATTGCGCCTGGGCCTCGTGGAGCAAGTGGTTCCACATGATCAACTCAAGCTGGCGGTCGAGGATCTCGCCCAGACGATCGTCTCGCGCGCCCCGTTAGCGGTCAAATATGCCAAAGAGGCCATCGTCCGAGGCGTGGAACTTCCTCTCACCGAAGGCTTGAAAGTCGAGGCGGAACTCTATACCCTCCTACGGACTACGGAAGATCGGATGGAAGGGGCCAGGGCCTTTCAGGAAAAACGCCCACCGCAGTTCAAGGGACGCTAGCCCATCCGCTTCCAGTATACTGGAGAACGCCATGGACCAGATGAATAGACGCGAACGCTTGCGAGCCGCCTTGCAGGGAAAACCGGTCGATCGTCCCCCGATCAGTTTTTGGCGCCATTTTTTCGACAAGGAAACCAGCGCCGCCGGCCTGGCAGAGGCGATGCTAGACTTTCAACGCACCTACGATTGGGATTTTATGAAGGTCAACCCGCGCGCATGCTACCATGCGGAACCCTGGGGTTGCCGATTCCAATTTAGCGGGCAGCCCTACATCGATCCCAAGCTCATCGAAGTCGCCATCAAGACCTCAGACGATTGGCGCCAAATCAAACCCCTAGCGCCTACAACCGGCGCCTTCGGTGAGCAATTGCAAGCCCTGCGTCTCATTAAGGAGGGACTCCGAAGTGAGGTGCCGTTTGTCGAGACCATCTTCACACCGTTGTCCGTCGCCGGGCGGTTGGTCGGTTCGGATGAGGTGATGCACGAGCATCTGGTACAGTATCCCGAGCGCGTGCATGAAGCCCTTGAAGCCATTACCGTCACCTTTGAAGGTTTTGCCAGAGCCTGCCTAGAGGTTGGTGTCGACGGATTATTCTATGCTACGACCGGTTGGGCTACCTACGATCGGCTGACCGACGCGGAATATGAGGAGTTCGGCCGGCCCTACGATGTGCGCGTACTCAAGGCCGTGGACGGTGCCCCGTTCAATATTCTGCATGTCTGTCGTAGCCATAACATGCTGTGGAAGCTCATGGATTACCCCGCACAGGCGGTGAATTGGGCCACGACAGACGCGACCAATCCGCAGATCGGCGAGGTATGGCGGCACAGCCAGCGGCCCGTCATCGGTGGGGTAGATCACGTCGATACCCTGCGGCACGGCACGCCGCAGGCGGTTGCAGCACAGATCCGCCGCGCCGTGGAACAAACCCGTGAAGGGATCCTCATCGGCCCCGGATGCTCGATCTCTCCCCAAACCCCAGTCGCAAATCTGCGGGCAGCCCGCGCCACGATAGACTCATTGGCCTGAGCGGTTGAGAGCTCTCCAGGCAAGA
>JBKPCR010000398.1:0-11582 GCA_046727435.1 bacterium | reverse complement strand
TGAGACTGCCCCACACGAAGATGGAGCTGCCGAAATAGGGCGCTAACACGCGGCTCCCGACGATTTCCAGGCCCAGCAGCACAGCCCCACAGACAAAAACTGTCAGTTGCAGCACCCCAACCATGTTGGCCTCACGTCCTTCAGGGGACCTTCATCTGATCTTCGCGCACCTGGGCACCATATTATCTGATTCTGCTCCTGGGGTCCAGCGGCCCTCACATCCGCTGCTGTCTTGACAGTCGCTGATCGACGCCTATAGGATGAGCCTGCCGTCCACGACGGCGTCCTGTCCCAACATGCTCCACTCTTAGGTTTAGAACCCCTGCGATATATGCGATGTGCTTTGCCAAACAAGGGAGGCGACCATGCAACCTGACTGGTTGAAGCAACAAGTTGCGGCGCAGACGACAGCTGAACGCGAAGCGCTAACCGAGTCCGAACAGCCATCAGGAGTGAACCGGCGGGACTTTCTCCACGGCAGCATGCTCGCAGGCATGACCGCTGGCGCAGCGGCTGGTGGACTTGTCGCCCAGCATCACGCGGCTCACGCCCAGCCGGCCGCAGCAGCTAACCCTTTCGGAAAAGACTG
This sequence comes from bacterium, assembly GCA_046727435.1. Taxonomy (GTDB): domain Bacteria; phylum Tectomicrobia; class Entotheonellia; order J063; family CAVPRW01; genus CAVPRW01. Next base: position 10,993 of record JBKPCR010000398.1, on the reverse strand, counting down.
GTGGCCGTCGCCCTGGGGACCAACCGACGAGCGTGGAGCTGTCAATCGTATGACCCCGGCCAAGGTTATCGAGGCGGTCAAACTGATTAAGATCGGCAAGATCTACCAGCTGGGCCGGATTTATGAGCAGGGCATGCCGCTATTTGGCTCGCGGCACTATAGCCTGACCATCCCTGGCGGGCCGACCGGCGGCCCCTTGGGCACGGCAAAGCTTGCGTATAATGACGAGATGTTTAGCGGCGAAATCGGCCAGGTCGGCACGCAATTCGACGGCCTCGGGCATATCGGCACGCTGATTGGCGATGAGGTGGTCTATTACAATGGCCTGAAGCAGTCCGACGTGGGTGGGCCCTATGGTCTTAAGAAACTAGGCGTCCACAACGTCGGGGTCTTTTTCACCCGGGGCATCCTGCTCGACGTGCTGGCGTACAAAGGGGGGGACCGGTTGCCAATCGACTATGTGATCACTCCCGCGGACGTCCAGGGGGTCCTGGCGCGACAGGGGGTTCGGGAACCAGGCGAAGGCGATGTGGTGCTCTTCCACACCGGCCACGGCAAGCTCTGGATGAAAGACAATGTCGCATACAACAAGGGCTGCCCTGGACCCGGCGTGACCGCGGCCAAGTGGCTCATCGACAAAAAGATCTGTCTAGTGGGTGGGGATAATTGGGCAGTAGAGGCGGTCCCCGGGGAGGATAAGGAACGGCCGTTCGAGTGCCATCAATGGTGGATCACCATGAATGGCATTTATATCCATGAAAATCTGGATTTGGAACAACTGGCGGCGGACCGGGTGTACGAGTTTGCCTATATCTTTAGTCCCCTACGGCTTAAGGGCGCCACGGGCTCACCCGGCAATCCGATCGCGGTCGTGTAAGGAACGGTCAAAGGCATCGCGCTAGGGGAAGCACCCAGATGATATGCCCTCTCCATCTGGAAGCTTTTTAGGGTAGGTCTTCGTCCCCTCTCCCAGTGGGAGAGGGGGCAAGGGGCTCAATGGACCAGTTAGAGTTTGGCGACGCCAGCACGGGCACAGTCTTCATCTTGCTGACCAGTGCCGCCGCCCACTCCGCAAGCACCTTCGGCCACACCGTTGCGGATCACGGGAACGGCGCCCTGGCTGGGGATCATGTGTCCCCCTTCGGCTGCGCCGATCCCCCGAATGATAGGCGTGTCCGCCCGTTCGGCGAGCTCACCACTGGGACGCGCGAAGGCCACCGAGGCGACGGCTTTACCCTGGGAGCCATAGGCACTACCCCAAATGGCCCCATCCATCCGATTGAAGGCGATCAGACGCCCGCCAGCATCGCAGACGGCGACGCTGATCTTAATGTTCAGCTCCTGCGCTTTCGCCACTGCACCTTCGATGATTCGGTTCGCCTCAGCTAAGGTCAGTGCCATCGGGTCTCTCCTCTCTGGCATATGGTCAACGAAAATGCAGCTGTCATCGGTTCAGTATTCTATAGATTCACATGAGCGATCATAGAGGTGCGGCCTAAGACTGTCAAGGCCGATACCGCGCGCGCCCTCCCCCCTGTCCCACTTCAGTACTACTCCTCCTCTTCCCGCAGTCTGGCGAGAATCGACAGATCCTCGAGTGTCGTCACATCGCCGCGGACTTCGTCCCCCGAGGCGATTTCCCGCAGCAGGCGGCGCATGATCTTACCGCTGCGGGTTTTCGGCAGCGCATCGGTGAAGCGGATATCGTCCGGCCTGGCAAAGGCGCCGATTTCTTTGGTGACGTGCTGTCGCAACTCCTGCTTCAGGTCATCGCTCGCCGTCCGCCCCGCTTCCAGCGTCACAAAGGCAGCGATGGCCTGGCCTTTGATCTCATCTGGTCGACCGACGACAGCTGCTTCTGCCACCAAGGGGTGACTGACCAGGGCACTCTCCACTTCCATGGTGCCGAGACGATGGCCCGAGACGTTGACGACGTCATCGACGCGGCCCATGATCCAGAAATAGCCATTGTCATCGCGACGCGCCCCGTCGCCGGTAAAGTACACGCCGGGGATTTCACTCCAATACTGCTGTGTGTAGCGTTCGGGGTCGCCATAGATGGTGCGCAGCATCGCCGGCCAGGGGCGTGTAATCACCAGATAGCCGCCGGCGTTGGCTGGTACCGACTGCCCATCGCGACTCACCACATCGGCCACGATGCCAGGGAATGGACGCGTGGCGGAGCCTGGCTTGGTGGGCGTGGCGCCGGGCAACGGCGTGATCATGATCATGCCGGTCTCGGTCTGCCACCAGGTGTCGACGATCGGACAGCGTTCTTTGCCGATCACCCGGTGGTACCACATCCAGGCCTCGGGATTGATCGGCTCGCCCACGGTGCCGAGCAAGCGCAATGACGTGAGCTTATGCTTGCGCGGCCACAGCTCACCGGCTCGGATAAAGGCGCGGATGGCGGTGGGCGCAGTGTAAAAGACATTCACTTGATATTTATCGACGATACGCCAGAAGCGATCCCACTCTGGCCAGTTGGGGGCACCCTCATACATCAGACTGGTGGCGCCGTTCGCCAGCGGGCCGTAGACGATGTAACTATGGCCGGTGACCCAACCGATATCGGCCGTGCACCAATACGTATCTTCCTCCTTCAGGTCGAACACATACTTGGCGGTGAGGTAGGTGCCGAGCATATAGCCACCGGTGGTGTGCACAATACCCTTCGGCCTACCGGTGGTGCCGCTGGTATAGAGAATGTACAGTGGATGCTCGGCGTCGAGGGCTTCGGCTGGGCACTCCTCCGAGGCGTTGGCCATCAGTTCATGCCACCAGTGATCGCGTCCAGACTCCATGTGTACCTGGCTTCCGGTGCGCCGGTAGACGATGACATGCTCGATGCTCGGCGTCTGTTGAATGGCGTCATCGACGGCCTTCTTGAGTGGGATCTCGCCGCCACGTCGATAGCCCCCGTCGGCAGTCACGACGACCTTGGCCTGGGCATCGTTAATGCGGTCGCGCAAGGCCTCGGCGCTGAACCCGCCGAACACGACGCTGTGCGTGGCGCCGATGCGGGCGCAGGCTAACATGGCAATCGGCAACTCCGGAACCATCGGCATATAGATGGCGACGCGATCGCCCGTGTTCACGCCGATCTGTTTGAGTACATTAGCAAACTTGCACACTTCACGATGCAGCGCCTGGTAGGTCAGAATGCGCTCATCGCCCGGCTCCCCCTCCCAGATGATGGCGGCTTTGTTCTTGCGCGCGGTGGTCAGGTGCCGATCCAGGCAGTTATGGGCGATATTGGTGCGGCCACCGACGAACCATTTGGCAAAGGGTGGGTTCCACTCCAGCACTTTCTCCCATGGCTTGAACCAGTCCAATTCCTTGGCCATGCTGGCCCAGAATCTTTCGGGATCATCTAGTGCCTGTTTGTAAAGTGTCTCATAGTCCTGCAAGTTCTTGATCTGCGCCTTGGCGCTAAAGTCTTTGGAAGGTTCGAAGACGCGGTCCTCTTTGAGGACGGATTCAATATCCACTTGTGCCATCAGCTCACTCCTCCTTTGCCGATCTCTCTCAGCGTGGCTAATCACCAACATCTTGCCTCGGTTACCGAAGCGATAATTGTCCTATTGTAGTCCTAACGGTCGATCGCGATCAATAGGTGATGCCGCGGCCAGGGCCGCAGGTGACCCAACGGCACTGAGCGGCTCTGGTACCGGCCCAGACAGCTGCCCCTTGCCTTGTGTCTCCAGGACATTGCTGCCCATACACCAATCATTCGTGGCCAACGGGCCTCGATAGGCATCCCTAAAAGTGTGGACGCCGGGATGCCGTCTCTGCTATAACTTGACGACATCTTCCCAGCGAAGCGACTGCCCCTCGAACCATCTTAGCATTGACAAGCCAGATCTTATCCCTCTACAATTTCCTCTACCACGCTGCAATCACGCTGCTCCATCCTTACTGTATTACTCTTCTCTGCCATGATGGAGAGGCGGGGTATCCGGATGCATAAGAGCGTGCTGAAGGCCGGAGCGGTGAGAGGGCATCCGGCGAGGTGTCGGAGCCTCTCTGGCGTCTGGGACGACCTCACGGCTGGCACGCCGGGAGACGACGCTCCGGTTGGGGTGACGGATCACCCCGACCCCATCTGCCGAACCGCCGGAGACGTGACCCGTCTGTCCGGTGGTGTGGGAGAGGGGAGGCCGTGAGGCCCCTTCCTATCCCGATTAGACATCCCTTGGACAGCTGCCGCGAATGACTCCTAATCCGTTCGTCCTATTGCGCGGTGGCCACTCTGGAGTACCGTCCTATTCTATACTTGGAGGGAAGATGTGGCCGACCCGCTGACAGCGACATCGACGGCTTCCACGGTGCCCACTGCCGGGGACGCGCAGAGCAGTCATGCGAAGCTGTTCATCTCGTATTCACGGAAAGATCGCTCGTTCGTCGAGCGCCTCTCGGAGGTGCTCAAGGCCAGCGGGCAGGACGTCTGGGTCGACTTACAGGACATTCGACCGTCAGAAGACTGGCTGACTGCGATCTACTCGGCGATCGAGGGAGCCGATGCCTTCGTTTTCGTGGTGAGCCCCGACTCGGTCGACCCGACCTCGGTCTGCGTGCAGGAGATCGACCACGCAGCCGCACACAACAAACGGATCATTCCGATCGTTTGCCGCCCTGTCGATACACGTGCCATTCGTGTCCCAGAGACAATCGGAAGGCTCAACTGGGTTCCCTTTCTCCACGCGGACGGCTTCGAACTGTCGGTCGAAAAACTCGTATCAGCAATCGAGACTGATCTCGAATGGGTCAAGCCGCACACGCGTCTCCTTGAGCGCGCGGTCGAATGGGATGCTGCAAAGCGGGATGACAGCTTTTTGCTTCAGAAGAACGACCTTGCCGCCGCGGAGCGGTGGCTCACGCTGGGGCCGACGAAGGAGCCGAAGCCCACTGCGTTGCAGACCCAATACATTATCGATAGTCGAGCGGCTGCCACGAAGCGGCAACGGCAGCTGACGTTCTTGGGAGTGACCGCGGCCATCCTGATCGGCGTAGGCGGGACTGTGGCGGTTTACCAGTTCCTCCAGGCAGAGGAGCGGCGTAAGGAAGCGTTGTCACGGGCACTTGCGGCCGAGGCCCGGTTCGAGCGAGACCGCAGGCTGGATCAAGCGATCTTGCTGAGCGCGAGGGCTCTTTCCACTCGAGCACTGCACGAGGCTGTCGGCAGCGCGATCTCGGTCGGCCAGGCGACATTCGACGTTCGCAAGATTCTGCGGGGCCACACGAAGCGGATCACCGGCATCTGCTTCCTCCCAGGAGGCCGGCTTCTTGTCAGCGCGGCAGCGGACGGACGAACGATCCTGTGGGACTTGGATTCGGGAAGCCCTCTCGAAGTGCTCAATTCGTCTGTAGAAGACGTGCCGCGGGCGATTGCTTGCGGTCCAACCAACCCGGTGGTCGCCGCGGGAACCGACAATGGCAAGTTGACTTTGTGGAACATCAACGGCAATCACGCGAGGCCGCTCCTCGAAGCTACCGACCCCGACGGGTTCTCTCGACTCCAGTTCAGTGCGGATGGTACGGTTCTGGTGAGCGGGAATCTCGCCGGGACGGCCAAGGTGCGCTCTAGCTCGACCGGAGAAGTAGTCGACTCCCCGGTCCATTTCAAGGACGGCATTAATGCCGTCGCTGTGTCGAACTCGGGCGAGGTCATCGCCGTGGGCACATGGGGCTCGAAGGACCGGGGAGGCGAAGTGTCGGTTTGGTCGCGCGATGGGAAGAGCAACGGATTCTCTGACAGCCCGTTTGCATTAGGGGTTGGTAGCGTGGTCATCCAAGGCCAAAGTGGGAAAGTCATAGCCGTCGGTGTGGAAGGAGGCGTGGAAGCGTGGAACACGGATGGGAGCAAAGCAGAAATTACTTTGGTGACGGACATGCTGACCCAAGAGACTCCCGTCTCGACATTCGATCTGAAGGGAGAGCGCGTTGCTGTTGCGCAGGGGCGCGTGGCACTCATCGGCCCCTTGGATGAGCACGGTCCAGTCCAACGACTGGTGGGGCACGCTGGCCTGGTCTCCGCCGTGGCTTTTAGTCCCGACGGACTACTTGTTGCGACCGGGGGCGACGACGGAAACGTCATCGTCCACCGACTAAGGGGCGGTGACGACCTGGAAGGGGGCTGGGTTGTGGCGGGCCCCGATGACTCGAGCGAGGATGTCGCATTTGCGCCGAGCGGCGACGCGCTCATTCTCGATGGCGAATCTCTCAAGTCGCCTCGCCTTATCCAACTCCCGTCACAATCGATGAGCGGCCTCGAGCCGGGCCCGACAGCCGCAGATTCGCCATCCCACGGCGCAGGCCGAGCGCCGGCCCAACGGGAGGTTCGGGTCTCGGTATTGATCGAGAATGACAAGGCGATCTTGAGGGACCAACAGCTTCGACGTGACCTTGCTGAGATGATCCCAGAGGCTGGACAACCGGTCGTCGCAGGCGCCGCGACTATGGACGGCAGACGCTGGGTGGCGGCCACTGCGAACGTAGTGCGAATCGCGACTATCGGAGCGAATCGGTCGCTCCTCAGCACTCTGCCCACCGGATTCGGATCGATCAGCGCCATCGCTTTGAGTCCGGACGGCCGGTTGATCGCCGTTGCCGGAAGCGATCAACTGCAGGTGCTTGCGAGTCAGTTTGGTATGGAGAGGAAGAAAATCGTGCTCCTCGATGCTGAATCTGGTTGGCCGATCGGGGACCCTTTCGAGGTAAAGGATCCCGCTTTTACGCTCAAGCTGGTGTTTAGCCCGGACGGGCTGCAACTCGTGTCAGTCAGCCAGTCGCACACGGCTGTCTGGATTGTCGGCCCGCATCTTTGGCTGCGCCGGGCCTGCGCAGTCCTGCGAGTAACCATTGAGCCCAGCGAATGGCAGCGCCGAGCGCCGGGAATCGCTTACCCGGGATCGTGCAACTCGGACTCAGAAATCGCGTCCATGCTTAAATATTCCCAATGAAGTGCGGGTCCCTCGCGCGATAGCTAGCGTTTTCAACCCGACCAGCAACCCGGGCGAAAAGCTCGGTCAGCTCGTAAAGGCCATGCTGACACCCCCGTCCTACCGAGTAGCTGGGCTGGCCGGAGTGCCAAAGTAACCGATAATTGCGCCCGACTATTCTGATGAGATTGGTGGCTCGTCCGTTACCTGCCTCGAGGGCTCACTTCGATTGTGACTGTGAATTGAATTAATCATTGCCTAACCAAGGGACGAACCGCGATTGGGGGACATCCAGGCTTTCGGCGCTCGAGTGCTCAACTGTGCCCCGTTATGGGGCACTATCCGTATGGCGGCAGTGCTGCAAAGCGGATTATGTCGTAAGGCGCTGCGTAGGAGCGGTGATTATTGGCCTGCCCCGATGGGTGTTTTCCACCAGGGAAGGCGAGAGAAAGCTACCCACTGAATTTTGCCACTATGAGGGGGCATTGGCCTTTACGCTTGGCCTACCGATGCTTGTGGTCGTCCAGGAAGATGTCCAGCGCCGGGTCGTATTTGATTCGAGCTATCGCGGCCACGTTGGGGAATTCCCGCAGACGGCGGACCGCGCATGGTTAGGCACAAACAATTTTCTTGCCCCCGTCAGATATTGGAAAGAGGAGCTAGATAAACGACGAGATGTTTTCCTCGGTTATTGCAGTAGTTCCCAAGGAACTGCACGAAATGTAAAGCGGTTCCTCCAAGCCGACGTGGGTGCAACGGTGCTGGACTGGCAAACAGATTTCCTGCCCGGTCGGAGTATCTTGCAGCAGATCGAGGAGGCCGCCGTTCGCTGCAGCACAGGAGTCTTTCTTTTCACGAAGGACGACACACTCATGGATGATGCTCATGCGGATAAAGCGGTTCCGCGGGATAACGTCGTTTTTGAAGCTGGCTATTTCATCAACGCGAAGGGCAAAGATCAGGTGCTAATCATCCGCGAGATTGGCGCCAAGATGCCTGCAGATTTGGGCGGTGACATCTACGCTTCACTGGCTGACAAATCGAATATCGGGCCGATTGAGAACCAGGTGCGCAGATTTGTCGAAGGCCCGCAATGATCGTTACACGCCACATAACATCTCGATGAACACCGGCGTCCGGTTAGCTCATTCGTGGGGCGGCTAGCTATTACTCAAGATCGGCGAATGCCGTATAAGTAGGGCGGGTATTTCCTTCAGGCGATACATCTACAGTCATGATTCCATTTGCTTAACCACTGCTCAGCGCCTCAATACAGGAGAAACAATGATGTCAGATCTCTCCCCTGAAGGAAAGTCAGTGCCGAGTCCGTGCATCGTTGTTGCGGGTGATGTTTGCATCGACTGGTTATCCATTCCTGTAGAGTCGCTCGTGCCAGGGCAAGATTCATCTCAGCCGATGAATTGGCAGCTCCGCGGCGGGCGACACATGTATGCGAGGCGCGGTGGCGCATGGTTGACTGCAGACTTCGTAGATGCGGCCGTTGGCAATGCGGCAAAAGTGGTGAAACCAGAGCTGGAGCCAAACCTTGAGAATATACCTCCGGAAAAGATTATTCACTCGATGCTGATGCTTGGTAGCCGAGATCGTGAGCGAGACCGCAAAAAAGTTTCCCATTGGGTCGTAGCTCACTTTGATGGCTATGCTGGGCCATCGTATCCCACAAAACCTAAAGTCATACCAGTTGAAGGTGATGATCGAAACGCGCACATAGTGTTGCTGGATGACGCTGGCAATGGATTTCGCGACAGTGAGAGTGCATGGCCGCTGGCGTTGAATGATGGGTGCAAACCGCTATTGCTCTACAAAGTCCGCCGTCCTCTCGGTCAAGGAGCATTGTGGGAACGTCTCAAAGCCTTTCACCTCGGGCGTACCGTCGTGCTCTTGGGCGCGGACGAACTACGTGTCGAAGGCGGCAGCATCAGCCGGGGGCTGTCGTGGGAACGCACCGCCACGGATTTGATTCTCTCGCTTGCGCGGGAGCCCAGATTCGCGGGTCTCAGAAGTTGTCCGTTTATCATCGTCACACTTGGCATTGAAGCGGTCATATTGGTGCGATGCGTCCGTGACCAAGTCAGCAGCGCCCATCTTTGGTATCTTCCTAATCTCACTGAAGGCGAGTTGCTCAGGATGGAACGCGGAGACATGAGCGGCTTTGGTTCGGCATTCGCGGCCACAATCACTGCTATGCTAGTTGAATCTTATCATGAAACGCAGGCGCTTGAGCAAATTGATGAGTCATTGCAGAAAGGCATTCGCCGCGGCCTCACAGTGATGCACAGCTTGTTGGAAGAAGGCTTTGGCCCGTGTAATATGGAGGAAGGATCTCGCAAGGTAGGGCGACCGCCAAAATATCCCCTTGGCGAGATCTTTCAGCCTCCGCCAAGCAACACACCGGATGTCTTCGATGTTCGGCTGCCGGAACCCCCGCGCTCGTCTTCTGCTAGAGACTCCCTCGATTTTCGCTCCTGGCGGACGCTTGAATCGAGGCGCGATCGAGTCTTTTACGACCTAGCCGCGGAAGTTGCACGTCATGGTGTGGAGAAAGTCTTTAAAGATGTTCCCATCGGGCAGTTTGGCAAACTTATCGCTTTGGAACGATCAGAAATTGAAAGTTACCGTAGCATCAGGAATCTCATTCGGGAGTTTTTAGGCACACCTCGTCCAAAACGTCCCTTATGCCTTGCTGTGTTCGGCACTCCCGGCAGCGGCAAGTCCTTCGGCGTCACCCAAGTGGCACGCAGCTTAGGTACAAACGAGAAGATTGAAGAGCTGAATTTCAATGTCTCGCAGTGGAACAGTCCGGATTATCTCGTGAATGCTCTGCATCGTGTACGCGATCATGCCATTCAGGGGAAAGTGCCCCTCGTCTTCTTTGACGAGTTCGACTCGAAGTTTGGCTCGCAAAGCCTTGGCTGGTTAAAGTACTTCCTTGCTCCCATGCAAGACGGTATCTTTGCCGATGGCCTGTTCACGCATGATATCGGGAAGGCCATTTTCGTTTTCGCAGGGGGGACAGCAAGTACATTTGCGGAATTCGAAAGGAAAACCACGCGTGCTAGCGACCGGATTACAGGGCCGAATGAATCTGCGGGCAGGATAGCAGCTCATCTGAGGGTATCTGGTGAGCGAGGATCAAACCGCGTCGAGCAGGCTGCAGCCAGGGCCGGACGGGAATCGCAACAAAGCCTGACGGCGGAGGATGGAGCGGCTCAGACTTCCCCCATCGGCGTCTCTTCAGAAAAAGACAACCCCCAAAGCGTCAAACTTCCCGATTTCATTAGTCGCTTGCGCGGCCACGTAGATGTCTTTGGCCTTAACCCGGCGGTCAACACCAACCTTCTCCGGCGTGCTCTGATTCTGCGGAGTAACCTACTGGAGAAATTCCCGACGCTGAAGGACGGCTCAGACGCGCTGCGGATAGACGACGGAGTTCTGCGCGCTTTCCTTCAGGTTCCTGAATACTCTCACGGAGCACGGTCTCTCGAGGCTATCCTCGACATGAGCCATCTGGTCGGTCGTACCCATTTCGATCCGTCGCTGCTCCCGCCCCTACATCAACTCCACATGCACGTGGACGGCAATGCTTTCATGGCCCTTGTCCAGCATCAGCAAGTCCTCGGAGCGAAGCTTGACGAAATCGCTAGGAAAATTCATGAGCACTACTTGAGCGAAGAACTAAACCAAACGGACAAGCAAGGAAATGCCCCAAAGATTGGCGATCGACCTGCGCTGCAACATTGGGAAAAGCTGAGTGATCTTTATAAGAAGTCCAGTCGCGAGCAAGCCGCGGGTTATCCAATTCTACTCGCTGCCGCAGGATGCACTTTCGAGGAGGGCAACCCTGATCCAGACTTTAAATTCTCGGAACCCGAGATTGAGAGATTGGCGCGCATGGAGCACGAACGCTGGATGCAAGAGCGCCGTATTAAACAACCTGACCATCCCGACCTCGTATCCTGGTCGGAATTGCCGGACGAGGAGAAAGATAAGGACATCCGAACCATTAAGGCGATTCCTGCCATTCTTGGTGA
>JBKPCR010000397.1:0-9113 GCA_046727435.1 bacterium | reverse complement strand
CTCGATCGGCGCAGGACTATGCCTGGGATCCACTGGCCGACCTGGACGCCGTACGAGCTGACCGAGAGGCGGACTGTCTGGAAAGTCTAGGCTATGTCATTACCACGAAGGTCTACATGCGTCCTTCAGCAGATGGAGACCGACCCGGACAAGCCCAACCGGACCCCGTGCGACGTTGCTATCAGCAGGCCTATGCCTGGCTAGGACGCTACGATGGCCCGGTCGACGGCCGGGCGAATGTCATCTGGAGAGCTGCCCAAGTGGCGTACTTGACCGAACTACAGATCACGAGTAGCCGTTCAGACGCTCCAAATCTGATGCAGGATGCTATTCGGCGGGATCTTCGGGCGCTGGGGAGAGCGGACGAATGGCAGACATGTCTCCGGGAAGCGATGAAGCGGCATCCGTGAGTATGCTGACTGCGCGTGCCAGCCTTGCCTCTGCGATCGAGGCCCTGCGATTGGGGGCTAATGATTACCTTCTCTCCCTCCAGGAGATGGACGGGGCGAGGGAACGACGATGAGGTCCTCGCCATCGACGGTAAGGGACACGACTGTTTGCTGCAAATCACCGACGCCCGCCCCGACACGAGCGGCCTCTCCGGCGCCACACCAGGCGAAACCGTGAGCTTGGGGAAGATTAATCCCGACCGCCTACCAGATGCTGTAGTGTGCTACGTGGACTCAACCATTGCCCTGCTGCTAATCACCGCCTATGCCCTGGCGAAGCATCCCACCCGTCTCACTCGCTCTACAAACACCGGGACCCCCTGCTGGACACATTGAAGAGCGAGGATGAGCAGGCCCAGAAGCAGGACAGCGTGCAGTCATAGACCCAAGACGCGGCCCATCAGGATCTCCGGCGGCTTTATGATGGTCATTGGCGAAACTGACACAGCTTCCAGACTCTATGCGCACCCATTCATGGGCTCGGGAGCACTCAGTACGTGGGCGGCGCGGGCAGCATAGCAGGGGGTGCGATAGTCATCAGGCAGCAAAGACAAGGCCTGTTTGAAATAGCCAAGACCGTTGCCGCCATGGGGACTGTGCCGCAGAACACTCCGCTTACAGTCCCATTCGGGACTCTGACCTGTGAAATCACAACGCAGGATACGGCCGAGGGTCACTCCCGCGAAAAGCTTGCCAACCCTGACGAGCGATCGAATAGATAAGATTGACTGGAGGTTCAACCAATCCTACAATTGCCAAGTGGGCACCGGGAGGGATTACGAGAGGGAGGCATGCTGCAAACAGCACGGGAGTTTTGGCGCTCAATTGTTAATGATTTCAGACCGGTGGGACAAGTTCGTCCTGAGGAGATCATCCGTTTCTTTGTAGATCGCCATGAAGATGATCCGACTCGCAGTCTGCTGCAACGATTGAAGCTGAATTTCCAAAATAACATTGGTCAGCAGCACCCCTACAAGGCACTGTTCACAGGGCATCGCGGCAGTGGCAAAAGCACAGAACTGATGCGCCTGGGGCAGGAGCTGGCGGGCGATTTCTTTGTCGTGTGGTTTGACGCCGAGACAAGCTTGACAGAAACCGCCAATCACTTTGAGGTGCTTCTTGGCATGGGCCTCGCAGTTCACGCCGCTGCCGAGGCTGCTGACCTTCGGCCGAATAAGCGGCTCACAGATAACCTCTTGAGGAGCTTAGCGAAGTTCGTGCGGCGCTACGAAGAGCGTAAAGAATTCTCGCTGAAATTAGAGCAACTCCTCAAACAAGTGTTCGCCATCGCTCTGACGACCGGAGCTGGTGCTGTCGGTGGACCGGCCGTCGCAATAGCTGCAGGGGCCGCAGTCATTGGGGCAGACCAAGTATTTAAGGCCATTCGTCTTGAGCTCAATGTACGAGACGACCTTGTCAAAACCCTCGAGTTGCCAGCGAACCGACAAGAGGTGATCGGAGCCTTGAACAATATCATCGATGGGGTGCAAGACAAGGCCCAAAAGCTGGTGCTGATCATCACAGATGGCCTCGACAAAGTTTCCTCTGCACGTGCAAGGCTGCTCTTCGCTGAAAGTACCCTGCTGACGGAACCTGCATGTGCCTTGGTGTATGCCTCACCCATTGAGTTCCACCACCGTCTGACTGCCGGTCAGGCTGTGAACATCTTTGACGAATATCGGATGTTGCCCAATCCTACCGTTCAGAGGCGTCCATTGACGGGGGACAATTGGAAGCTGGCGCGCAACCCGGACGAAAACGGGCTGAAGGTCATGCGCAAAGTTATCTCCAAACGACTCACAGCGCGCGGCAAGATCGTGGATGATATGATCTCGCCGGCGGCCTTGGATTTGCTCGCCAGGACAAGCGGTGGTGTGATGCGTGAATTGATTCGCTATGTCCGCAATGCCGTAGAGTTTGCCCAGCTGCTCGGCAAAATGCAGATCGATGAAATGATCGCGCAGAATGTTGTTGATCAGCAGCGACAGGATGTCTCCCTCCGTCTCACCGTTGATCACCGCGAAGCGCTTAGACAAGTAATGACACAGGGTGAGCTTAGTGGCGGCCAGCGTGAGACTGTAGAAGACGAACTCCTGCGGAGCCTGCACCTGCTGTCCTATCAGGACGATAGCGGTCACTCGTGGTTCGATGCGCATCCGAATGTCTTGCCGCTACTGTAAGACAAAGGGTGATTGTGATGAGTCCATTTGACCAAACTATTGAGCACATGGCGCTTGAGCTCCAGCAGGCCGAGGATACGTCCATCCTTTTCGGCGTTACTGATGATACGGTATTACGTGACCATGCCCTGGACGTACTCCGCAAGCGCATGCCCGCGGAAATCACGCTGCGCGACTTTCGCTACGATGCCGAGCATCTCAGCCTTCTCGAAGGCGCCGTTGAAGCCACAGCATCAGGCGACGGACGGCCTGCGGTTTCTGTGACGGGACTAGAAGCTCTCCCACGTGACAAACGAACGGAGGCGATCCAACTGCTGAACCTCCAACGAAATCGCTTCGGACGCACGAGCATCGCTGTCATTCTTTGGGTCAATCGGGCAATTCTGGCTGAAATCTCCACACAGGCGCCTGATTTCTATTCCTGGCGCAGTGCAACGTTGTTCGTCGAACCGCCGCCAGGCTGGGACTCTCTGGAGAGTATGCGCAGGAGCTACCTACAAGCCCTTGTCGCGCATTGTGAGTACGTCAATCTCCAAGGGCTTGCCCCTATGCGCGGTGGACAGATTGTACAGATGCGCATGGACGATATCTTCATCCCGTTGCGCGCTGAGCAACAGGTCAAATCAGCAGATAGCCCGGCATTCTTGAGTCTAAGAGTTTCGGCCTCGGCCGAGCCCAGAATGATCGAAGAGATTGATGGAGTTCAGCAGCCCGCAAGCATGCTCAATGAGATGCGGCGCACGAGAGCACATTGGGCATTCGAGGCCACCCATGAAGTCACGGCGCGCCCCATCGACATCCCTGAGCTGTTGCAAGAAAACCGTGCTGTCGTGCTGGGTGATCCCGGCGCTGGCAAGACCACGTTGCTGCGCTATGTAACCTACGGACTGGTAAAATCGCAACTCGTCAATGGCCAGTCGGAGCTCCTCAATCGAATACCTGACCTTGCCAGCTGCCTACCGGTATATGTCCGCATTGGTGAATACGCGCAACATCTCCAGCAAAAGCCTGAAACCACGCTTGACGCCTTCGCATCCCTTGGCTGTAGGGTCCGCCAACTGCCATTATCTGACGACCTCGTCAAAGATGCGATGGGGCAAGGACGGATTTTGTTTCTCCTGGATGGCATGGATGAAATCATTGACACGATCCAGCGGCGCGAGGTGGCACGGCGCATCGAGGAATTTGCCTTCTCTCACCCGCGTTGTCGAATACTGGTGACATCGCGCGTCGTCGGTTATCGTGAGGCGCAACTCAGCCGAGAGTTCTCACAGTTCACCATCAGCCCATTTGAAGAGAATGAGATTCATCGCTTCATTCAGAGCTGGTACAAGGCTTTAGGAATGGCCGAAGGAGCGGACAAGCTGATGCAGGCCGTAGAGCGGAGTCCTTCTATCCGCCGACTTGCGTCTAATCCGTTGCTGCTCACGGTTATTGCCCTCATACACTGGAGAGGGGATAAACTACCGCGCCATCGCGTGAGGCTTTATCGTCTAGCTGCTGAAACGCTAGTTGATGAGTGGATGAGCCATCGGAGGGTGACCCCAGAAGGCTGGGATGTGCAAGAGACAATGCATGTGCTTTTGCCAGCCATCGCGTGGCATCTACATCAGACTAGTTCCACCGGGCTGATCGACGAGCAGGAGCTGGACCGCTTGCTCATAGAAACGCTGCTGCGACACGATCCCACCTTGAGTGAGAATGAGGCACACATTCGTGCTTCTCAGTTCCGTCGAAATGTGAGCGAGTTCAGCGGGATTTTTTTAGAGCGTGGCCTGGATCAAAACGACTGTGGGAGCTATGGTTTCTTACATCTAACGTTTGAAGAATATTTCGCCGCTCTTCGCCTGGCAGACATCTGGGAACGTGCAGGGAACAGCGTGCTCAAACCATTGATCGACGATCCGCGCTGGACCGAGGCTATACTCCTCACAGCTGGTCATTTTGGCGAATTCAGCCAATATCAAGCTACTTGCTTTGTGCGTATGATTCTCGAAGCAAATAGCGAGCATGAAGACGTCCTTCATCGTGACTTGCTCCTGGCTGCGCAGTGCTTGGCCGATGACGTGCACTTAGATGCTGATTTACGCCGTGCAATCCTTTCTCAACTAATCAAAATCTACTTTGCTTCCAATTCACCCCATACGCTACGAGAAGACATTAGAAAAGTATTCTCGCGGCTCAGTGGGACATTTGCTGGAGTCAGTCTATTGAAAGTGCTGACTCAGCGATTAACCATCCCTAAAAGTGAAGTCTGCCGGCTAACAGCTGCAGCAGCGTTAGGAAAAATGGGGCAAGCAGCGGCTATACCTGAGGTCCTCGAAGCTCTTCTCAGGCTGCTATCTGATCCTGTAAGGGCCGTACGCCGGGCAGCGGTGGCGGCATTGGGCCAGATGAGCCAGGCAGCCGCCACACCTGAGGTTTTTGCAGCTCTTCTCAGGCTGCTGCTTGACCCCGCAGAGGCCATACGCCGAGCAGCCGCAGTGGCGTTAGGGCAGATGGGGCAAGCAGCGGCAACCCCTGAGGTCGTCGCAGCTCTCCTCAGACTGTTGTCTGACCCCGCAGAGGCCATACGCCGAGCAGCCGCAGCGGCGTTAGGGCAGATGGGGCAAGCAGCGGCAACCCCTGAGGTCGTCGCAGCTCTCCTCAGACTGTTGTCTGACCCTGCAGGGACCGTACGCTGGGCAGCGGTAGTGGCGTGGTTGCAGATGGGGCAAGCAGCGGCAACCCCTGAGGTCGTCGCAGCTCTCCTCAAGCTGTTGTCTGACCCTGCAAGGGCCGTACGCCGGGCAGCGGCCAGGACACTGGCGCAGATGGGGCAAGCAGCGGCAACACCTGAGGTTCTCTCTGCCTCCATTGGGTTCTTGTTTGACCCGAGGGATGGGGTGCGCCAAGCGGCGGCGATAGTATTAGGCAGGATGGGGCGGGCGGCAATCATGCCTGAGATTCTGCCTACCTTGCTTAAGATCCTAACGAATCCTGAATGGTATGTGCGCCAGGCAGCGGTGGCGGCGTTGGGGCAGATGGGGCGAGCGGTGGCAACACCTGAGGTCTTTGCAGCTCTCCTCAGGCTGTTGTCTGACCCGAGCGGAGCTGTGCGAAGCGAGGCAGCCAGGGTGTTAGGGCAGATGGGGCAAGCAGCGGCAACCCCTGAGGTCGTCGCAGCCCTCCTCAAGCTGTTGTCTGACCCTACAGGAGCTATACGTCGAGTGGCAGCCATGGCACTAGAGCAGATGGGGCAAGCAGCGGCAACCCCTGAGGTCGTCACAGCTCTCCTCAAGCTGTTATCTGACCCTGAAGAGGCCGTACGCCGGGCAGCCGCGGCGGCGATAGGGCAGATGGGGCAAGCAGCGGCAACCCCTGAGGTCGTCACAGCTCTCCTCAAGCTGTTATCTGACCCTACAGGGGCTATACGTCGGGTGGCAGCCATGGCACTAGAGCAGATGGGGCGAGTGGTAGCAAGCCTTGAGGCTCTTTCGGCCCTGTACAAGCTCCTCACAGATCATGATAGGAATGTGCACGAGGTAGCGGAATGGGCGTTGAGGAAGATGTCGCTCTATATTGGCTCTCAGGATCGGTCGGAAGCTATGAAATTATTCCTCGCGCTCGCCCGCAGTAACAATATAGCGCAACGAGATATCGGCTATGTTGGATTGCGCAACCTGCTCGCGGCGCGACACTCATGATTCCGCACACACACGACTTTCACCAGTCTTCAGTCGATCCTCGGGCGGCATTGATAGCCACGCGGCGCACAGCGGAGACAGCATGGATACCGGAAGCTGGGCGGAATTTGAAGCACTCAGGGCAGAGTTTTGCCGCAGGGGCCATTGCTAGGCGTCCCTCGGCAGGCCAAGCAGGGCGAGGACGTGGAGCCCTCGCCCCCATGCACTAGAGCGCTGATGTACTACCCGATATCGATCTGCGCCTTCTGCAAGCGGCCGCTGTAGTCGATGTAGAGCGTTTTCCATTCGGTGAACACGTCCAGGACCGTTTGACTTCCCTCCCGATGGCCGTTGCCGGTGTGCTTCATGCCACCAAAGGGCAGATGCACCTCGGCGCCGATGGTCGATGAGTTGACGTAGGTGATGCCGGCCTCAAGTTCGCGCAGGGCGATGAAGGCCTTGTTCACATCACGCGTGTAGATCGCTGACGACAGGCCGTAGGTGGTCGAGTTGGCCACGTCGATCGCCTCTTCGAGGCTGCCCACCTCCATGATCGCCGGACACGGCCCGAAGATCTCCTCCTGAGCAATGCGCATGTCCGGGGTGACGTCAGCGAAGATCGTCGGTGCATAGAAGAAGCCCTTGGCGCAGTCGCCCTCGGTGTAGATCTGCCCGCCGGTGAGGATCTTCGCCCCCTCCTGCCTGGCGATCTCAGTGTAGCCGTGCACGCGTCTGAGTTGGGCCTCATTGATCAGCGGACCAACATCGGTCGTCGGTAGCAGGCCATCGCCCAGGCGCAACTGCTGAACGCGTTCGACCAGGCGATCGGTGAATTCCTGCAGTACGGCGCGGTGCACGAGCAGACGGCTGGCGGCCGTGCAGCGCTGGCCGGTGGTGCCGAAAGCCCCCCAGACGGCGCCTTCTAAGGCGAGATCGAGGTCGGCGTCATCCATGACGATAATGGGATTCTTGCCCCCCATCTCCAGCGCCACTTTTTTGTAGTGTTCGGCGCAGACCTTCGCCACCTCGCGACCGGTCTCGCTGGAGCCGGTGAAGGAGACCACGTTGACATCGGGATGGGCGACGAGCGCTGCCCCGGCTTCCTCACCAATCCCTTGCACAAGGTTGAGCACCCCCTCTGGCAAACCGGCTTCGAGCAAGATTTCCACCAGACGTTGCCCCATCAGCGGGGTATCTTCGGCGGGCTTGAAGACCATCGTGTTCCCCGCCACCAGCGCCGGAATCAGTTTCCAGGTCGGGATGGCGAGCGGAAAGTTCCACGGCGTGATGGCTGCCGCTACGCCGATCGGCACCCGCACCGACATGGCAAACTTATCCGGCAGCTCCGAAGGGGTGGTCTGGCCGAAGAGCCGTCGCCCCTCACCGGCGATGTAGTAGGTCATGTCGATGGCTTCCTGGACGTCGCCGCTGGCCTCTTTGAGCACTTTCCCCATCTCACGAGTCATTAACCGCGCCAGCTCATCCTTGCGCTTCACCATAATTTCAGCCGCACGGAACATGATCTCCGCCCGCCGTGGCGCTGGCACCTTGCGCCAACGGGGATAGTGCCCCTGGGCTGCTTTCACCGCCGCCTCGACATCGCTCGCATTTGAACGGGGGAAGACTCCGATGACATCCGTTTTATTGGCTGGGTTTAAGTCTCCGAAGATGCGCCCGGCATGGGACGCCTGCCATTTGCCGTCGATATAGTTGAAATATTCGTCCGCCATGGCAAAATCCTCCTTTTGCTAATGGGTTGACTTGCCTTACAATCATATTACCGCCACGGCCAGAAGGTCGCAAACCCCGAAGTGATGGGCATTGACAATGTCGGAGTCGTTAGGTTACGGTAAGCGCGCGATGTTCGGTCGTCAGTCGCGCACTGCAGACAGACGTTGAGTTGCCCCGTACGACGAGAGAGGAGGCGGAGGATGAAGGGGTGGAGGATTTCTCCATGGATCTTCTGGGGTGTCATACTCTTCCTGGCCTTGGGCGTGGTCCCTGTCCTCGCCGGCGAGCAACCGAAAGGCGTCATCAAGCTATACACGAGCTGGCCGATGCAGGGCGCGATGATTCCGGAAGGGACCGCCATGAAGCGTGCCGTCGATTTGGCGATCGAGCACGCGGGCGGCATGGTGGCGGGGTATAAAATCGAGGTGGTGAATCTCGATGATGCCTCGCCGGTCACCGGCAGTTGGGATGGTACCGTCGAAGCCGAAAACGCCCAAAAGGCCATCGCCGACGCCGATGCCGTGGTCTATATCGGTACATACAATAGCGGCGCGGCGAAGGTCAGCATGCCGATCACGAACAAGGCGGGTATGGCGCAGGTGACCGTCGCCAACACCTATCCCGGTCTGACCAAGCCTGGCAATGCGCCAGGGGAACCCGGCATCTATCGCCCTGCTGGCAAAGTCAACTATTTCCGCCCTTTTCCGTCCGATGATATCCAGGGCGCTGCCGCTGCCAAACTGGCGCAATGCCTGGGGTTCAAACGGGTCTTTATCCTCGACGATCGCCAGCTCTATGGCAAAGGTATCGCGGATGTCTTCGAAAAGACATCCAAGGAATTGGGTCTTCAAGTGGTGGGCCATGAGGGAGTAGAATCGGTCGATATCGATTTCCGGGCGTTGCTGACCAAGGTCAAGGCGGCCCGCGCCGACTTGATCTATGGCGGCTTCGTGATCGATTCCGGCGGCCCGCAAGTCATCCAGCAGATGAAGGCCCTGGGGCTGTTCGATGCCGGCGCCAAGTTTATGGGCCCTGATGGTCTGTACTCCCCGGCGCTGGTAGAGCAGGCCACCCCCACAGCTGTGAAT
>JBKPCR010000396.1:0-9419 GCA_046727435.1 bacterium | reverse complement strand
TGGGGCCCAGCGCGCGACGCGCACGATCCCGATCGTCATGACGGGCAACTATGACCCGGTTGGGGAAGGGTTCGTCGCGAGTTTAGCGCGGCCGGGGGGGAATATCACCGGCTTGAGCAATCTCAGGGCGACGCTCATCGGCAAACAGCTGGAATTCCTCAAGGAGCTCGTGCCCCAGAGCACGCGCATCGCCGTGTTGGCCAACCCGGCCTCGCCCGGACATGCGCCGCTGCTCCGCAACCTGACCGTGGCGGCCGGGGCGTTGGGGCTGCACCTGCAGGTCGTGGAGGTCCGCCGTGCGGAGGAGCTGGAGAGCGCCTTCGCCGCGATGACCCGCGCGGACGCGGAGGCGCTCGTCGTGTTCGCCGAGCCGCAGCTGATCGATCCGCAGCGCGGACGGATTGCCGACCTGGCCGCCAAGAGTCGGCTCCCCGCGATCTACAGCGCGAAACCGTCTGTGGCTGCCGGGGGGCTCATATCCTATGGGGCAAACCCGGTCGACGTCAACCGACGCGTCGCCGTCTATGTCGACAAGGTCCTGAAAGGCGCCAATCCAGCCGAGTTGCCGGTCGAGCAACCGACGACCTTCGAGCTGGTCATCAACCTCAAGACCGCCGACGCCCTCGGCCTCACGATTCCCCCGACGCTCCTCTTCCAGGCCGACGAGGTGATTCGCTGAGCTGCGATACCTGGTGCCTTCACGACGAGATGTGTTTGCAGATGAAACCGGTCACATCCGTGGAGAGGATTCGCGGACACACCACGGTTACACACGCCAGTGGCAACGACATCGTGTGCGAGAGTGAGGCGGAACACGAAGTTGACCGGAGCGCAAAGGAGGGTGTCATGGCTGTATGGCTGACGATCGAATTACCCGCATCCGAGATCGGTGAAACGGGCTACCTGCGCGACATTGACTACCTCCAGCTGCCGGCGAGCCACGTCAAAGTCATCGCGCTCGAGGCCGATGGGACCTGGATCGACGTTCGGGAATGGAGCGCCCTGGAGGCACCTCCACCGTACCAACGCGCGCGGGTGCAAGTGAGCCTTGAGCCGGGCCCCACCCCACTGACGGCGAAAAATGTGGTCACTTTGGCGAAAGGCGCGCAAGCGATGTTGGACAACTTTGGCGCGGCGGCGGGGAGATAACACATGGCAGCGTGGTATGGGGACCAAGCGCAACCCTCGCCAAAATTTTCGTGACGTATTTGGCTTGTTAAGCGGACCTTATCGGGTCATCGTAACTCCGTAAAATTGCAGACTTTGCCTTTTTCACATGAGGAGCCTCATCCTGCCGCTGTGCGGCCCTGGGGGCTCGGCAAGTTGATCCCGACCAGACAAGGTCGAGTTCATTCTTCACCAGTGTAACGGAAACTTTGGCGAGGTTTGCACAGCACAGGCTCTGGGGCAAGGGTTGGGCTCTCCAGCTGTGGGCGAGCGCCAGACACCCGTTTGGCACCCTCAGTCAGTTGCAAATAATTTGGGCCGGCGAGCTACGATTGCGAACTCAGGATCAATAATGTGGGCCCGGGTGCAATCAATGTGGGCTCTTCGTCACTTTTGGTGAACACCACAAACATGGCCAGGACCTCCTTTACCTCAGTGGGGAGTTAAGCCGACTCACCTGAACCTCTCCTCAGGCCGTCACCTGCCACGGGCCATGATGCCGAAAAGCTTGAAGTATACGACCCGGATTTAGGCTATTATGCTCAGAATTTTCCAGATAAGCCACCCGAACGAGGGATGAGACCCACATTTCATGCAGGGCTATTGAGAGGTTATGGGGAAACATTTCCATATACTCAATAGTTGGGCGCCAACGGCGCGGGGAAAAACTCCAAGACACGGAGCTACCACTTCGCAGGAAAGGAGTCGAACGATGCCTGAGCAAGAAGAGAGCACCGTCGCCCAGCGGAGGGCACAACTCCGCACAGTGGCTGAGGCGTACTTCGGAGCGTTGGCGCAGAAGGATTTTGCCGCGATCCCCTATGACGATAACGTCGTGCTGCGTGCCCCTCTCGCTCCTGGAGGGGTCCATAACCCTCTGGTGGGGAAAGAGGCGTTACGGACCATTTGGTGGCCGCCGATGGTGCCCGCTTTGGGGGAAGTGAAGGTCATCGAGCATTACATCAACGACCAGCTGACGGCCATTATCACGGAAGCGGAAATCCACACGGTCAACCCGCGGGCCACGTTGCGGGTCGCCGATCGTTTTACGGTGAATAGTGCGGGCAAGATCATTGAGCAAGAAAACCACTTTGATCCCCGCGATGTCACGAACCCCGGCTGGCAAAACGCCTAAAGGCAGCAAGAAGCAACCCCGCTCCGCACCGGGGACGTTAGACAGTGGGCCTTCGCTAGGCGGCTTAACTCCCCACTGAGGTAAAGGAGGTCTTGGCCATGTTTGAACACCAGGTGATGGCTCAGCTCATCGCGAAAAGAGTGCTCATTTCTCCATTGATTAACAGGGATTTTCAGTTCGCCACCTTCTCCTCCCTCGTGGCAATTTTACTTCCGTGAACCTGAATCACCAAAAGTGACGAAGACCCGAATGGCATTAAGATAGCCATAATCCATTGTATCAAAGGTGTTTAGGGTGCATGCGCATCTCGTGGAACCTCCTACCACTGGGAACGCACCAGGCTCACCCTGCGCCGTTCAATGCTGAGCCGATCCGGCTCACGGCGACTCGATCACCATGAGAAGCACGTAACTTATTGATAAGAGAGGTGTTGGAGCTTAACTTAATGCCATTCGACGAAGACCCTCAATATGAGCCGGGAGCACACGCCAGAATCAATGATTGTGGGCCAGGAAGGGTGCTCTATTGCGAGCCGAGCGTTCAATTAGTGCCAGCCGCTACAGATAATCCTCGTCCATACAGCCTTGACGTCTGGACAGAGTGCAGCCGACGTACCCGAGGTGTGGAGGCAGGACAGACCGTGGAAGGAGATAAGGATTGTTGTCTGTTGAAGTGGATTGCTGAAAAACCGCTACTGGTTGGGTTTTGCTGGCATTTTTAGTTGACATGCGGCACGAGTGCAGTACACTGGGCACGCTTTCCTTGACTGCACCGCTCTCCATGGCTGTTGATGCGGCTGCTCCCGAGAAGGAGGATGCCCATGCCAGCGAACCAGTTACGGCCGGTGTCAGTACCCCTTCTCTCCTTTCGCCTGCCCACTCCACGCTGTCCTCTCCATGCGCACGGCTCTCAACTTCCCCTGCATCGTGCATCTGACGTCGCGGCGGGCGCTCGTGTGGGGCATCACCCCCACCGAACGTAGAGGAAGCTCTGACGAGCGTTGACCTGTTGGGCACAGCAGGAGCGCCTCGATCCAAGGCAATAGGCGCATGTCTTGCGTATCAGAGGCAAGCCCTTCTGGGCCAACCGTCTGTGGTCCGATTGAGCCCCAAGAGAAGGAGCCGCTTATGGCGCAGCAGATTCGTGAGCTGATGACCCCCAACCCCGTGGCGCTGCCCGGCACTGCGTCGGTGCACGAGGCCGCCCGCGCCATGCGGGACGCGCAGATTGGCGACGTGATTGTCATCGAGAACAACCAGGTCTGCGGCATTGTCACGGACCGGGATATTGTCGTGCGGATCCTGGCCGAGACGCGGGACCCGGCCACCACTACCTTGGCCGACATCTGCAGTCACAGCATAGTCACCGCGACGCCCACAGAAAGCGTCGAGGAGGCGGTGCGGCTCATGCGCACCCATGCCATTCGCCGCTTGCCGGTGGTCGACGGGGGGCAGGCGGTGGGCATTGTGTCGCTCGGGGATCTGGCGGTCGAGCGGGATCCCGGCTCGGCGCTGGGCGAGATTAGCGGCGTCCCCCCCAATACCTAACCGGGGCAGGCCCCCACCACTGCCACCCCGCGGGTGTCTCCTGCGCATGCCGGGAGGGGAGCGACCACTCCTCTCCCGCTCGGCTTCCACCGCACGTCCCCTGCCCGACTGTTCCTCAGTCTCGTGCAGCCGGAGGCCTCCATACGCGCCTCGTTCGCCGTAGGCCGGCAGGTTATGACAATTGCCTGCCTCGCGTGACCGATATTTTGCAACATAAAACGTCCAAATCCGTGGAGGCGATTCGCGGACACTCCACAGCTCGCCACCGCGGTGGAGCAGCACCAGGGCACGCCGCAGCGTATCAGCGAGGCGATGGCCAGCCTCAACGCGGACATTGCATCATTGACCGCGATGCTGGCGGCGAAGAGCGTGACCTTCCAATACTCATTGTTACCGGCGAAATAAGGGGACCCTATGCCACGCAAAACACCCAGCACCACGCCCACCGTCCGCCAGGGTGATGCCGATCCGGACGCCCTGGCTATGGGGGGCCACCTCGCCCAGCTCAATCGTCTGGAGGCCCGCCAGCATGATCAGGAAGCGGATGATCTCGAGGAGCTGCGGCAGGCCTGGGCCCCGGCGCTGACCCAGGCGAAGACGCTCCTCAGCGAGTTGTCGGCCCTGCAGGAAGCCTATACCCCCGCGCTGGAAGCCATCGCCCGCCGTGATTTCGCGGCCCTGCCGCCAATGGCCAGAACCCTTAATGCCGTCGCCGCAATCGAGCGCACCTGCCAGGAGATCCAACATCATTGTGGCCACACCGTGGAGGACCTGCGGCGCATCGTCGCGGCCGTGGAACAGCTCAACGAGCGGTCTGCTCCCCTCCTGCACGCCAATGCCAGCACCTACCGGGAGCTGCTCGCGTTCTACCGCCACTCGCCTCAGGGCGTGCGAGAGCTCTTCCAGCGGCTTCAGCACCTGGTCGCCTCCCTGACCGCGGGGGTAGAATTGGCGCCGAGCGAAGAGACCTACACGCCAGTGCGTCGGCTGCCCTCGCCGCAGCCGTTGGTCCCCGAGGTGGAGATAGCCTAGCGCGATCCACGTGTGCACATGGCCACCCGCGGCCCCCACCCTCTCCCTCGAGGGAGAGGGGCCCGCATCGCCCCCAGGAGCCACGATCGCCCCCGCCCCCTGGTCCTGATACCCCCCACAAGTCCCCGTATCCAGCACTTCCCCCTGGCGGCGGCTGGAACCCCGCGTCGATCGCCTCAATGATGTGGCGGCCGATCGCGTCGCCGAGTATTCGTTCCGCGCGGTTCGCTTCGTCCATAGTCCTCCTGTGCTTACGGGTTGCGCTCTCGGAGTTCGTCTATAGCGTCGGAGTACCTCAGCATCGTCTCTGTGCGCGTCTCTTCTGGAAGGAGGTCCAAGCGCTGTACGGTATCGATGCAGTCTTGTAGCTCCCGAATGCCTTGGTCTATCGGGTAACCCGCGGTGTTTGTGACCTCCGTCCACTTGCGGTTGCAGCGGCTCAGCTGCTCTTCCTGTTGTTGGCGCGGTGATTCGTCCATCGTTTATCCCCCTCATGTTGATGTTCGCGGATAAAGCGCTCAACCTCCTGTTCACTAATACGCCACAGCCTCCCGAACCGTACGCCCTTTATTTCGCCACGCGCGAGCCAGCGACGTACCGTAATGGGCTGTACCGCTAGACGGTCAGCGACTTGCTGCACGGTCAGTAACACCGTGTCGGCCACCATATCGCCTCCTTTCCGCTGAATCGAGCGAAGACTATATGGGAGCCATTGAATATCGTCAAGTGACGTATTGTCCTCAAGAGCACGTCACAAGCCTCTCTAGTCATCTCACCCCTTGAGTTGACAGGAGCGCCGTTATCGGAAGCTGGCCAGTAATTCCTTCGTTTCTCGATACTTCCGAGTTGACACCCGGGTTCTCATCGCCCTGCCAGTGCCGGCAGGCGGAGGAGATCCTGCGAGCCCTGCGCGCGACCGACGTCTTGCCGCCTAGCCGCCCCTAGGCGCTCGGCAATGCCCTAAAACTTCAAGGGATGAACGGTAAGACCCAAAGATGAGACCTATGACTCCTCAACATGCGAGAATTGTTCTTGCAGATACGGCATCATCACTGATACGCTATAGTATTATGAGTCTTCAATAGATGGCCTTCAACATCTCTTGAAGGATGACCGCCGACGAAAAGGCAACGGGAGCCCAGAGAATGCACTTATGTAGCAGGCCCAGCTGACCCGCTGACGCGAGTGCCCCGTGCGGCCAGACGCACGGCACCCGTGGATTGACGGCGAACACCAGGGACGAGGAGTCCGCCATGACGCCACTCGATCACATACCCAAGTTGGGGACGCGGGAGCATTTCCTCCAGGTGTCCCAGCTGCAACGCTGGGGGACCATCCAAGAATATGTCGACCTGTGCCGCACGCACGGCTATTTCACCCCGGAGTTTTACGCCAAGGCCGTGGCCCACATGGAGCGCATTCACGTGCGGCGCATGTTGCGGCAAGTCACCGACGGCCGCGGTTGGCCGACTGTCGCCAACATCGTCCGGGAGGGCCATGACGGTCGGCCGGAGCGCGTGTTCATGCAGGAGGAGATCTTCGGCCCGGAGGAGTACCGGCAGGTCGTCGCGTATCACTACGGCATGGCGCGGCACCACCTGTTCAAGGCGCAGACGTACCGCGACCACGCCAAGGCGCGCTACGGCCTCCAGCTGCCGCTCTTCAGCGAGGATGACGGCGGGGACGGCGGCGAAGCCGGTGATTTCTGATGGCGGGCATGCCCGCGTTAAGATAATCTGCGGCATTCACGATAGAGGAGTTCGCCAACAGAGTCACGACAGACTCTGTTCGTTCATGCCAACATGTGCGGACAAGCGGTCTCGATTGAGTAGCCTATGATGCCATCCATGGATGACGTCGGTGATAGGCCATAGCAAGGGCCGCATCGGCGAACGCGCACGAAACGGGCAAGGAGGAGTGGTGTGACGGTACCCCATCGATGAACAGGCCTTCTCCGCAGCGCGAGCTTTTCTCCTGTGTGCAGGCTGCACCCGCTCCCCTCGCAGCCGCGCTCGAAGAGATGGCAACGGCCGGCGTTGAGGGGTATGTTCGGGATACGTGCTTATGTCGTGTCAGACATAAACACGTATCCTGAACATACCCCATGTTGAGAAGGGGCCACGGTTTGGCCGCCGTTCCGGTGCTCAACAAAGGGACGATCAGCGCACATGATCTCGTATGCGCGGCACCGCGTTCGTCGTAGGGTGTAAAATGCGGTCAGCCGGTCGGCAAGTCGACGAGCGCCAGCAGACTCTGGGTGGACTCGACGACAGTTTTTGATGGCTGCGGCGCCGATTTTCTCTAAGGAGTCCCTATGCATCACTGGGCCGTGATCGTCCTGGCCGGATGGGTCATGTGGATCGAAACGATCGCATCCCTGGAGCCAGGCGTGCCGCGTAGCGATCCCTGGACCATCCATCGCCGCTATGACCGCCATGAGGATTGTGTTGAGGACTTGCGGATCCAGCAGCAGCGCATCACCCAGGAGGCAGTGGAGGTGACGCCACGGGACGACGGTTTTGTGGCGAGGCGCCAACAAGAGCCGTTTGTGCATTTGACGGTGCTCTGCCTCCCCGACACCATCGACCCGAGCCGGCCTACGCCTTAGGAGGCCTCACAGCCGCTAACGCCGGAAAATTTCCGGTAACGAATCTGGCCGAAAACTAAAGTTTTTGGCCAGGTCGCAGGACACACGTATAGACATCGGAAAATCAATAGGTTGTGCTGACACCATAGCAGAGGGTTTTTGGCCACCCTGTGTTGAGCATCGTCATTGCGGCTTGCGTAACCCACTTTTTCCAGCCGTTTGAAAGACCACTAAGTACCTGTTTTCATGTGGCAAATGTACATCTGACCGCCTTACCGTAAATTTTCTGCCCGTTGCGGCTGGAGGGCCTATAAGCGATCTTTTTTTCAGGGTGGCTATGGGGTGAGTAGGGGGAGAGGTGACTTCGTGCAAGGGTGAGCCAGGTAGGTGGGGCATGCCCCATCATTGCTAGGTATTAGGGAACTGAAATCGAGCCATACTCTGAAGCTCTTCCCCGCGAGAGAACAGTGCCAATTTCGTAAAATATTCTGGAAAAGAATACTCACTCACCCGAATTGTTGACGGGGTAAACTCCGTTCTATAGATACCGCTAGAGAAAAATTTACTCGCCTCTTCTAGAATATCCGTCGTCAGCTTTCTCATATCAGGATATACTATTTCTCCAATTCTGATTAACTTTGTTGATTCATAATTCTTAACCTTCTCAATATCTTCATTACTCTCCTTATACGAATTTCTCATAATAAGCATATTGTTCAATACTCTCTCCAAATTATAGAGATAATTTTGAAGCAACCATAGTTTATAATCTAAATCACGATCAATTAAATGACCTACAGAAGAATATACATCCAGGAATTTGTGGTACCACTCATAATACCCTTCTAGATTATTTAATATATATGGTTGTATCGTGACCACACTACTATCAAATGTTCCGATTCCAAAACTTGCCGACCTTACCATACTAATTATCTGCTCATAACCAGCCAATCTCTTTTCAATTATTATCTTTTCTAAGTTATTTCTTCTTTCTTGGTGTTTAATCAATAAGTCGGAAAAGATTTTTGTAAAATAGCCAATGATAATTCCTAGAATACCAAAAAGCCCTGATAACCAAGTCATCTATGTAGCCTCGCATGGAGTGTGTCTCACCTCTTACGACGTCTCGTCACAGCTTCCGTGCCGTAGGTCCTAATTGCGGGGGACCGTGACGGTGGCCGACGCAACGCCCTCGTTCCCGGCATGGTCTGTGGCACTGACCTCAATCGTATAGCGACGGCCATCCTGATCATTGCCCCGGCGCGAGGCTTGCAGCGCTACGGTGAAGGCATACCGGCCATCCATTCCGAGGGTCACGGTGCCGCTCGGCTGGACCTGGCCATATTCGTCCGTAACCTGATACGCCGCACTATTTACCCCGGAGCCGCCGAGCGCATCCCTGATCATCCCTGACACGGTGACGGGGACCAGTCTCCCGTTGGGCGGCGACAGCGTCGCAGGGCTGGCGGAGACGGTAATCACGGGCGGGATGGTGTCCGGTGTGGCGAGAAAGCCATGCTGTTTGAAGTTCGCCTCATAATACGCTCCGACGATCTGGTCGGCATCGTTGATGCCAGAAGCCTCCGTGGCCGCCGCGCCAGGCACATCGATGGTGGTGAAGGCCCCGGCGGTATAGAGAAAGCTGTGGCCTACGCCGCGCGAATCACTGTAGGTCCCCACAATCTTGCCAGTATTATTGATACCGTGCGCTACGGTCTGAATCGAGCCGGGCACATCCAGGATCGTCAGGACCCCGCCGTCATCGAGAGCGCCCACTAATTTGGCCCAAACCCAACACTTCTGCTATGAGCCGCCAAGTAATCGTAACTAATTGATAGGAAAAGTCTTTCAGCGCTATCATGTGTTCTGATAAGCACTCGGTAGCAACAGTCGACCCCATTGGTGACAGATAGACAATAGCCTTTTTGGCACACTGTTCTAATCTTTC
>JBKPCR010000395.1:0-10456 GCA_046727435.1 bacterium | reverse complement strand
CGGGGCGCGTCCGTTTGCCGAAGCGACGCTGCTGCAGGTGGCCCATGCCTATGAGCAGGCCACGCCGTGGCATACGTGGCGAGCTCCGGGGATAGAGGGATAGCTTCGAGGCTATCGGCTTCTCCTCAGGCCGACGGGCGGTCGAGGCCATTCTGGCCGCTCCCTGCGCGACCAACTGCGAAAAACTTGCAGACTTTGCGCGTGGATTGCGAGTAGAATCTGCATGGGTGTGCCGCCATTATCTGACAGGATCACACCACAATCGTCAGCAGCAGATCAAGCATGTGGTCCATCATGCCATTGTGAAAAGGAGGAATCATCATGGCAGACCTGTCTATGACCACGACAACAGGTTCGCATATCGTCATTGAAGGCACCACGGTCGAAACCTTCAAGACCAGTCTGCGCGGCGAGCTGCTCCGCCCCGGCGACACCGATTACGACGAGGCCCGTAAGG
The DNA here is from genome assembly GCA_046727435.1 of bacterium. Classification (GTDB taxonomy): domain Bacteria; phylum Tectomicrobia; class Entotheonellia; order J063; family CAVPRW01; genus CAVPRW01. The sequence goes on along the minus strand of JBKPCR010000395.1, from coordinate 9,999 downwards.
TCTGGAACGGCATGATCGACAAACGTCCGGGGCTGATTGCCCGCTGCACCGGGGTCGCCGATGTCATCAGCGCAGTTGATTTCGCCCGCACCCATCAGCTCCTGGTATCGGTGCGCGGCGGTGGCCATAACATCCCCGGCAATGCGGTGTGCGACGGCGGCCTGATGATCGACCTGGCGTGCATGCGCAGCGTCAGGGTCGATCCCGTGCGCCGCACAGCGCGCGCTGAAGGTGGGGTTACCTGGGGGGAGTTCGATCACGAAACACAGGCCTTCGGCCTGGCCACCACTGGAGGCTCGGTCTCCGACACCGGTATCGCCGGGCTCTCCCTCGGCGGTGGCCTCGGCTGGTTGGCGGGGAAATGCGGCCTGAGCTGCGATAATCTACTCTCCGCCGATGTCGTCACCGCCGGCGGCAAAGTGCTCGTTGCCAGCGCCAACGAACACGCCGACCTCTTCTGGGGTCTGCGCGGCGGCGGCGGGAATTTTGGCATCGTCACCTCCTTCGAGTATCAATTGCACCCCGTCGGCCCGATTCTGGCAGGTATGGTGCTCCATCCCTTCGCCAAGGCCAAAGAGGCGCTCGCCTACTATCGCGACTTCGCCAAGGCCATTCCCGACGAAGTGAACACCATGGGCGGGTTGCTCACCTCGCCTGACGGCGACCTCATGGCGGTCATTGCCGTCTGTTACAATGGTAGCCTCGACGCTGGCGAAAGAGTCCTGCGACCCCTCCGGGAATTTGGACCACCGGTCGCCGACCAGATTCGTCCGATGGCCTACCGCGAGGTGCAAACGCAGCTCGATGCCGCGGCGGTGCGTGGGCGGCGCTACTATATCAAATCGAGCTTCATGCGCAGCATCAGCGACGACGCTATCGATGCGTTGATCGACCGTTTCGCCAACGTCCCATCGCCGCACACCTTGGTGTTCTTCCAGCAATTGGGCAATGCCGCCAACCGTGTCGGCGTGCAGGACACCGCCTTTAGCCATCGGGATGCGCTCTGTGAGTGGGGCTGCCTGTCGAGCTGGGTCGACCCGGCAGAGGATGGGAGGAATATTGGGTGGACGCGCGCGTTGGCAGAGGCCATGCAGCCCTTCAGTAGTGGCGGGGCGTACATCACGCAGCTGGGAGTCGAGGCCGAGGAGGGTGCTGACCGGATTAAAGACGCCTATGGGCCCAACTACGAACGGCTGGCGGCACTAAAGAACAAATATGATCCAACCAATCTATTCCGGCACAACCAGAACATCAGGCCGGCGCGGTGATTCGGGCCAGGATGGAACTCCCTCTCACTCTGGGAGAGGGTCAGGGTGAGTGGGAAAGCCTGCTCTGCGCAGCTTCCCTCATCCCACCCGCCGGGATGCTGGTTGGCCAAAATTCGTCCAACAGCGTGCGGCAATGGCTGCGGATCAAGAAATGCAACAGGAGCTGCGGCGCATCGAGGAAGAATTCTCCCATGCCGCCGCAGATGGACTGGACACGCCCTGATGCCAATTCAGCGTGGGGACATTTACTTTGTCAATCTGAATCCTGTCCAAAGGACACAACCCATGCCACCCCATGCTGGCTTTGCGGAGGTCAATGGCACAGCTTGCTCTGCATCTGAGGGCATCCGATATCGCTATGCCGCGTGACCTCGTGGCCGACATCCAGCTTCGTCTCGAACGCTTCGGGCAAGGGTTTGGCGAGAAGTCATGCCGTGTGTTCGTCCCTTGACCACAATTCCTCCACCGTTAACTCTTGCTCAGGGCACTGCTTCCGCTGGCCTCGCTGCCTCGCCTATGTGTGCCAGCGCCGCCTCTGCCTGGGGGAGCCACCAGGTCATGGCCATGGTGCGATACATCTCGGTGGCTGTGGACAGTGCGGCCCGGGCGTCGGCCCTGGCGCCGGCCTGCTGGCCGTAGGTCAGGGCCTTGGCCCACACCTCGCCCCGCAGGGCATGGTGCGCCAGGCGTTCGACCGGCTCGGCCACCACGTCTGGAGCGAGTGCTTCGAGAACCTCGACAAGGCGCGCGTGGAGCCCCCGCCGCCGCTCCCGCAGCAGGCTATTGTAGGCCACCTCGTGCGTCAAGGCGTGCGTGAAGGTGTAGGTGAGCTCGGGCACCACCTGCGTTTCGTCGAGGAACGCCGCCGCCTGGAGGTGGGTGAGGCCGGTGTGCAGCGCGGCGTCGGCGAGCCCCGTCACCGCCTGCAGGAGGGGCCAGGTCAGCTGCATCCCCACCACGGCGGCCGTTTGCACCAGGCGTTTCGCCGCTGGGGACAACCGGTCCAGGCGCGCCGCCAGCACGGCGTGGACCGTCTCCGGCACCGCCTCCGGAGGATCCTCCCCGCCATGTTCCACGGCATGCCAGGCCAACTCCTTCAAAAAGAACGGATTGCCGCCCGCCCGCGCCACTATCGCCCGCAGCCGGGCCTCGGGGAGGGGCACGGCCTCCAGCACCGCCTGGACGACGGTCCGACTGTCCTCGGCGCGCAAGGGCGGCAGGGCGACCTGCGTCACCGCGGTGTGCGCCCCCAGGCGGGCTGATACCCCGGCCGATAGGTCCCCAGCAGTAGCACCGCCGTCCCCGCCAGCCGCTCCGCCAGCGACGCCAGCCAGGCCTCCGAGGTGGGATCGCTCCAGTGCAGGTTCTCCACCACCAGGACGAGCGGCTGCCGCTGCGCCGCATCCAGGATCAGGTGCCGCAGGAGCGCAAAGGTCCGGACCTGCCGCGCCTCTGGACGGAGCCGGGCCAGGCCCTCCGGGGCCACCGGGAGGTCCAGCAGCTGCAGCAGCAGGGCCACATCGTCCGCCGCCGTCAGGCCACGCTCGTGCAGCCGCTGCTGCACGGCGGCCGTGTGACCCGCCACCCCGTCTCCCTCCCTCAGCCCGCATACCTGCCGCACGAGGTCGCGCACCGGCAGGTACGGGGTCGCCTGACCGTACGACAGACACCGCCCCTCATATACCGTCACCTGGGCCCCAGGCACCCGGCGGCAGAATTCGGCCAGGAGCCGGGTCTTGCCCATGCCAGGCTCGCCGACCACCCCAATCACCTGACCCTGCCCCGCCATCGCCGCCGCCAGGTGGTCCTGGAGCCGCGCCAGCTCCCGCGCTCGACCCACAAAGGGCCTCTGGGCTCGGGGGCCTCGCCCCAAAACCCCCGCATACCGCCGCAGGAGCCCCTGTACGACATACACTGACACGGGAGTGGGCTGCCCGTCCAGGGTGAGGGTGCCGTAGGGTGCAGCCCGCACCTCCGCGTGCACCAAATGATAGGTCGCTGCGCTCAGCAGAATGGTCCCAGGGGCGGCCTGCTGCTGGAGCCGCGTCGCTATGTGGAGGGGCGCGCCGACCGCCGTGGCCAGCCGCAGCGGGTTCTGCCCAAGGACACCTGCCACCACCAGGCCCGAGTGTAGCCCCATGCCGAGGGTGAGGAGGCCGCCTGGGAGCTGCGCGCGCAGGGTGGGGGCGTCGCGTAGGCACTGGCGTAGATCGAGCGCGGCCAGCACCGCCCGCCGGGCATGATCCTCCTGGGCCACGGGCATCCCAAACAGGGCCGTGAAGCCGTCATTGGTCGCCAGGGTGAGGGTGCCCACATAGTGCTGGAGCACCTCCTGGGCCAGTCCCACCACCGTCTGGAGTAGGCGATACCACCGCTCCGGGCCCAGCTGCGTCGCCAGGGAGGGCGCCTCGGCCAGCGTCCCGCAGAGGATGGTGACCAGCTTGTGTTCTCCGTCGGCGGCGGGACCGGCGGGGTCGGCCGCAGGGAGCGGCTCAGCGGGAAGCGCTGGAGGTGGAGCCGTAGACGCCGCGGTCTCCACCGTCGGAGAGGGCACCACGCGCGACGGGGGCGCAGGTGACACCGGGTCCTGCACCTCCACTGGCGCTACCACGCGATACCTTCGCCCGCGCACGGTGGCGTCGCGCAGTCGATGGCGCTCCACACGCAACGGGAGTACGGCTCGCTTGACCATCTCACCGCCGCTGGGATAGCCCTGCCCTTTAAGCTTCTGGAAGATGCGCTAGGCGTTGTAGTCCACCGCGGTCACGCGATGCTGGATATAGTGCCGATATGGGGCGACCAGCGATGGGCGAGGCACGGTCCGCTGGTCACGCCTCGGCCGCGCTTGCGCCAGCCGACGCCGCACCGTCTTCCGATCACTTCCCAGCCCCTGCGCAATCTTTTGCTTCGCCTCCCCGTGCCGCGCCCGGCTTTGGATGTCCGTCCATAGGTCCAATCCGCTCATCTCCCCCTCCTCCCTGAACGAGTTTAGGGGAGAATGGAGCAAATCGTTCATGTCCCTTCCCTCCTTCTACCCTCGGAAGGGTGGGGAATTTTCACGCATCGCACGTGGGGAGTTTTACATAATCGCTGACACGTACGGAAGGGACACACGCATGGAACCATCGAAAGACCAGAGGTCGGACCTGAGGTATCCCCTACTGAAATTCATGGGGATACCTCAACGACGGACGCACATGACCCACGTTCAGGGTCTGTCCAGCCAGAGATGAGCCTAACACGCCCGCTCAGCGGCGGGGGCCGCACTGCCACTGAGCAACACCTGGGGCACGACCTAGCAAAGCACTGCCGTTTCCCCATCCCCCGCAGTGGGTGGTTGGCCCTTACTCCCCAACCGCAACAAACGACTGCTTTTACTGAACAACCCTTTGCAAGGCCTCTTGCGCCAAGGTGTTCAAGCTCTTCCCCTCGGCCTGCGCAAGAATGGCGAGGCGCTCATGCAACTCTGGTGGAATCCGGATATTGAACTTGCCGGAATAGTGCCGCCGAGGCTCAATCCCCTTCTCACGGCACACCTCAAGGAACACTTGCAACGACTTCCGGAACTCTGCCCGCAACTCCTCTGGCGTCCGCCCATAGAAGTCAGCGCCCCCATGAAGGCCAAGGATTTCTCCACGGAACATATCCAGCTCTGCGTCGTACTCGATCTTGGCCTGATAGTCATCAACCGACATGATGTTCATGGCACGACCCCATGCTGCTGTAGCCAATGACGGATGCTGGTGACCGCCCCCTTAACAGTGTTGGGGCTTGGATGAGGGCGATGGAAGACCCGGACCTCTCCGAACAGCACCACCGCGACCCGGCTGCCCTCGCACTCACTGATCTCGGCCCCAAGCTCAACGAAATGCGCCTCGATCGCACGCCACGGGATATTGGCCCTGACAGGATGCGCAAAGATGGCTTCCAGGGTTCTTCGGTGAGTTCTTCTCATAGGGAGAATGGTACTACTATGAGGTACTATTGGCAAGCAGCCAGGCTTTGAGCATGCTGCCTATTCTAAGGGGGGCTAACAACCGCCTGCCGCCGACTGCCTCCAGCGTCCGTTCACGCCTCGCTTCCAAAGCATGAAAGCATGGGGTCAGGCTTGAATATGTGAATGGAGGAGGGTAGCTTCCCCGTATGGCTCGCCCGCTGAGCATCGCCTCTCCTGGGGCGGTCGCTCACGTCATGACGCGGGGGAACAACCGCCCAGCCTATGTTCGAGACGACTACGACGGCATGACCTACGCGGAGGAACCGCTTCATGCCTGCGAAGCAGAGGCTGTCCATCGTCGTTGCTCGGGAAGCCGGTGTGCGGTGATGAGCTCACGTGAAGTGCACCGCGCTGGGTCCGCGGCCTGATGCGTGGACCGCAGACGCCTGGTGGCCTCACAAGCCACCACTGGCCTGCTGCATGGCCGCTGCAAGCCATCAGGATTGATGTTGACACCTCTCAGGCATATCTCATGCGCTCTATCGAGCTGACCCTGGGCTAACCTCTTAGGCACGACTCAGCGTGACCCTCGCCCTGGGCTGGCTAGGCAGGGCCTCTATGAATGGTCCAGCGTCAAGATCATACTCACCTTCGGGGTTACGCGCTCGTGATTCTCTCTGTTGCCGCAAGCTGACTTCGAAGAAAAGGTGTCAGGAACCGTTTCTCCATAGGGGCGCGGGCAGGGGGTCACGACAGGCTAGGGCCGGCTCGGGGGTCAGTGCACTGGTCCCGCGGCCGCTTAACGCCTATTTCGTCAGGCGGCAGGGATGAGGTGCAGTTTTGGCAATGCCTGAATACATAGTTGTCACCGCACGAGCAGGCAAACAGTTCCGCGAGCTGAGCGTCACGGTTCATACCACCAGCATGCCTGGCTTTCTCGACCACGACGAGGCCGTCTCCCGGTACTGGTCCCGCCTGGCCGAGATATTTCCGGATTACCAGTTCTGCCTTGTGGAGAAGGCCAGCGGCACTGCGGTGGCGCGCGGGTACAGCATCCCGGTGGCCTTCGACGGGGAGTGGTCAGCGCTCCCTGACGGAGGGCTCGACTGGGTCTTGGAGAAGGCCTTCATGGATCATGCGGACGGGAGGAGGCCAACGGTGTACAGCGCGCTGTATATCGTGCTCTCTGACCAGTACCGCGGCAGGGGGCTGAGCTCCAGAGCGCTGGCAGCGGTGAGGCAGATCGGCCGGGAGCAAGGGTTCGGTCATCTCATCGCCCCCGTCAGGCCCTCGCTGAAGAGTCGCTACCCGCTCATCGCCATGGGAGAGTACTGTCGGTGGCGGAATGCCGAGGGTTACCCGTTCGACCCCTAGCTGCGCGTGCACGTGCGGGCTGGCGGCGCAGTCTTGCACCCGTGCTTGCGGTCGATGCACGTGCGGCGCTCTTTCCGGCAGTGGGAGGAGTGGACGGGGATGGCATTCCCCGGTGTTGGAAGCTACGTTGTACCCGGCGCCCTCGTTCCGGTGACTGTTGATCAGTGAAGAGGTTTGCCGACGTGGACGCTGTGTTTGCCTACGACTATGGCGAAGAAGATCGCACTCTCGCCGGTTGGAGAACGCATAGCTGGGCGCTTCAGATCGAGCGCTGCCGAGCCCTCGGCAAAAACCCCGTCGCCAGATATGCCACTTGTGTGTGAACGCTTTCGGCTCCTGTATCCGTAGGCGTCCTCACTGTGAGGGATATGGGGAGATAATCTCGCCACCTCACTGCGCTTTAATTCGTCACAACACGCACTCGATACTTGATCCCTAGCTCGCGCATTTGCTGTTCAGCTCGAGCGGTTGCGCTCAGCGCAATCATCAGAGGGGTAACCTGGCGTTCTAGCTTTCTTGCGGCGAATGTAACTTTTTTATGGAAAGCGAGGACATCACCGAACTTTAGATACGATTTCACTTCGCCTATGTATGCTCGGCCGTTGTGAGCATACAGATCAAATTCTACCTCTGCCCCGGCGATCCCATACAGTTCTCCGCTCTCATCCCTCAACACCAGGCGTTCAGCGTAGGGAAACATCTCCCCGGCAAACTCCTCAATCACTCCACGCCATGCGTACATTTCTTCCAGCACAGCTGCGTACTCCCACCGAAGAGGGAAAGCATCCAACATCATATCCAATCGCTCATGACGCACCTCTGGGTGTTCCCGCAACAACCTGGGGAGATTTTGGCGCAGTTGCTTGATGAATTCCGCGTCAGCCATTACACTCGCGACCCTTGAATAACGTCGCCGCCTTCAATATCGTGGGTTTATCTTAGCATAGGCCCATCTGATGCACAATCCTAGCCTCTGATGGGTGTACACACCGGCGCGTCCCACGAGGGGCTGTTGGAATGGCCGCAGGGACGGACCTGGATGTCGGCCTCAGGGCAATTCCTGCTCGGGCCATACGCCTTTTCTCAGGTGTAGTAGCGCTCACAGTGTGGGCATGCCTTGCGGCGCAAAAAACTGTTGGCATACTGGCGATTTGGGTGTATATAGACACGCCAATTACGAATACAGAGAAAGACGCGATATTCCGGCTATGGCGGACCACGCGTCAGATGACGAAACTACGGCCAGAGCCCCGCTGCTCGATGGCGGTGGATTTTCGACGGCAGTAGGTCCTGGCGGAGAGCCCCGAAGGAGTATCGACCTTGCTGGTGCGCTACGACACTAACGCTTCGGATCTGATGACTGATCGCGCGCTTCCGCGACATTTCTACGAGACGCACCGCATCACTGCCGATGCTTGGCAGAAGGCGGCCTGTGGCATCGGCGTCCTGGCTCGTCTCGATGGCGAACCGAACCGTCGGATCCTCGACAACGCCATCGCAGCCCACGGGTGCCTGACACATCGTGGGGCGGAAACTCACCGGAGCGCCGACGACCCTGGTACCAGCGACGGCGCCGGCATGATGTTCTTGTATAATCGCCACGGCGCCCTGCAAGCCTTCCTGGCCCAGGCCTTCGATCAGCGTATCCCCTATGGCGATCCGTGCCCCTGGGGCGTGGCCCAGGTGTTTAACAGCCAGGACCCAGAGCGGGCGGAGATCGCGCGTCGCATCGTCGAGCGCGCCTGCGGCGATTTTAATTTGACCATTCTCGGCTGGCGCGATGTCCCCTGCCGCGAGGATATCCTCGGCGACATGGCGCGCGAGACGCTGCCCAACATGCAGCAAGTGCTGATCGAGAACCCCGACCGCGGCCGGCCGACGGCGCGGCGCTCGCATCCTGATCGCTTTGCCATCATTCTGTATCGCGTGCGCCGGCAGATCGATCAGGAGGCCAAGCGCGCTGGCATCGGCGAGTTCCACGTGTGCTCGATGTCTCCCTTTACGGTGGTATACAAAGGCATGTTCCGCGCCAGCCAGATCGGCGAGTTTTATCAGGCCGACCTCGGCCATGCTGACTTCCAGGTGGCAGCGGTGATGTATCACCAGCGCTATGCCACCAACACGCCGTGGTTCTGGTCCAATGCCCAGCCCTTCTCAATGCTAGGCCATAACGGAGAGATCAATACCCTCTCTGGTAACCGCAACTGGACGCGGGCGCGCCTGGCTGGGTTGCGCGGTCGGCGAGCACGGATCTTCGCCGATCTCCTGACCAACGGCAGCGATAGCTACCAGCTGAACAACGTGCTGGAGGCGGTGATTCACTGTGGGGTTGATCCCGTCTCGGCGCTCCTCGGCCTTATCCCCGAGGCCTGGGAGAGCCGACTCGGCATGGCCGACGGTCTGCGCGCCTGGTACCGTCTGCAACATGCCATGCGCGAGCCGTGGGATGGGCCAGCCGGTTTGATCTACCTCGATGGCCGCTACGCTATCGCCCACGGCGATCGTAACGGCTACCGGCCGCTGCGCTATGTGGAGACGAAAGATGGCCTGTTTCATCTCTCCTCCGAGATCGGCGCGTTACAGATCCCGGCTTCCGAGATCACCAATTCCATTCAACTAGGGCCGGGGGAGATCGTCGCCCTCGACCTGGATGAAGGTCGCATCTATCCCGACAATGAGCTGAAGAGCGAGCTTGGAGGCCGGCGCAAATGGGTGGCGATCGCCGAGCAGCGCATCATCCCCTCCGGGACCGATCCTTACGCACGGTTAGCGATCGAACCGGATCGCTTCACCCGACTGCTGATCGCCTTTGGCGCCAACAGCGATGAACGCGAATACTTCGTTTTACCCATGCTACGCACCGGCAAAGAGGCGACCTTCTCGATGGGGGACGATACGCCGATCGCGCCGTTGGTGATCGAACGACCACGGACCCTGACGCGCTACGCCCGGCGTCGACATGCCCAGGTGACCAATCCATCTGTCGATCCGCACAACGAAGCGTATGTGTTCTCGATGCGGGTCACCCTCGGTAAACTCTACGGCTTTTTCGCCCCCGAGTCGATTCTATGGGAGCACGATGCCAAGGTCATCGAACTGGAGGACCCTATTCTCAGCGGCCGCCGCTTTGCCTGGCTGTGCAACCAGGAGCGTGTGGCGACCCTGTCGGTCACCTATCCGGCGGATGAGGGGACGGCAGGAGCGCGCTGGCGACTGGAAGAGCTGAACCGAGAGGCTAGCGAGGCGGTCGAGAAGGGGTGTCGCGTCGTCATTCTCACCGATCGCGGTCTGGATGCCGAGGAGGCGCGCCTCGATATGTTGCTGGCCATCAGCGGCGTGCACCAGACCCTCAATCGGGCGGGCTTGCGTCCACAGGTCGGCCTCGTGGCCGATACCGGGATGGCGCGCCTTGAACACGAC
>JBKPCR010000394.1:0-7828 GCA_046727435.1 bacterium | reverse complement strand
CATGCCCTTTGCTCTGCTTAATAGCTGACGGACGGCTCACGCACCATCACCTTCAACCCACTTGAACAGGAGGCTTTGCTAATGGCCAGATCCCGTGACTCGACGCTTCTTGATGTCATTGAGGCCATGCGTGAGGTGGCTGCAAACGATTAGGAAATGCTGGCAACTGTAGTCCATCTGATTAACAGTGGCCGGGTGCGGCTCTGCGACGACGCGGTTAGGGCCCTGACGGATCTACTAGCGAGGACGGACACGGCGGCATAAGGTCTGTCGATCACCGAAGGTGAGCAAGACGGCAGCCAGATGCCACCGGTCTCTAGGCCTGGAGTGGCGGTGCCGCAACCTCTTGGCCTACGGTTGTCCGAACGTCAAGCACCAATCGCGCACAGCTTCAGAGGTCTGGCTAATACCGCGTTCCACTATCCGTGCTTCGGCCTCCCGATAGTTCAGGCACAAGCGGCAGTTGAGCCACATTCAGTAGCTGAGGATCTCCGCCGGGAATCGATAGCGCTTGTAGAGGTTGGGTGCGAGTAATGGATTCAGAGGGCGAGTCCGCCACATGAGGCAGGAGTCGGGAAAGTCGGGAGGTTAATGTGAGCACGCTTATGGGAGGGCATTGCACCAAAGAAACGGACACGGGCTCTTGGGCCTGCCTCCATTGTCTGTGAGACCGCTTTGCCGCGCATAGTTGCCTTTAGCCACCGCGTCTGTCCTGATACGGCTCCCCTAGTTCTGTGGCTGACGAGGACTCTGTCAGGAGTGAAGCCCATGGCTCTCACGCTCGACCCAAAACGCTGTGCCGTTCTGGCGATGGACTATCAGAACGAGATTCTAGGGATGCCCCCCATCATCGCGAGAAGAATTTGCTCGGGACCGTCAAGCGTGTCCTTGACGCGGGCCGCCACACAAGCGCTACGATCATATACATCACGGTCTCTTTTCGCGATGACTACGCTGATGCCCTGGCCCACTCCCCGCTGTTTCAAGACGAGAAAGCCCGGGGGGTGATGAAAGCCGGCTCTCCGGGGGCCACCATTTGCAAGGAGCTCAGGCCGCAAGCGGGAGACATAGTGATCAATAAACATTGTGTCGATCCGTTCAATGGTACTCATCTGGCCAACATCCTCCGCGCCAAAGACATCGATACGCTAGTACTGTTTTGTTAGAACCTTCGTGAGCAGAGTTCGATGAACCGATCAGTGGTCACCCACCATTGGACGGCTTGGTGGCGGAGCCACCGGGCGACCTCATGATGGATTGCTGGCAGTGGGGTCCGCCACCGATCCGGTCGAGAGGGAAAACGGGTCGCGGGGGCGACCCCGCCGGCGGTGAGCATGCCGCTGCCGCAGCTCCAGCCAGACCAGAAAGCTGTATGCCAGCATCACCGTGACGGCATGGCGGTGAAAGCCTGGCCACAGCCGGCCCTGGTCCTGGTCCCAGCCCAGTTCGCCCTTGGCCTCCTCGAGGGCCTCCTCGACCCATGGCATGTTGGTGAGGAACTCTTGCCACCGCTGCTCGCTCGTCCCGGGGACCGCTTGGGCCATGGTGTCACAGTTTTTGTTGGGCAGTTCAGTCAGCAGCCCAGTGGTATAGCGCTCCAAGGCTTCCACGCCTTCCGGGCGCCGAAATTGGACCGCAAAGGCCCCCAGAAATGCTGGCAGTTCCGGCAATTCCCTTGGACTGGCATGTACGTCCAGGGCTATCCTCCTGACGCACCGGAGGATACCACATCGAAACAGGTTCTAACAAAGCAGTACTAGGCTGCAGAGGATTCCGACTGACCAGCGCGGGCGTAGGGAGGGAGACCGTCTTGGATGAGAAAGCTATCCCGTTATTTGGCGGAAGATGGAGCGACTGGCAGATGGCCGGCACGGGTCGGTTCAACATCACCGGCGATGGTATGTTGGAATCCGCAGGGGGGCCAGGTCTATTCTGGTATACCCGTGCCGCATTTGCCGACTTCGTCCTGTGCGTCGACTGGCGGCTGTCGAGTTTCGAGGATAACTCCGTGGTCTACCTGCGATTCCCGCCTTTGCGTCGGGATGATCCAGAGTGCGATTGGCGGACCGTCAGGGCTATGAGGTGCAGATCGACGATCGTGGTTACGATCCCGAACCGAAGTCCCTCAATAGCCCTCTGCATCTGACGGGCGCTATCTATAAGCTAGCACCCGCCCTGAAGCATGCCTCCCGGCCGGTCGGTGTGTGGAACACATTCGTCATCGAGGCGCACGGCCGTCGCCTCTCAGTGACGCTCAACGGCGCACCGGTGAGCAACCTTACGGCGGATGACGGCCGGCCTCTGCGGGGGCATGTCGGACTCCAGGCGCACCATTCAGGTTCGCGCGTACAATTCCGGAACCTCCGCATTCGCGAGTACTGAAAGGGGGATGACATGGCACGCGAGAACCCGCAAGTGGAGACCTTACATAAACACCCGGAGCCATATCAGCGTGACCTCAATCCCAATGCTATGGCAAGGCAAAACCTCGGCGTCAGCGAGGCGCAACCCGCCAAGCAAAGGCCGACGGCGTACGATGTCAAGCCTGTGCACGAACGCTTCAAGCACTTCTCCGATGACGAACTCAAGCAGCTGCGGGTTCTGCCTCCAGGCAACCGCCTGGAGCAAGGAGCCACGTATATCGATTTAAACAACCTGAACCTCGGGGAGTTCAAGGCCACGGGTGACATGCAGGTTGGCCGGAACGCTTGGCTGGTGGCTAAGAAAGACACGCCCTACGAGTTCTGGAATCGACTGCTCGGAATCGAGACCCCTGAGCACTCGCAGCGGCCTGAGTAGCCGAAGACCGCCCGAGAGGCTTACCCCGACCGCTCACTCGTGCGCCGAGAAGAGCGCACTGCCAAGCGCATGAAGGGGCGAGCCCAGCGCCGGCCGTGGACTTGCCGCGCAGCCGCACGCGCCGAAGTTACCGCTGGGGTGCGGTGTGGCCGCGTGTATGGTGGCGTTCATGGCTCCCCGAGCGGAGAGGGGGTCTTAACCCCTCGCGAAGCTGAACGCACCGCTTGGGGTTCTGGCCGTTCACTACCTGTTATACCGTGGATCAGTAGAGCGGTGAAAGTGCAGTGTTCTAGACTCAAGGACCGGCCTAAAACGGTGCAATTGGCATGATACCAGTGTCTCGCCTCCTGTCAACTTGAATGTCCTCGTGGCCTGCGGCGTCGGTTCCGCGCCCATGAGCAGCTTCAGCTCTGGATACAGCTCCGGTTGAAGATGCGGTGCCGCTGTCGCCTAGTAGCGCAGAATGGCTGCGGCTGGGGTGCGCTCGGGCATCTGGTCGAGCCCTACCGCATAGATGGTGCCGCGCTTCAGCAACGTATACATGGCGGCGACGTCCAACAGATCATCATCGCCGGCAACAGCTTCCTGATGGGCCTCGACCGTCCGGCTCTCACCGTGGAAAGAGCCCCACTGTTGTCTGTCGATGGCGATAAACAGCGTATCAATCCGGCCATCGTAGGCTGCCGTGACGATGGCGCCGATGTCGCCGGCTGCGCGGCCGGTGCCGGCCAGTTGGCGGTATTGGGCGGCAGCGTCGTCCTGAGCCCGCTGAAAATGAGGCTGGACGATGGCCCAAGCGCGCTCCTGGAGTTCTTCTGGACGCAGCCCTTCAGGATTCCCGGTGACCCTTCCCGCCAGCAAGTAAGGATAGGTGTTCGCCCTGTGATAGATGGGCAAGAGGTATTCAACTCCCACGAGCACCAGGGGGGCATGCTCGTTGCGCAGGAACGTGCGTAGCCCTGCATCAACCTGCTGGAAATACCGCAGAATGGGGTCCTGTGGCTCATGGGTGGCATCCTCAATGCCCACCCCATGCCCCGCGAGTGGAGAGACCCCTCCGGCCGGTCGGCCTTGCGAGCCTGGGTAGTGGTGGCCCTTTTTTTCGACATCTTCATAACGGAGAGCCTCGGCAATACCTTGCGGCACGCCCTGCAGCTCAACTTCACTGATACTGTAACGTGTACCCTGTAGTAATCTCACTTCCTTCTGGCTCAGGGCTAGGACGAAGAAGTGGCCGTTGCCGCTTAGCAAAGGGAGCAGGGGCTTGATGTGGAAGCGGTGCGTCACCACGACCAACTGATCCAACGGGAACGGTACGCGATATTCGCGAAAGATTTGGGGCGCTAGGAAGAGGGCCAATCCTTGGTTCTGACGCTGCCAAAACACGTGCTCTGCCAAGAGTTGCTTTACAGGTTGTACCAGATCCTGCGCCTCTTGCGGGCGAACCCCACGGGCGAGTAGCTGATCTTCGGCCTGGCGCAGCAGGGTCTTACAGCGAATGGGGTTCTGTTGGGTTTCCGCCCCCCTCTGCATCATCGGCATGAACATCGAGATGTGCCATCCCGGCCGTCCTTCCAGTAATGTCGTGAGATCGTCCTTGGACAGAACATTCATAGACCATCCCTTCTTCTGTGAAAACTCGACGAGGGACAGCGCTCATTCTTTGCCTCCCCTGGGAGACAGCCGCGCCTCACCCCCTGACGCCATGATCCTGGATGGGACCGCTCCCACACCGTCATAGAACTGAGGGCAGGTGTGGAGTGATCCGAGAGGCTTGCGGCCCCTTCTCGCCAGCCTCGATCTCTAGATCCATGGCCATACCCACTTCGAGCGCCTCAAAAGCCATGCCGTGCACAGAGTTGGCGTGAAAGTAGACCTCCTGATATGTCTCGGTTTCGGCGAACCCATATCCGCGGTCCCGAAAGACCCGGAGGATCCGGCCTCTGATGCGCGGACCGGGTTCCTTGGCGACTCCACGCCGCTGGTCGCGAAACTCCTTGAGCTCCCGCTCCACGGCGCTAAGCGCGGCATTGACGGCATCGTATAAGGTCGTGGAGGTTTTCTTCGCCGTTAGCATCTTGCCGGGAAGCGAGAGAGTGACGCGGACCTCATCGGTCCCCTGCTGATGGTGTGTGTCTTTGTCGAGCGCCACACGCGCGTGGATGATGTCATCATGCTGAGCGTTGAGCTCCTCCAAATGTTCTGTGATCATCGTGCGCAGCTCTGGCTGAATCTCGGTATGCTGTCCTTCGATTTGGACCTGCATGGCGACTCCTTTTTCCCCTCCGGACTACGCGCGGTCTTGCAGCTCAGTGACCCCCTGGTGACTGGCGCAATGGGCGCAGCAATACAGCGAGCCGTTTGCCTCGACGCCGTGGCCGATGATGCGACAGCCACAGTGTTCGCACGTCGGGGCCAGTGACTGGATGGCGCATTCAAAGCTATCGAACGTATGCGTGTGACCGGCCTGGGAGATCTGAAAGGCTTTATCATACTCGTTGCCGCAGGTTTCGCACCGTGCCATGGTGACCTCCTCCCGCTGATGGTCGAGACCCTGCCGTACTCTCAGGACTTGCGCTCTCCAGGAGCGCGGCCAGACGCGCCGCGGCTCCGCTGCTCACCTGGCGCAAGTTCCATGCCAACGGGCCCTGTTCCTCGGCGGAGCCGTGCGGCGTTTGCCGGGGATGCCCGTGGACCCGTCTCAATCAGAGAGGCGGCGGGTGGGCGGCGCTCTCAAGATGAGACGGCTCGGGAGCGTGGCGCCGGCCCACGGACCAGGGCCGGCGACCGCTGGTGGCCTATACCGTTGACCTCGCGCCCTTTCGATGCTGCGGAGGGTAACCCCCTGTATTGGTATAGCTTTTGCTCTCTGACATTCAGAGGTGAGGATCACCGGTTAGTCGATCCGTCTCTAGATCTTCTGAGAGGGCATCTTAAGAAGGAGGGAGAGCCATGGCGCTGATGCGTTGGAATCCCACCCGAGATCTGCTGTCCATCCGCGATGACATGAACCGTCTGTTCAATGAATTCTTTGGCCGTACCGAGGGCCAGGAGGGCACCTGGTTGTCGGGGGCGTGGACGCCGCCGGTCGATATTCATGAGACCGATGACGCCCTCATCCTCAAGGCCGAGCTGCCGGGTTTTTCCAAAAACGACGTCAACGTGGAACTGAAAGACAATAGTCTGACGCTGAAAGGGCAGCGCCAGGATGAAAAAGAGGTGAAGGAGGAGCAGTATCATCGGCGGGAGCGTGCTTATGGGAGCTTCCAACGGACCTTTATGCTGCCCGCGACTGTGGACTCAGAGAAAGTGGCAGCCACCTATAAGGACGGGGTCCTAGAGTTGCGGCTGCCCAAGCGCGAGACCGCGAAACCAAAACGCATCGCCATCGGCGGGTAAGGGTGCAGCCGGCCAGTCCTGGTCTCTGCCCACCAAGACGCTGGCAGGGACCAGGAGCGAACCCAGGTGATCACAGGCCTTCCCAGGGGCGCAAAGCCGTGAACCCCCATGCCGGTTGTACCGACGATCACCGGATGCTCCAGTACAACTGGCAGCGCTAGCGGTTTGACGGCCCAGGCGCTCATCACACGGCACGCTCGATGAAGCCGACTCTATGCCTAACGTGTTCAATCTTTGGCTCGGCGACAGCCTGGGCACGCTTGGCCCCAGCAACGAGGATCCGATCAAGTTCGGTTGGATCGGCGATCAGTTTGGCATAACCCTCGCGAATCGGCCGCAGCACCTCAATAATAAGGTCGGCAACTTCTTGTTTGAGCACGGCGTATCCTTTGCCCGCAAAGTGTTCGGCAATGGCCCGACGGCTCTGCTGCGTCAACAACTCATAAACCTCAAGGAGGTTATTGACGCCAGCTTTCTCTGGGGCGTCACTGAATCTGATCTCTCGGCCCGCATCGGTCACGGCACGTTGGATGACGTAACAGATTTCGTCAGGTTCGTCTACCAACCGTATGGCGTGGCCGCGCATGTGTGCCTCACTCTTGCTCATCTTTCTGGTGGGATCGTTGAACGCTCGAATGCGGGCACCGCGCTCTGGAATGATGGCCTGCGGCAGTCTGAAGGTTTCGCCATACATATGGTTGAAGCGCTGGGCGATGTCGCGGGCTAACTCAATGTGTTGCCGCTGATCTTCCCCCACGGGTACTTCATCCGTCTCCTAGAGTAAGATATCGGCGGCTTGGAGGACCGGGTAATCAAGCATGCCCGTGCTGACGCTCTCTCGTTCGGCGGCCTTCGTCTTGAATTGCGTCATGCGCTCGAGCCACCCCACCGGTCGTCACGCAGTTCAGAATCCAGCAATACTCCGCGTGCGCCCGCACATGACTCTGCACGAAGATGGTGCTTTTGTGTGGATCGAGACCTACCGCCAGGTACAGAGCTGCCATCTCACGGGTCAAGCGACGCAGGGTCTCCGGCGCTGGGGTTACCGTGATCGCATGCATGTCGACGATGCAGAAATAATTCTCTTTCGTGTCCTGGTCGGCGACCTACTGCCTCATGGCCCCAAGATAATTGCCAAGATGCAATACCCCAGATGGTTGAATACCGGAGAACACGCGCGGTCGGTGATTAGGGGATCCTATGGTCATGACTGCCCTCACCCCTGCTCGATGGTAAATTTGCGGTAATCGCCTCCATGAGATAGAGCTCGAACCCCCGTAGAGCCAGGCCCGCCCAGGGGTGCCAAAGCCAGCGGTGCGGGTGGCGCCTCTCCACGCCAACCAGCAGCCCGACCGGTGCGAGCAGGGCTTCATGACGATTGCCGCCCGCTCCGGCATACGCAGGCCTCAAGCTCGCAGGGCTGTAGCGCCTTGGTAGGGGCTTGAGCTATTCGTCCTTCCGGTTTCAGAGGGTGGCTGCTCATGACCCTTAGGGCTTGAAACGGCCGGAAGAGGGGCTGAGGGGCACGTGCTGGACCTTCAGCCGCCTTGGGCATTGCCGACTTTCACTCGTCTCAACTCGAGCAAGGCAGCAAGACCTGTACCAGAGAGGACCTCGCCCATGCGTATTT
>JBKPCR010000393.1:0-10992 GCA_046727435.1 bacterium | reverse complement strand
AGCACATCAGCGCCCACACCTTTCGTCATTCTTTTGCCACCCACCTGCTGCAACGCGGTACGGATATCCGCACTATTCAGCAACTGCTCGGGCACAACGATGTGGCTACCACGATGATCTACACCCATGTCCTGCAGCAGGCAGGCCAGGGCGTGCCGAGTCCCTTGGACGATCTCGGCGTTTGATCTGCATCCTTTCCTGTCTGCCTAGACATAATGACTTCCGATAGGTAGGCTGACCTCCGGTTCACACCGTGGGTGGGCTTACTGGAAGCCAGAGCCACCGTATGCCCGATCCACACGAACTCGGAGGTCAGCCATGACCCAGTCTAGCATGCTTGATGTCGGCTTGGATGTGCATCAGGAGTCCATCGCGGTCGCCTACGTCGCCCAAGACCATGGCACGGAGGTCGTCTCCCTGGGGACTATCGGCACCCGCCAGGGTGACCTCGACACACTGATTCGCCAGCGGCACGCGAGGGCCAAACACCTCGTCTTGGTCTACGAAGCCGGGCCGTGCGGCTCTTGGCTGGACCGTTAGCTGACGAAGATGGGGCCTGACTGTGGGGTGGTCGCGCCCTCGTGAATCCCGAAAAAAGCTGGAGACCGGCTCAAAACCGACCGCCGCGATGCCCGCCAACTGGCCCGGCTGATGCGTTCGGGCGACCTCACCCCCGTCTACGTCCCTCAGGTGGATGACGAAGCCATCCGAGATCTGAGTCGCGCCCGTGAGGAGAGTCTCCGTGACCTCACAGCCGCGACGTCTCGCCTCCAAGCCTTGCTGCGGCACCAGGACATGCGCGATACGGGCCAGGCCCATAGGCGCCCCGCGCATCTCCGATGGCTCGCGGAGGTCGTCTGTCCGACTCCAGCGCCGCAGATCATCTTCCAAGCGTACGTGCGGGCGGTCACCGAGCACACCGCACGCCTCCAGCGCCTGGAGCAGGAACTCCAGGAGCGGGTCAAAACCTGGCGCCTAGCCCCAGTGGTTGAGGCCCTCCAGGCATTGCGTGGTGTCCAATTCACCGTGGCGGTCACGACTGTCGCCGAACGGGGCGACCTCACGCGCGTGACCAACCCCAAACAGCTGATGAGTGATCTAGGCCTGATGCCCTCGGAATATTCTCGTGGCCCACGGCGCTCCCAGGGGGGCATCACCAAGACCGGGAATCATCATGCCCGCCGGGCCCTTCTTGCAGGGGCATGGGCGTACCGCGATCCGGCTCAGGTCAGTCGCCCTCTCCAACGGCGACTGGAACAACTGCCCAAACCCATCCAGGACCTCAGTTGGAAGGCGCAGGTCCGCCTGTGCCAACGGTATCGACAACTCATGGCTCGCGGCAAGAACGCCAATCAAGTTGTGGTGGCTCTTGCGCGAGAATTGGTCGCCTTTATGTGGGCTATGGCCCGGGACATTACCCTCCCGGCGTAGACACCGCATGACGCTTGTGCTTTCACGGAGAGGGAAAATAGGTTGAAAACGTTTATCGGAAGAGACGCAGCCCTGGTGTGGTACAACCTTCGTTGGCGTGAAGCGGCTGCAAGAAACCCGCGTGCCTAGACCGAGGCCGGTACCCGACGGACACCAGTAAGGTGGTAGCCAATCCACGGCTAGCAGCGTGATCAACCGTCGTGTCTTACTGGCTCCGGCTCTTCCGATAACGCAAACAATGGCGTCAGAATATGTCAGAAATTCGCGTCTCGACTCTTGACATCGGAAGTCATAGCAACGTCACGCATCAGCGGCGCGCGTTAGCGTGACCGCTGCATGCAGGGTTGGGCGAACTTCCATAAGCCATCCGAACTCGTTCACTGCGCCGCCTCCGCCGTGGATGGGCCTCTCCCTTCGCTCCGACGGCAACTCATCGGCCTGGACGGACGAGGCTGTGGGCTGTCAGGAAGTCGATCACCTGCCGCCGGGCGTCAGTGGCCGCCTGCGGGTCGTAGCCGAGCCTCATGCCGAGGACTGTGCGGTCGCGGAGACGCATGTCGAACGTGTGCGGGCCGCGTGGGTAGACGACGAGCTTCAGATCGGGCGCCGACTCCGGTCGGGCGCGCTTCATCTCCTCGCAGAAATGGACCGGGGTCACAGCGTCGGCGCGGCCGACGAGCACGAGTAACGGCGCATAGAACGCGCTGCTGACATCGGTCTGGCAACCGGGGTAGAGCGCGACACCCGCCACGAACGCGTCAGGGTGCTTCAGCGGCATCCGCAACGCTGCCAGCACCGTGCGCCCGCCGTTCGACATGCCCATGACAGCGATGCGCGTGGGGTCCACGTCGGGCTGCTCCGCTAGCCACGCGCGGACGCTGTATGCGTCGTCCGCCCGACGCACCGCCCACGCGGCGACGTTCCCGGTGCATACCTGGTCGACACCACGCGGCCCGAAGCTGTCGACCACCGCCGTGCCGATCCCGTGCACGCGCAACAGATCGGCCCAAGGCTCCACCCATGCCGTCCACATAGCCTCGCGATGGAGACCGCCGCAACCGTGCAGCAACACAACAAAGGGGAACGGACCCGTGCCCTCGGGCCGGTAGATTGTCACCGGAAGGAGGCCGTGCACCGCCCGCGCGCGGCGCTCCTCGGTAGCCCCAGCCTGAAAGGCGTCGGCGTTGCCCGGGCGCCAGGGGACCTGGACCACCGGCCTCATCGCCACGCCTGTCGATGCACAAGCCGAGAGGAGTGCTGCGCCGAGCAGACCGGCCGCCGCAAGGTAGAGAGGGTTCAGCTTCGCTGCCATGAAGACTCCCTTAGTTCAACGCGCCCGAACGCTGGGCATGAGCCGCGCGCTTCTGCGCCTCAGCTGCTGGGTAGAGCCGGCAGTGACCTGACCGGCCCCCCACAGACCCGGACGTGCCCGCTTCAGGCATCCGGTGCCTCGGTAGCTCTAGAGGCGCAGCACCACTCTGACGCAGAACGTAGCTGCCCCGCGGACGCCCTCAGAGGATGGATGATTCTGGGTGCTGGTACCGGAGACCTGCCTCGCAGCCTGTCGAAGTTCTCCCAGGGGATCTCGCTCTTCTGGCTGCGACGACTCAGCCAGTACCGTCACGCCTTCGCCGCATACGTGCAGAGCGTGTCAAGCTTCTGATAGTTGCCCCGGATGCCATAGTACTAATAAGCGCCATCTCTGCTCGTATGGTTTGTCCATCCCGCCCTAGAGATGGCACAAGCTTCCACTCATAATTTGCCTGCCCACGAAACCAAGTAAGCCGCCTCTTAGCTGCTCGATCCTTGAGGCATTTTATCAGATCCGCAATATTCGGCGTCTCTACTCCGCTCTGCTCTGACGGGCGGTACCAACCAGTAACTGTCTTAGGACTCTTCCCAAAGCAGGTGGGCCCCAGAATCACTCACCACGCGGTCAGCCAGAGCGACGGAGACTTACCTCCCTCGCCGGTCGTGGCTGTCAACACCTGCAGCGAACACAAGTGGCTCTCCTGGAACTGTCCAGCGTCTTCTGTGATCCCCCCGCGTGTTCTGTGCCCCAAAGCCTGGTGGGGCACGTGATGCCCTGGGTAGACTCAGACCCCGATGTGGATTTACAATATGGTTCCAACTCGGCTTGATGTCACAAACCTCGGCGGAAGATAGAGGCACGATAAAGGAGGCGCATCATGTCGGAACTGCATGGCAAAGTTGCCTTGATTACAGGGGCTGGTGGGATGCGGGGTGTCGGCCGTGCCACGGCTCTGAAACTGGCGCAGCAGGGTGCGGACCTGGCCTTGACGGATGTCCAGCGCGGGCCGGAGGATCTCCCACCGGGAGAAATACGGCTCGGCTGGCGAGGACTCGACAGTGTGGCCGACGAGGTACAGGCGGTGGGGAGACGCTGCTTCACTAGACCCTGCGACCTGGGCCAGCCTGACCAGGTCCAACAGTTGGTCCAGCAGGTGGTTGGACACTATGGTCGCATCGATATTCTGGTCAACAACGCGCGGGCCATCATCGGCAGGGATAAAGTCCCCGTCACCGAGCTTGCAGAAGACGTCTGGCAGCATTTTCTGGCGATCAATACCACGGCGGTGTTCCTGCTCACTAAGCTGGTAGGCCGTGAAATGATCCGCCAGGGCCGCGGTGGGCGGATCATCAACATCGCCTCCAATGCCTCCAAGCAGGCCAGCGCCCGAGGTGCTGCCTATTCAGCTTCCAAATTCGCGGTCCTGGGGCTCACCCAGGCCTCGGCACTGGACCTGGCGCCCTACAGCATCACGGTGAACGCCGTTTGTCCAGGACCGATCAATACCGATCGCCTGAGCTATTGGGAGCGCGCCAGGGCCGAGGAGGAAGGTATTCCGCTCGAAGACTTCCGAGCCAGGATCGTCAAAGAGGCGGGGCAAGCTACCCCTCTGGGGCGCATCGCTGAGGCCGAGGATGTCGCCAACATGGTCAACTTCTTGGCTTCAGAGGACGCCGCCTTCATTACCGGCCAGGCATACAACGTCAATGGCGGATTGCTCTTCCACTAGGAGGGGGGGTGAGACACCCCCACAGATGTGGCATCCTCCTCTACCACCAGGAGGATGCCCATAGATGGGTATGCCTGTTCGGCTGACTTGCCCAAGTTGGGTCAGGGGTAACGAAGACCCATCAATCAGAGGGATGCGCCACAAGCTGGCCGGCACGTCGCCCCCAGGCCACCGTCTGGTTCACAGGCTAGCCTGCAAACGCTGGCATCACCTCACGTGCGAAGCGACGCAAGGAGGCTGGTCCGCCTGCGCTGTTGATCAGCACGTAGGCCGCGCCAACGTCGCGCAGTGCCTGCAGCTTGACGGCAATGTCGTCGGGCGTACCATAGAGGGTCCCGGCCTCAGCGACCTCGCGCACCTCGTCTTCAGACATGACCTTTTTCTGATTTTGCGCGTCCGGACGTTGCGACAACCGCTCAACGCGCCGACGCCCCGCCATGCGATTTTCGATCGCCTTCTCGTACTCCTCCCGGTTCATGACCACGTTGAGGGAGCGGGCAACCCCCACGGTCATCGGGTCGAATGTGCGACCGGAGGCCTCGACCTCTGACTTGAAGAGGGCAATCTGCTCGGCGATCTGGGCCAGGGAAGAAAATTGGCCCAGCAGCAGATTGAAGCCGTTTGCCGCCACTTTTTTGATAGAGCCGGGGCTTCCGGCGCCCATCCAGATCGGCGGATGGGGCTTTTGAACTGTCGGGGGCTCCACCACGATGTTGTCGAACTGCCAGTACTGGCCGCGATGCGACCACGGTGTGTCCGAGGTCCAGGCCTTGATCATCACCTCTAAGACTTCGTCGAAGCGTGGCTCTGCCTCTTCCATGGGGACACAGAACCCGGAGAATTCATTATACCGGTAGCCCTTACCGATGCCGAAATCAAACCGGCCGCCCGACAATAAATCGAGGGTAGAGGCCTGTTCGGCCAACAGCACGGGGTTGTGCCAGGGGAGCACCAGCACCGCAGTGCCGAGTCGCAAGGTCTTGGTGTGCGCCCCGATCCAGGTTAAGAGGTTCAAGGACGCGGACACTTGGCCAAACCCGGTGAAATGGTGTTCGACGATGAATGAGCTGTGAAAGCCAAGTGCCTCGGCCTCGACATTGTATTCGACGAAATCCCTGAAGCCCGCTGCACTGTCGACGTCAGGGCCGCCCCGTCTTGCCTGGGCACTCCCGAATAATCCAAACTGCATGATCCCCTCCTTACGCGCGTCCGCCGCACAACCATGTCAACACCGGGGCCGCCACCGCCGCGCCAACCATGGACGGCAACACAAACGTGCGCACTATACCAGAGACCTGCTGCCCCTGCAACGAGAAGCGTTAGGACACCGACAGAACCACACGGGCGTCAGCGAGGCGGCGCTTGGCCTCGTGATACATGGCGGCTGGCAGCGGCCCCTGCAACACCGCCGCGACATTCTCTTGCAGGTGCGTCGGGTTGAGCGTCCCCACGATGGTGGTATGCACGTCCGCGCTGGTGATGGTGAAGCGCAGCATGAACTCCGTGGCGGACATGCCCTCCAGTAACTCATCCAGCTGCGCTTGCTCCCAGAGCTTCCAGACGTCGGCCGAGCCCTGCCCCGCACCTGGCTCGCCGCGGGCCACGCCGCCGCGGATGACAATGCCCGCCCCGGCCTGTGACGCTTCGGTGATAGCTGCCTCATGCTCCGACTGCAAAGCTGAATACGGGATCTGGAAGACGTCGAACACGCCCATCCGGATGTGGTCGGTGAGGTTCGGCAGAATCGAGGAAACGCCTAGGAAGCGAATCTTACCGGCTTGCTTGAGGTCTTGGAGCGTTTGGATGGCCCCCTCACGCTCCAGTACCTCCTTGGCCGGGCTGAAGTGAAATTGGAGCACGTCCAGGTAGTCGGTTTTCATACGCCGCAGGCTCTGGTTGACTGCGTCGATGATATGCTGACGGCTGTAGTCGTGGAGCCGGGGCAGCGGGGTGCCGTACCGCGTGCGCTCGCTTGGAGAGAACCGGCTCACATCCAGCGGGCACCCGCACTTAGAGGCCAGGAAGAACTCATGACGACGCCTGGCGATGCACCGGCCGATGTGGTCTTCGGCTTCGCCATAGTCCACGGCGACGTCGATATAGTTGATGCCAGCGTCCAGCACCGCCTGCAGGATGTGCGCAGGCTGGCCTGGTGCGAGCGGTCGGCCGACGCCCGCGACCACGCCCCGCAGCTCCAGCGCGCCGAAGCCGAGGGTGGTCACCTGCAATCCGGTCCGTCCGAGGATTCGCTTGGGAAGGTCTGGCATGTCCGTGGCTCCTCAAACAGGCACCTATGCCCTTCAGGTGCGAGAGACGACAGCTATGGCTACGGTCGGCTCTGCGCCAGCAGCGCATTGACCTCCGCCAGTTCGGCCTGGCTCAAGCTCCAGGATGCGGCTTTGACATTGTCCAGCAAGTGTTCCAGGCGGGTCGCGCCGGAGATCACCGAGCAGACCTGGGGATGGGCCAACAGCCAGGCCTGCGCCAGCTCGTTCAACCCCCGACCGCGCGCTGCGGCCCACACCCTCAGGGCTTCCAACGTGGCATAATGGGCATCCGTCATATAGTGTTGCATGCGTGCTGGAGCCCTCATGCCACGTGACCCAGGTGGCGGAGGTTGGCCCCGTTTATACTTGCCGGTCAAGAAACCACCTGCCAGCGGATGGTAGGGGATAAAGCCGACGCCATGGGCGTGACAATACGGCAGCACCTCGCGCTCGACCTGTCGGTCTAGCATGTTATACCGGGATTGTAGGACGACAAACGGCGTCCAACCACGCACCTCGGCCAGCAGGTTGGCATGCGCCAGCTGCCATGAGGCATACTCCGATGCCCCCACATAGCACACCTTTCCGAGCCGGAGCAAATCATCCAGCGCTCGCAAGGTCTCCTCGATGGGGGTGGTATCATCCCAGCGGTGCGCGTAATACAGGTCGAGGTGATCCGTCTGCAGGCGACGCAGGCTATTCTCGAACGCCTGCAGCAGATGATACCGCGAAGCCCCGCGATCGTTGGGCCCATCGCCAATGGGTAAGGCGGCCTTCGTGGCCAGAATAAAACGCTCCCGACGCCCCTTGAGGGCGCACCCCAGGGTTTCCTCACAGCGGCCACGGACGTAGGTGTTGGCGGCATCGATGAAGTTGATGCCCAAATCAAGGGCCGCATCGATGATCTTGTTGACCTCTTCCTGCGGGAGTTGATCGGTCCCAAACCGATTCGTGCCGAGGCCAATGATCGACACCCGAACTCCGGCACGCCCTAACTGTCGATATTGCATAGCCCCATTCCTCACTCCGAGACTCTGGCATCGGCGCGGCGCAGGCGGCGGACTAGCACCGGAAGCATCTGGACGGCGATCTGCGGACGACGCTGTAAGGTCTCCAGAAACTCCGCCCGGCCGATCGCCACGCACTCGGTCGCTTCGAGGGCCCAAATTGAGGCCGAGCGGGGATGATCGTCGATCACCGCCATCTCGCCAAAGAACTCACCCGCGCCCAGCGTCGTCAGGACTGTCGGATGCGCACTGGCCTCCCCTTTCACGACCTCGACTTGTCCGGAGGCGATGATGAAACATCCCGTGGCCGTATCGCCTTCACGGACGATGAGCTCACCGGGCTGATAGGCACGGATGCGAGCGGTTTCGCCGAGATGCTCGCGATCTTCCTGGTTAAGCGCTGCGAACAACGGGGCCTGGGCCAATAAGGCAGAGACTCTGGCGGCATAGAGCCGACTGTGTTGACGGGGGATGACGAGGACAGGAACGCTGGCCGCCTGGACGACCCCCTCCACTACGCTGCCGACGAACCAGCGCGCCAGCGCTGAGCGGCCGTGGGTGGTGAGCATCACGAGGCAGTGCGGTGTCTGACTCGCGAGGCTGAGGATATACTCCACCGGCGGGCCATCAAACGTTCGCGACTGCACGGGTATACCTGCCGAGCGCAGCTTCCCCGTTAAACTTCCAAGGTAGGTCCTGGCTTCGACCTCGCCGGTCGGGGGAGCCTGTTCATCCACAATCGCTCCTGGAAAAGGCACGGCGCGCGCCAGCATGACCTCTGCGGTTAGTCGTTGCGCCAGGTCTTCGGCGAACGGCAGGGCGGCTTCGGCGAGGGCGGAGCCATCTAGGGGGACGATGAGTGTGGACGGAGGCTGGGGTAGAGACGTGGGCGCCTCAGCGGCCAGGGGTGGGAGCAACAGCAGAGGAATCTGCGAGGCATGGAAGACCTTGTCGGTGACACGGCCCAGTGTCTCACGCCCGGTACTTTGCCTGGTAGAGGTGGAAAGCACGATCAGGTCGCATCCCTGGCTTTCAGCCACCCCCAGGATCTCTTCCGCTGGCCTGCCAGCTGTGATGGCCATGGTGGCCTGCACACCCTCGCGGTGTAAGCGATCGACCGCCCTTTGGAGTTGTTGCTCGACATCCCCACGGCCGCGGGCTGACGACGCCACTCGCAGGTCGACAATCGACAGCAGCAGAATGGGGCTATGGAGACGATTAGCCAACCCGGAGGCATAGGGGAGGATTCTGTCGGCTTGGGCCGAACCATCGAGTGGCACCAACATGCGCTGAAACATCTCACACCCCTGCGGCACACACAGCCGGCTCGCATCGAAAACCTACCTATAATGATATCTACATGGCCCTCCAACCTTAACACACTCCTCAGCAGGGGACAACTGACCTCTCAAGACGAGATACGCTTCACGGTCTTGCCCCTGACTCTGGGCGGGACACTCACGTCTGGGTGAGGAGCCCGATAGCGGGCCAAGGTTTTCGCTTGACACCAAACCATGTCTGGAGTAGTCCAAATCATCTTGCCCGTACCTGTCAGGGCTGTTTCGGACATAGACGCGAGGATAGCAAGAGGAGATGTATGCATGAAGCGGGTCATCAATGAATTCAGTCAAGCCGTCTTCAACCTCCCATGGTTAGTAGCCCAGGAAGAGGGGCTCTTTGCACAGGAAGACATCGAGGTGGAATTTCTGCGCGCGCGCCAATGGGATACCACGCGTGCGCCGGAGCCCGATCCTCAGCAAGTCGATCCCTTCTGGCGGCATGCGCCGTTCGAGGAACGAGCGGCCGCTGCGTTCAATGCCTGCGAGTGGGGACAGGTACACCGTTCAAAGATCAGTGCGGTGGGCGGGAGAATCATCCAGTTGCGGGCAGCTGTAGCCTGTCAGGCGATCTTCGTGCGCCCCGATTCCGCCATCACCCATCCCCAGGCCCTACGCCACAAGACGATCGCCGTCAATTTTCACGCGGGTTCCCACTATTTGACCCTGCAGCTGCTGGAAGGCTTCATGGAGCGGGAGGCGATCCGCGTCGTGCATCTCGGCCAGGCTGAGCGTCGCTATCAGGCCATGCGCGACGGCGAGGTGGACGCGGCGATGTTGATGGAGCCCTATATCGCCCTGGCGGAAAAACAGGGCTGTCACGAAGTTATCGCCGGCTTTTACGTGGGCTCCGAGATGTTTGCGCCCGACGTGGACGCCGAGACGGCCGCAGCGCTGAATCGGGCGATCATCAAGGCGGTCTCCCTGCTCAATGAGGATAAGCGAAAACATCTGCATCATCTCATCGCCGACCTGCCAGCAGAGCACCAGGTCTTGCTCGCCCCGGAAGACTTTCACCTGCCTCGACTGCGCTACGTGGAGCCGCGCCCATATCCGGTGGAGGAGTTTGAACGCACCTACCAGTGGATGCGCAGCTGGGATTTGGTCCCCGAAGGCGCCACCTACGATCGTCTAGTCGACGCGCGTGTGGGCAGCGCGACCTGAACGGATGGCAGGGGTATTCTGAACAACATAGCTATCAGATCGGTTGTGGCTCGCGCCCATACGCCAGCGAGTGTGGGCCTCGACTATCTAAATCACTCAATAATATTTCCTGAAAAACAACCTCCGCTGTGGTGGACACGCTCTAGGTCGATATCATCGAGTACTATGCCCAGGCGGAAGGGGTGGAGCTGAAAGACGTGGTCAACCTGGCGTTTCACGAGTTCTTTGCGCGGCGGCCGTATCTGCTGGTCGAGGAGTGATGAGCAATGGAACCCTTTGCGGAGGAGAACGCATGAAACCACCAAAGCGACCTACGCCGAGGAACGTCCCACGCATCGATTGGCCGAACCTGACGGATGAGGCGTTGGAGGAGTTGCGCATTCTCGTGGAAGCAGAGCGGGAACGCCGGTGGTTTGCGCGGCGGCCGCGCGCCCCAGTCGACGATCTGTACGACTCGGGCCGCGCTCCTCAGCCCGCTCACGCGGAGGCCTTCGACACCTACCACTGTCTGAGCCATGGGACGCGGCGTATTAGCCGCGGGGAACTGCTCCAGGAGGCGCGGGAGGAGACCTACGTGTATGTGTGTACGCTCTGCGGCCAGGTCGCGGACCCGACGCCGCTCTTCTAACCCGCACCAGTCCAGGCCGGGGCAGGGCCAGGTCACATCACGAGCGTGCTCGTGCAAGAGGCCCTGGCGCGGTGGCTGCCGGAGGAGGATAAATAACCCTTCGTCTCCTGTATGCGG
>JBKPCR010000392.1:0-10415 GCA_046727435.1 bacterium | reverse complement strand
GCCCATTATGCCGACTGGATCTTTTGCCTGGTGCGTACTGATCCCAACCGACCGAAGCGCCAGGAGGGTATCTCATTTCTACTCATCGACATGCGCTCACCGGGGATCTCGGTGCGGCCGATCACGCTCATGGACGGCGGCCACGAGGTCAATGCGGTGTTCTTCGACGACGTGCGAGTCCCCCTGGAGAACCGTGTCCACGAGGAGAATGACGGCTGGACGGTGGCCAAGTACCTGCTGGGCTATGAACGTATGGGCACTGGGCGCATCGGCGCCTCCAAACGTGAGCTGGCGCGGCTGAAAGAGCTGGCGGCGAAGACCATTAAGGACGGCAAATCCCTCATCGACGATCCGCGCTTCCGCGACCGAATCACCCGTGTGGAGGTGGAGCTGATGGCGCTGGAGATCACCAACCTGCGCTATCTCGACCAGCTCCGCGGCGGGCGGGCCCCCGGCGCCGAGGTATCGTTGCTGAAGATCAAGGGCACCGAGATCCAGCAAGCCATCTCAGAGCTGATGATGCAGACCGCTGGCCCACTGGCACAACTCTTCCGTCCCATGGACCCGGAAGCCGATTTCGACGCCTTTACCGCGTCGCTGGCACCGCGCTATTTGAATATGCGCAAGACCACCATCTACGCAGGATCGAACGAGATCCAGCGCAACATCATTGCCAAGGCGACCCTGGGCCTTTAGACGATCCCGTCAGCGCGGAGGACACGACATGAACTTCGACTATAGCGAGGAGCAGCAGCTCCTCGCCGACACCCTCAAGCGCTTCCTGGCCACCCATTACACCTTCGACGCGCGCACCAAGATCGTGGCCTCCTCGGCCGGCTACAGCGAGGACATGTGGGCCGCTCTGGCGGACATGGGCCTGCTTGGGGTGCCGTTCGACACGGCGTACGGCGGCTTCGGCGGCAGCGCTGTCGACGTGATGATCATTATGGAAGCCATCGGCGAAGGGCTAGTCGTCGAACCGTACCTCGCCACCGTGGGTCTGGGCGGTCAGTTCGTGGCGCGCGGTGGGACGGAGGCACAGCAGCAGCGCATCTTGCCGGCGCTGGTTCAGGGCCAGACCAAGCTCGCCCTCGCCCAGACGGAGCGGGGAGCGCGCTATGATCTGCAGCATGTCGCCACACGGGCGCGCCGCGCCGGAGACGGTTGGGTGCTTGACGGCGAGAAGTGCGCCGTGATCCACGGCGGCTGCGCCGATCTGCTCGTGGTGTCGGCGCGCACGGCGGGGCATCCCACCGACACCCGCGGGATCAGCCTCTTTCTGGTCGAGCGGGATCTACCCGGAGTCACGATGCAAGAATACCGCACGATCGACAATCTTCATGCCGTCGACATCAAGTTCTCGAGCACGCCGGTCCCAGCAGAAGCGCTCATCGGTCCCGAGGGCGATGGCCTCGCTCTGATCGAGGAGGTCGTGGACTATGCCACCGCCCTCCTCTGTGCCGAAGCCGTGGGCGCCATCCGGTATGCCAATGATGCTACACTCGCGTACCTTAAATCGCGGCGCCAGTTCGGGGTGACCATCGGCAGCTTCCAGGCCCTGCAACATCGCATGGTCGACATGTTCATCAGCTACGAACAGGGGCGGTCGATGGCTTGCCTCGCCTGTGTGAAGGTGGATACGGCGGACGCGGCTGAGCGACAACGCGCCGTATCGGCGGCGAAGATCAAGATCGCCGATGCCTGCCGGCACGTCAGCCAGGAAGCCGTGCAACTCCATGGCGGCATGGGCATGACCGAGGAGCTGAAAATCAGCCACACATTCCGGCGGCTGACGATGATCGCCCAGGCCTTTGGTGATGTCGACCACCATCTAGAACGTTTTGCCGCCTGCGGCTGATGTGGCTGCCAGGGCAAGTTGCCCTTGAGGGCAGCAAGCTCGGCTGATACGCAGAAATCCTCTGACGATCCCACAGACTGAGCAGAAAACGGAGGAAAGGGGGCTGCCTCATGATGAGTGATCTATCAATGATCCTGGAGTCAACCGAGCCACGATTACTCGCCACCAACCTTGGCTCCACCGAGGGGCCGCTTTGGCACCCGGCTGGATACTTGACCCTGGTGGATATGCAAGTCAGCCGCCTGCTGCGTTGGGATGCCACCGGCGCCGTGCAGGTCGTCCGCGAACAGACTGGGGAAGGGAATGGCTGTACCCTGGACCGCCAGGGACGTTTGGTCATGTGCGAGGGGGCCCATCGGCGGATCACACGCATGGACCCCGATGGAACCATTACGACTCTGGCGGATCGCTGGCAGGGCAAGCGCCTCAACAGGCCGAATGATGTCGTGTGCCGCTCCGACGGCAGTCTCTTCTTCACGGACCCTGAGCTGCGTGTACCCCCTGCAGAGCGCGAGGTCGGCGTCTCAGGCGTATATTGCATCAGTCCGCAGGGCGACTTAGCCCTCGCCACCGATGAATGCGAATACCCCAATGGCTTGGCCTTCTCGCCCGACGAGCGCACGCTCTATGTGGCCATCAGCCGTCTCGATGAAAGGTGTCTTGCCGAGGCGAGCAACGGCGAGGTGTGTCGTCACCGCCGCATTCGCGCCTTTGATGTCGACGCGCAGGGTCGGTTGTCGAATAACCGTGTGTTTATCGACATGTCGTCGGCGGAGCCGGGGGTTCCTGATGGAATGAAGGTCACGCGGGACGGGTACCTGTTCTGCACCGGCTCTGGGGGGATTTGGGTGATCGACTCGCAAGGGCAGCGTGTGGGGGTGATTCGCGTGCCAGAGGTGCCACGCAACCTGGCTTTTGGCGGCCCGGACGCGCGCACGCTGTATATTACAGCAGGGAAATCACTCTACAGCCTACCGACGAAGGTGGTTGGCATCGGAGCCTTTTAGGGCACCTTGGCTCAATTCCATGCTCGACGGCTGCAAGGCGAAGGCCCAGTGCGAGGCGAAGAGTTGCGGTGCCTCCTCAAGGAGTGGGCACAGCCTTATAACCACGGCTGTCCCCATATGGCCTTGGGACCAGGCATACCACGGCCACGCTCGTCACGACCAGGACCATCCAAGCACCCGATACCGCCTTCTGGAGCATCTACGGGTGGTGGCGCGCCCGATCATGGGCGGCTTGCCATGACTACTAACTTGACGAGAAAGCCGCCTAGCAGAACGAGTGGACCAGAACTGCGGAGGTGCACAACATGGATACCAAACGTGTGGTCATCCCAGGGATCGTCAAAAACGGTCTCGTGGTGCCCCAAAGTGACACACCCTTGCCTGATGGCGCCCACGTGGACATTATCATCGGACCGGCGAATGTCACGCCGGCATTGCAGGCAGAATTTGACCAATGGGAACAGGCCAGCGACGAGACCTGGGCCATGATTGACCGATGGGAGACGGAAGATCAGTGATCGTCGGCGACATTCATTGGGTCCAGCTGCCAGCCGCCAATGGCCGGGAGCAACAGGGCCGCAGACCAGCGGTGATCCTGCAGGATGATCAATATGCTGGAGGATTGCCCATCGTGCTGGTCATCCCGCTGACCACGGCAAGGGCAGCCATGCGTTTCGCCGGAACGGCGCTCATCCGGCCCACGGCTGAGAACGGATTACACCAGGCGTCTGTTGCATTGATGTTCCAACTACGGACCATGATCGACGCCGCATTCAGGAGCGTATTGGCGGCGTTGGCGCGGCGGTGTTACACGAGATTTTTGCGGAGCTCGACAAACTGACAGGCCGCGCTGAGTAGCCAGTGCGATGGCCCAACGCGTGGGCCGA
Source organism: bacterium (assembly GCA_046727435.1). Taxonomy (GTDB): domain Bacteria; phylum Tectomicrobia; class Entotheonellia; order J063; family CAVPRW01; genus CAVPRW01. The sequence goes on along the minus strand of JBKPCR010000392.1, from coordinate 6,663 downwards.
GCAGAAACCGAAAGCTCCAAGCGTATATGCATTCCACGTGAGCTAGTCGGGGGGTATTGTCTACGCTGTTTATCCCGGTGGCGGAAGGCACGGTCGAGAACTGATTCGCAACGAGCTCGACGTGAATCGTGTTGCGAGGGACGATGAAATTATTACGCGCCACACGTCTTTCAGCTACAGGTCATTCCTGCGCTTCGCTCGGTTGCGGTAGCGCCGCCACATACTGCTCGATGATGTGGCGGCAGCCACCTGCGCGCGGTGACATGCTGTAATATTGTCTGCGCGGCAGTTTCGGCTAACTGCTCTAATTTTTCCCACGTCTCATGGTCCAAGGCGATTGGTCGGCGCACACGCGGGGAGCCTGATCCAAGCGCTGGATTGACGCGAGAGACCGCTGCTAGCTGTTCCAATCCTGGGGGGCCATATGGTTTTGCGACCGTTAACAGGATTACGCGGTTGGCATGTAACGCCTGTTGGATTTCTTTTTCCAAAAGCATTGGTTCCTCCTCCACATATTCGGTGATTCCGTAGTATTTGCCGTCGATGACCACCCCTATCTCGCCTTGATTCGCCCGGCGGCCCAAACGACTGAGCGTGCGATACAGTTCCGATAGGGTATTGGTGGTCAGGTCTGCCTCGGCTACATATGAAAAAACGAAGTCGGGTTCCTCTTGAAGCAGCGTTCCGCCACGTTCGTCGTCACGCCAGACTCCCCGACCGCGTGGATAGGCGGTTGCACCACGGAACAATCTTGCCAGTGTCGTCAGGACCTCATCTACCGAACCAAGCTGAGCGGCCCACGGCTGTTGGCGCGTCCGCTCAGCTTGGTTCGGGCGCATCGGCTTGTGGAAAGTGGAAAGTGTGACAGGCCTGTACTTCCTGCCACCTTTTCTACCGCCTCCGATAGATCTCTCTGCGGTGGCCAATCGCATGAATCACGAGCGTCTGTTCCGCGTGAAGAATCTGATAGATGACGCGGTAATCGCCTACGCGGAGCTTATAGAATCCGGCGAGTTCGCCCGTCAAGGCCTCAGGGCTGATGGTGTCTAGGTTCGTGGCTAGCCACGTAATTCGCTCGATGATCCGACGGGCAAGCGGTTTATCCAACCGTGCCAGCTCACGCGTCGCCGCATCCAAGATGCGGACATGATACACGATGCTTACTCCAATCCGAGTCGTCGCGCCACATCTTCAAGGGGTTTGCCGCGCTGCCCCCCGACAACAGCCTGTTTCTGGCGCAAGAGCCTGTCGCGTACCGACTTTCTGATGGGCAACCCTTCATCAGGATCGCCGAGCAATTCGAGGAGCTTCTGCTCGACGATGGTTTCAATCATTTCCCTCAGTTCACTTGTTGTCATGTGAGCCACTGTGGTGGCCATATCGTTCTCCGTCGCCTTGCTACTGACAAATCCCTGTATGATGGCGACCTACCCAGTATTCTTATCGATCGATTGTCCGTCCTGGTCCCTGCTTGGAACAAATATTACGATCAATGAGGCCCCCACCGGTAATTGGGACCGGAACACCTTTGTGGATTCACCGGTGGGTCATTCATATCTATAACCTAATGCCAGCAGCAGCAGCCAGCCACAGAATGGGGATGGAGATACCACAACTCAGATCATGACGCCGACCCGCACTGCGATCGTCTCACGGTCGAAGCCTTGGGCGAGCAATCCGAGCACGACTTTCCGCTGGCTATCAGTGATTCTCGGCGGCATCTACGCTGTCCTGGGTTCGCTCTAACTTGTCCATCATTTCACGGAACCAAAAGTTGATCGTTGCCGTGCGGTCTCTAATGCGACCTTCGGATTCGTCTCGTTTAAACTGCTCCCAAAGCGCTCGGTCGATTCGTAGCGTCACGGAGACTCGGTCGCAATGACGTGCCCCCTTCGGACGACCAACTTGCCGATGTGGCATGTTCTTCCAGGCTTTACGTGCAGCCAAGCTGAAATTGGTGACTGATTCGGATGCAACGGCAACAAGTTCCCCCGATTCGTCCAGACGTATCAACAGTTCATTACCGCGCACCTCTTCTACCACACCCCGTGCGGCCGCGCTGCTATGTATCTTCAGCTTAACTTTGTCACCGACTTCGGGTTCCATAAGTGTTCACCATAACAGACCCATAATAAATTGCAATAAATTTTTTAGGCTGACATGCATTGGCACCAACCGTTGGCAGGTCGAGCCGCTACTCCCGCTGGAAAAGCTGTGCGGCATTGTGGTAGAGCCAGTTTTGTTTGCCCTCCTTGTCGACATGTCGTCGGCGGAGCCGGGAGTCCCTGATGGGATGATAGTCACACGGGACGGGCAGCTGTTCTGCACCGGCTCTGGGGATATATGGGGGATCAGCCCGCAAGGGCAGCGTGTGGGGGTGATTCGCGTGCCGGAGGTGCCGCGCAACTTGGCGTTTGGCGGCCCGGGCGCGCGCACGCTGTATATTACGGCGGGAAAATCACTCTATAGCTTACCAACGAAGGTGGTTGGCATCGCAGCTTTTTAGGTGCCTTGGCCAAATGCTCCTCGGTGCCAATAGGGGATCCCTTGGGTAGCGGGCAAAATCAGGGTCATGCCGAGTTTCATATGCACCTCATCATCCCGAGTACCGAATCATGAGGAATGGCTGCCGAACACAGCCCGCATGCTGCCAAATAATCTATCCCATAACGTTCCAGCCACTATCGAAGCCGCCAAAAGCCGTCTCACCGACCTCGTAAAACTCTACCTCGTCAGCGAAGTCACCGGCCAGTCCCAGGTCACCCTCGACGCCAAGCGCCGCGACCTGCAGCGTTTCCTCGCCTTCTACCACCAGCTCTGCGGCCACGACCGGCCGGAGGAATGGTTCGTCTCAGTTACCAAGGCCTTTCTAAAACACCTTCGGGGCCAGCGCTTCGCCTAGGGCTCGCTGGTCCGCATCTACGCGACCGTGCGCCACTTCGCCCGCTGGCTAGACCGCAAACTCCCTGGCCTCTTCCCCCTCGGCTGCCCCACGGATGGAGTTAAGCCTCCAGCAGAGCCCACGGCTGACTGGAAGGGCCTAACGCGGACGGAGGAGCTCCGCCTGCTCAATGCCACCCAGATGCTGCCCGTGCGCACAGCCCCGGCACCAAGTAAGGCCTGCGAACCATGCCCTCCGCTTGGGGTGGCGAGGGCGTAGCAGGCGTAGGCCACGAGGGCTCACCACGCCCTGCCGGGGCTGAGAGACCGTCCTGTGTTGGGCTCCGGACAGGCATGATCCGTCTGTGGAGTACTGAAGGAGGTGGTGGAGACTGTCGCGGAGAGTGCCGGTATCCTCTGGCATCACATACCTCGAGTGCAGCATGGCGTCGTGTGGGGATAACTCTTTTTCTGTCAACGGTGGGCAGAATATCCCGAGAACGGTATCACCACGCCCAGCGCGATCAGCATGCCAGAACGCGAACGCCTGCGGTTTCAATGGGTCGATGTTTACGAAGGGGCGAGAAAAAGGGTGCCCATAGAAACGGTTTGCGGCCAACGGTATCAGCGCCTTTATGAGCCCATCAAATCATTGAAAAGTTTTGGCTTGTATGACGATGCATGGAGTCACCTCTCCGATGCTGGTATGATGGGTCATAGCGCCGCCGCATGACTTGCCATGGGTCAAAGAAGCGGCAACCGACGTACGAATCGGGCACCGAGTGATCCGCCTGCAGTGCGGCTGCGCCTTGACCTACGCCAGCAATCTAATTGGGGATGACCAGCGGCGTCAGCTGGAGTGCGTCGTGGAGGCTTCTCAGAAGATCTGGGCCTCACCGCCACACGGAGTCCCGTGCTGGAACGCCCCGATTCCCAGAGGAGCCATGCCATGAGCTTCAAGATCCTGCTGCTGCCCCCGGATGTCGACGCATCGTGGCCGGAGAAGATCCGGCAGGCCGTCCCCGGCGCAGTCGCCAAGGCCTTCGAGGATGCCAAAGACGCCCTCACGGACATTGCGGACGCCGACGCGGCCTACGGGACGGTGCCGCCCGAGCTCTTCGCCCGCGCGAAGCAGCTGCGCTGGATCTGCGCCGCCCGCGCGGGCCTGGGCGGCGACTGGTTCTATGACGCGCTCGTGCAGAGCGACGTGGTGGTCACGAACATGCGCGGCAGCTACAACGAGCACCTCTCCACACACGCCGTCACCTTCCTACTCGCCTTCTCCCGCCGCTTCGACTACTACCTGCCGCAGAAGCGCTGGCAACACGGGCCGACGATGGTCCACCTGCCGGACACGACCGTGCTCATTGTCGGCGTCGGCGGCTCCGGGAGCGCGGCGAGCCAGCAGTGTGCCGCCTTCGGCATGCGCGTCCTCGGCTGCGATCCCCGCACGACGGCACTGGCGCCGGGCATGGTGGAGCTGTTCACGCCTGACACGCTCCCGGACCGGATTGGCGAGGCCGATTTCGTCCTCGTCACCGTGCCGGAGTCGCCGGACACGGTCGGCATGTTCAACGCCGCGCTGTTCTCGCGCATGAAGCCGGGCGCGTACTTCATCAACATCAGCCGTGGCGGCGTCGTCGTCACCGAGGACCTCATCGCAGCCCTGCGGTCGGGCCAGCTCGCCGGCGCCGGCCTCGACGTTGTCGCCCCGGAGCCACTGCCGCCCGAGAGCCCGCTCTGGTCGATGCCGAACGTCCTGATCACGCCGCACGTCGCGATCTACGGCGCCCCCTATCGCCAGAAGTGGGAGGAGATTCTCCTGGAGAACTGCCGCCGCTTCGCGGCTGGTGAGCCGCTGCTCAACGTGGTCGACAAGGGAAAATGGTACTAACGGAGAAACGGCCGCCCGACGCTTGCGTCCGTCGTCCCTCGTCGCGCGCTGCCAGTGAGACACAGGCTGCATTTGAAAGGCTCTTCGTCTGGGAATAGGAGTGGTCCAGATATGCGTAGTATGCCATAGAGGCATGGGCGGAGACTTCGACGGCCTTGGCCATATCGGGGTCCTGGTGGGAAACATGGGGGACCAGAATGCCATGCGCTTCTATAACGGCGTCACCGCGGCCGAGATCGCTTCGCCCTATGGCTTGAAAAGGCTCGGCATCGAGAGGCTAAAGCCGATCTTCACCCGCGGCGTGCTCCTGGATATCGCTGCCTACAAGGGCCGGATGCTGGATAAAGGCGAGGAGATCTCCGCGGCCGATTTCCAGGGGACTATGGCCAAGCAGAATATCGCCCATGTGAACCCCGGGGACGCCGTACTCATCAACACTGGCTGGGGGAGTCTGTGGATGAAGGATAACGAGCGCTACAACAGCGGCGAGCCAGGGATCGGGCTGGCGGCGGCCAAATGGCTGGTCGAGAGGCAGATCGCCTACGTCGGGGCTGACAACTGGGGCGTGGAGGTCAACCCGAACCCCGATCCCGACGTGCGCGGCGTCGTCCACATCGAGCTGATCACCAAAAATGGCATCTTCTTACACGAGAATCTTGACCTCAGTGAGCTGATCCAGGACGGAGCCTATGAGTTCGCCTACATCTTCGTACCGGTGCCGATGAAGGGTGCGACCGGCTCGCCCGGCAGTCCCATCGTGGTACGGTGATCGCAGGGTGATCACGATTGTGAAGGGTCTCCTCAGCAGTGAGCCGGTCACCTTCACTGGTTGGCACTACCATGTGACCGGCCATGTGTCCAATGAATTGGTGTGTCGGATGCAAGAGTGAGAACAGGGAGGCAGGGACCGGTTCGGCAGCCAATTCGCATTGCATACCACGGAACGAACAAAACGCGATGACGGCGCAGGTGCACCCGGTGAGCTCAGGTGGCAACGTGTCTGGGCCGTAGATCGCGTGCAGGAACTTCCGCGGGGTGATGATGGGTGTTGCGGAGCAACCAAATACAAACCCTGGTAAAGGAAGGCGTTTGATCCTGAGGTCTCGAATCAAATCCCTTTTTGATACCTCCCAACCACAGGCAACGATCGCTCCCGGCCAGCTCTTAAGCTCGTTCTCAGGTCCATTGCTCCCCAACACCCATCATCAGCAAGAGCAAGCAGCGGTCGCGGACTGCATTGCGGCGGCTTTTCGCGGCCTCCAGGCGCTTCTCGACTTCGGCGGAAACCAAGTGTTTACGGTCGTTCATCGGTTTGTCCAATGTTTGGGGTCGGGGAAGGGCGGAAACCCGCGCCATTGCTAGGGAGCCACTTTTGACAGTAGACTTTTTGCCTCCACAATGTCTACTGTTGGAACACCCACCCCGCGTCGTTGATAGCCCAGATGGCTACGTGACTTATGGCGTCGTGGTAGGGTGCTTCAGCGTCACCAACATAATGCGGTTGGTACTGCTTTGGTGGATCAGCAGGTTGCCCTCCCGCGTCGGCCTCATGTGCCTCACGATGCCGGCGTAAATGCCTCCGGAGGGGATGGCCCAGCTCTGGAATTGCTCTGTTGCGGGGTCGAATCGGACGAGCGTATCCGGCCGCTGCCCTGATTCATTGTACCAGACGATACCGTCCACCACCGCGATGGCGTAGGGGTGGGACTTGGGCCCGCTGGGAGAAGGCCATTCCTTGACCTGGCCCGTGTTCGGGTCCAACCGCCCCAGACGTCCCTGAGAAGAGTTGACGTACCAGATCATCCCGTCGCTCGCGAAATCGAGGCGCCGGACGGTTGTCTGCGGGTCTGGCAAGCGGTATTCCTGAATGGCCATGGTCTCCGCGTCGA
>JBKPCR010000391.1:0-14484 GCA_046727435.1 bacterium | reverse complement strand
TTCATAGCCAAACACATTGGCGGTGAGGCCCCCCACGCGCCGGGCGATGAGCTCGGCCTGATCCGTGCTGCTCGGTGCCGGCGCCGACGCAGCCGTATCGAGCTGCTGGGCGCCCAGCTCGACGCGACCAAAGAAGCGCTCGATTCCCCCGGACATCCCTTGGGCCGTCTTAACAGGGTTCTCCAGTATGTTGGCCATGGACTCCACCGGCCGCTCCACGGCGTTGGCTGCGGCCTGGAGGAACACGTCGCTCTTGCTCATGCGCTCGATCTGGGCAATGGCGTGCAGCTCGCCAACCCGAATGCGCAGCATCTCTCGCCCATGTGCCTCGAAGGTGCCAACATCGGCGCGGATCGTGAAGTGCCCAAGCATGCCCACGATAGGCACCTGGGGATCGACCGTAAACGTTGGCCCCTGGAGCAAATACGGGGGTGCCAGCTCACTCGCCGAGAGGACGGGTGGTGTTTCGAAGCCCGATTGGGCGTGGGCGACCGTACCCCACCCGCCACCCCACCAGAGCATCGCCGCGGCCAGCGCCATCGCGGCGGCAATGCCCCGGCCCCGAACCTGCGTTCTGCCATTGCATGGTGTCGCCATCATGTGCGTGTCTCCCATTGATCGTAGTTGACGTTGATAGACGGACTTGCCGCTAACTCCGCTGGGCGGTGGGTAGCACCGGGACCTGATCGGTTTGATAGACGGCGACGAGGCGCACATTCTGATAGCGCTGATCCACCGTCAGGGTCGCCCCCTTCGGGCTTAACATGTCACCCAGACCGTAGACCTTGAAGTACTTGTGCGGGACGTTCACCAGGTACTGATCGATGATCGGCTCGGGCGCCTGGGAGCGCTCCCGGCTCAGGCGTTCATTGGTCTGCATGCTCCCGGTGGCGGAGGCGCTGCCGATCAACACGAAGAGCACCTCGCGTCCCCGGCTCTCGCGGGAGATATAGTCGAGGAAGCGGATGAGCCGCTCCCCTTGCTCCGAGCCCTGTCGGAGCTCGGCCGAGCCGGTGGGAAAGAACAGGGTGATCTGTCCGGTGCCCTGCTCATTGGAGAGCTGCTCGAGCATCGAGAGGGCTTGCTGCGAGGTTTGCAGGTTCTTGCTTTCCGTGCCCTGGAGCTGCTGGTAATCCCGCATGTTGTTGTTGTTCGAGTCGACGACAATCTGCGCCAACTCGCTGGCCTGGCGGCCGGAGGCCCCGCCGAAGGTCGTCCCATTGGGGAAGGTGACCGACTGCGGTGCTTGCGGTTGGGAGCCCTGCTGGGGCCTCTGCATGGAGAGCTGCTCCGTCTGCCCGGCACAGCCGGACAGCGCTGCCGTGACGACGAGACCAACGATCCCTAGGACGATACGGTTCATGCGCCTCTCCTTTCTTCTCGTCGTGGAGAACTGCTGCCATGGGCGGTCGACGCGGCCGCCCTCTTCTCGGCCTTTTGGAGCCATAACGCCTATTGCCAATCGTGGAATCGGCCGGGGCCGGCGGCAAAACAGCCATCCCCAAATTGCGGACAAATGACGACGAACGTTTCGCGTCTGCCGCAGCCGGTGACGCCGATCGTGTATTCGGCCCGTTGGATCCCATTCACCCAGGGTCCTTGGAGGGCGGGCTGCACGACTTCTCGCGAAATAATGACCGGAGTGACCTGTTGACAGTTCATCTCGAATTGTGCGCGGGCCACTGCTGTCTGCGTCGCACTGGATTGATGATTGTTCAGAAATTCAGCCTGGCTCGCGCATCCCGCCGCGAAGAGCACCGCGGTGAGCGCCAGGCCCGTGAATGACTTTGACATATGTAAGCCTCCCTTCCAGTGTGATCAAACTTTCTAGCGGAGGTTGCCCTGTCGATCAGCCAATTTGGCATTGAGCTCCGATTCACGGCTCACAGGTATGTCTCCCCACAGCTGACCCTTCTTGCCGGGCGGGGCTGAGGGCCTGACCCATTCCCGCGGCGCCGCTGTCTATTCGCGAGCCACCGCCCGCGAGGCCAGACGCTGAATTGCCGTAGCGATGTCGCGACTGAGCGTCTCAATCATCTGGTTCATGACCACGACCATGGCTTCATAGTCTCTCCCGCCAGTAGGCGCATGAAGGTGCACCATCCGATTGAACAGCTCGTGCTCCGCTCCATCGAGGATGCTCCAGCGCGCCAGCAACGTGCTCTCACCCCCCAACCAGCCATCGAACTGCAGCACCTCCACCGTGACCTGATAGTCAAGGGTGACGGACCGCGGCCAGGCCTGCATCAGCAGATGATCCGTGGGGATCAGGCGCGCCAGATTCTCAGCGAGCACGCGGGAGATATTGTCCTGCAGGGGCTCGGCCCAGCGATCGAACTCGCCGAGGGCCAGTTGATTGCGGCTGGCGCGGGTCACGATCTGCGGCCGATCCAGATACTTCGGCAGCGTGATCGGCCCCACCCCGATGACCGGACCCCGTTCTGCCACCGTGGCTGGGACCGTCTCTGAAGCGGGCAGAGTGTTCAGGAGATAGAAGCGCGACGGGATGCTGGCGCAGGCCCCCAACCCCAGGAGTAAGGCCACCAATGGCACAACCGCGAGTCGCCTCAAGACAGGACACATGAGCTATCTCCGACCCCCACTTTTGCCGTAGAGCACGGCGTCTGGATTCCGCTCCAGGTAGTCGGCCAGCACTCGGATGGACCGCGCGGTCCCCGAAAACTCCTGAAGTGTCTTATTCGTATCCTGGAGCACCCTGACCACATCCCCGTCCACCACCTGCTGCATGCGCGCGATCGTCGCCCGGAGCCGCGTTGAGGTCTCCATCAGGTTGTCCACCATCGGCGTCACCCGCGTGTCCACATGGCGGATGAGCTGATCACTGTCCTTCATGGTGGTCCGCAAGGTGTCCAGCGTCTTCTGGACGCCGTCGGACATGGGCATCACCTGTGTATTGACACGGCGAACGAGTTGCTGGCTGTCGCGGAGGAGGGCGGTGGCGGCTTCCAGAGTGTCTTTCAGGCGATCGGCCACCGGTCCGGTCTGCTCACCTACACTGTGGACGGACCGCTCCGCCACCTGGGCCGTGACGCTCAAACTCTGAATGAGGCCCTTGACTTCGGGGCTATGAATGAGGGTATTGAGGCCCTGGGCCGTCTCCGCGAGCTGACCAACGAGCTGCGGAAACGGCAGGTGCCGGAATTCCGTCAGGGCGTGCGTGAGGGCATGGGTGAGCTCCTGCATCATGGTGGGCACCGTCGGAATCTCCGGGATCTTGCCGTCGCCCACCAGGCTGATCGGGGTGTCGGGATAGAAGCCCAGCTGCACGATAAGCTGCCCCGTCACGATGCTCTGCATCTCCAGTTTCGCGCGGAGCCCGCGCTCGATCAGCGGCTTGAGGAGCTGTCCATGCACTTTGACCTCTCGACCCACCTCGGTCATCCGGCCCGGTTCGATCTGAATGAAGACCGGGATGCGAAACTCCATGGCCGCGGTGAGGAACTGCAGCTGGATGTCGGTCACCGCGCCCACGCGAACCCCCTGGAACTCGACCGGGGCACCGACGTTCAGGCCCTTGACCGAGCCCTCGAAGTAGGCCACGAAGGTGCGCTTTTCGGTCAGAAACTTGGCCCCGCCCAACAGCAACACCCCGATGACGACCAACGCCACCGCCCCGATAACAAACGCCCCGATCAGTTTTGGGTTGGCCCGATTCACTGCGCTGCTCCTTTCTTTGATGGACAGCGGCCTGACCGGTTTATCAGGCCGTCTGGGCGCTCATGGCTCCTCGGGTGAGAAACGTGCGCACCTTCGGATCCGGACACGTATCCCGCAACTGCTTGGGATCCCCGCTGGCGATCATGGTTTTGGTGTCGGCATCGAGAAAGACCGAGTTGTTCCCGATGGTGAAAATACTCGCCAGCTCGTGCGTCACCACCACGATGGTGGCGCCGAGACTATCGCGCAACTCGAGGATCAACTCATCCAACAGCCGGGAGCTGATCGGATCCAGCCCCGCCGACGGTTCATCGAAAAACAGAATATCCGGATCGAGCGCCATGGCGCGGGCCAATCCCGCCCGCTTTTGCATGCCCCCACTGATCTGTGCGGGATAGTAGTCCTCGAAACCGGCCAGCCCGACCAGCGCCAGCTTCAATGACACCTGCTGGCGAATGCGGGCGGCGCTCAACGCGGTATACTGCTCGAGCGGCAGCGCCACGTTCTCCGCCAACGTCATGGAACTCCATAAGGCCCCGCTCTGAAACAGCACCCCGAAGCGGCGCTTGAGGCGGTCCTGGGCCTCCGCAGGGGCCTCCCAGAAACTCTCGCCGTCGATCTGCACCTCCCCCTGGGCCGGGGGCTTCAAGCCGATCAGGTGGCGCAGCAGGGTACTCTTGCCGCACCCGCTGCCGCCCATGATGATGAAGATGTCCCCGCGCCGCACCGTGAAGGTCAGGTCGCGCTGGATGACAAAGCTGCCATAGGCCATGGTCAGATGGTTGACGCTAATGTGAGCCTCTGCAGGTGTCATGTCGGTGTCTGCCCTCCTCTGCTACCACACCCGAAAGAAGATGACGGTCAGGATGGCGGAGGCCAGGATGATGCAGACGATGCTGGTGACCACCGCCGAGGTGGTGGCCTGTCCCACCGCCGCGGCGCTGCGGCCGCACTGCATGCCGCGGAGACAGCCCGCCAAGGCGACCAACATCCCGTAGACGCTGCTCTTGATCAGGCCTTGCGCGCAGGCGTTGAGCGTCAGCGCGGCGCGCGTCTGATGGAAATATTCCACCGGGGAAATCCCCAGCACGGTGACGCCGATCAGGCCACCGCCGAGAATCCCCATGAGGTCAGCATATAGCGTCAAGAGCGGCATCATCGTCACCAGCGCCAGCATGCGCGGCACCACCAGGAATTCCATGGGCGAGAGGCCGAGGGTGGTCAGGGCATCGATTTCTTCGTTCACCGTCATCGTGCCCAGCCGCGCCGCAAAGGCGGCCCCAGTTCGGCCCGCCATGATGATGGCGGTCATCATCGCCCCCATCTCCAGGGTCATCGCCATGCCGACCAGATTGGCCACATAGATCTGCGCCCCAAACATGGCGAGTTGGACCGCTCCGATGAAGGCCAGGATGGCCCCCACTAGAAAACAGATCAACGTCACGATGGGCAACGCCTGGGCCCCGCACTCCTGGATGAGCATCGTGAACTCGACCGGGCGGAAGCGGGCCCTGCCGCGCAGGAATTGCCCCAAGGCGAGCACCGCTTCGCCGATGAAGCCGAGGAGATCGCCCACCGAGGCGATCAGGGCCAGCGTCTCCTGGCCGACGCGGTCGAGGAATGGTTCTCGGATGGCCTCCCGGCGTGCCCCCTGGCGCTCCGGCACGGCGGTGGCGAGGTGCACCAGGCGCCTCAACCCTTCTGGGAGCCCCTCCTGGTCCACCACGAGATGGCGTTGCGCCCCTAGGTGCAGGATGTCGAGCACGACGGTGACGAGCCCGCTGTCCCACGCGGTTAAGGCGGTGGTCTCAAACGCCAGGCGCTGCACGCGCGGCTCGGCCGCGAGCGCCTGTTCCACGGCAGTGAGCGCTGGGATCTCGTCCTGCAGCCGCCAGCTGCCGGAAAGTTCGACCAGCAGCGTGTCCGCCGTCGGGCGGCTGCAGCGTAGCTCATTAGGCCGGTGGCGCTCGACGGTTATGCTATGCATCAGGCATCCTTTCGCAGACCCGTGTGGGAGTCATCACTGAATGGTGTAGCAGGGGACACCGCGCGTCAGAGCGCAGCTCCTAGGCAAAGATGCAATCCCTCAAGTTGAGAGTATAATCAGGAAGGGACATGCTGGATATAGGACTTTGGTCCCATGGGGATAGGCCTTAAGGCATCCCCAGGCTGACCTTTTCGGCCGGCAAGACCAGCTGCGCCACCGAGGACACTTGCATGTTCCGCATGCCCTGCCCGCGGCGCCGTGTAAGGCACATGCTCGTGGCACGCTCACGGCGAGTCCGATTGTGCTTGCACGTCCGCCAGCACGCCGACCATGAACCCCAGCAACTCCTCCAGCGAGTGAAAGCGCGCCACCTGGCCCGACACCAGATGCTCGACACGGCCGTCATAGGACGACGATGCCCCGCTGGGCTGCGCGCGAAATTGCACCACAAAGACCCGATCGCTCGGGAGAGACGGGTGGGACGGTGGCACGGTCGACTCCCTGCCACGCCGGGGGCATGGCATGTTCGCGTTGTCCTTTGCCTGACACGGTTGTCCTTTGCCTGACACGAATATATAATCAGCTGCGCGTTCATGGACATGGCGCAAGTGTTCAATGTCGGGGCTGAGGCGCGACGAAAGTGTTCAGCCTGCTGTTCAAGCCGTTCACGCATTGGCGCGAGGAGACGCCATGCCTCCAGAGAATCACGTCACCTTTGGGCCCTTCCGTCTGGATGTGACCCAGGGCCAGCTGTGGCGGGGGGCCCAGGTCCTCGCCTTGCGTCGCCGGTCCCTGGCGATGCTCTGCTATCTGGCCGAGCATCCCGGCCGCCTGGTGACCAAAGCCGAGTTACGGCAGCACGTGTGGGCCGGGACCCACGTCACGGACACGGTGCTGCGGGTGTGTGTGCAGGAGATTCGGGCGGTGTTGGGCGACGCCGCGGACGCACCACGCTACCTCGCCACGGTCGGACGGCAGGGTTATCGGTTTCTCGTCGGCGACGACTGGGAGGTCGCCCCCCCGCTGCTGGCCGGACCCCTCGTGGGGCGTCAACGTGAAATCGACACCTTGGCGTCGTGGTTCCAGCGTGCAGCCCAAGGCACCCGCCAGGTCGTGTGGGTTAGTGGCGAAGCCGGGGTGGGCAAGACGACGGTGGTGGACCACTGGTTGGCCCAACTGGCCGCCGGCAGGGGCGTGCGGATGGCACGGGGCCAGTGCGTCGAGCACTTTGGCGAGGGGGAACCGTATCTGCCACTCTTAGAGGCATTAGGGCAACTCAGGCGTGGGCCGGATCACCGGGAGGTGCTGGACGCGATGCGGCGGTATGCACCGATCTGGCTCGTCCAGTGGCCGGGGCTGCTGCCCGAGGCGGAGCTGCAGCGCCTGCAGCGCCAGATCCAGGGGGCGACCGCGGCCCGGATGCTGCGCGAGCTCGCCGAGGTCCTCGAGGTGCTGACAGCCGAGACGCCGCTGGTGTTGGTCCTCGAAGATCTGCACTGGAGTGATCGCCCCACCGTTGAGTGTCTGAACTATGTGGCCCAACGCCGGGTGCCCTCGCGGCTGATGGTGCTAGGGACCTATCGCCCGGTAGAGGCCGCAGTCCAGCAACATCCGCTGCGGCACATCGTGCGGGAGCTGTGTGGACGGGGGTGCGCGGTGGACATGCGCCTGGAGTTGCTCACCAGCGCGGATGTGACGGCCTATATGACCGGGCGCCTGGGGGCGGCGGTGTCCTCCCGACTCGCGGCCGTCGTCTATGAGCGCACGGAGGGCCATCCGCTGTTCCTGGTGAACATCGTCGAGCACCTCGTAGGACAGGGGGTGGTCGTGCGTCGCGAGGGGCAGTGGACGCTGCAGGACGGGGCCGAGGCCAAGGTGGCCAGTCTGCCAGAGGGCTTGCGACAGTTGCTGGTCCGGCGCCTGGAGGACCTGCCCACCGAGGAGCGGCGGGTGCTGGGGGCGGCCAGCGTAGCCGGCGAACAATTTACGGTAGCTGTGGTGGCGGCGGGGGCCCAGTCTCCGCTGGAGGACGTCGAAGCGTCGTGTGAAGAGCTAGCGGCGCGGCGCCAGTTCTTCGAGGACATTGGCTTGCGAGAGTGGCCGGATGGGACCAGCAGTGGGCGCTACCGCTTTACCCATGCGCTGTACCGGCAGGTGCTGTACGAGGGGCTGGGGACGGTGCGGCGCCGGCACTTGCACCAGCGCATTGGCCTGCGCCTGGAGGCGGGCTATGGTGCACAGGCGGGAGAGATCGCGGCCCGGCTGGCTGTCCACTTCGAGCGCGGCGGTGAGATCCGGAGGGCTGTCCATTATTGGCAGCAGGCTGGGGAGAATGCCGCCCGGCGCAATGGTCATTCCGAAGCGATCGCCGCCCTGAAGAAAGGATTGCAATTGCTCGCGACCCTGCCGGAGAGCCCCGAGCGCACGCAACACGAGCTCGCGCTCCAGCTCTCCCTGGCGGACCTGCTAAGGGCGACGAAGGGGGTGGGATCCCCGGACGTGGGCCACGTCTATAGCCGGGCCCATACGCTGTGCCAGCAGACGGGTGAGACGCTGCAGATCGCTCGGGTCCTCTGGGGGCTCTCGCAGTTTCAGATGACCCAGGGGCACGGGGAGACCGCAATTGAGTTGGCGCAGCAGCTCCTCGATCTGGCGCAACGCCAGCCCGACACCGGGTACTTGGTGGAGGGGCATTTTCTGATGGGAACGATGGCCTTCTATCGGGGGGACTTC
This sequence comes from bacterium, assembly GCA_046727435.1. GTDB lineage: Bacteria > Tectomicrobia > Entotheonellia > J063 > CAVPRW01 > CAVPRW01. Next base: position 6,086 of record JBKPCR010000391.1, on the reverse strand, counting down.
CTCGCCGCCCGGACCCACCTGGAGCAGAGCCGGCACCTCTCTGACGCCTTGCCGTCTCAACCCGAGACCCTCCGTGGTGGCTTTGTGCCTGGAGTCACAGTGCGCACCTCGCTGGCGCGGGTGCTGTGGGCGTTAGGTTATGCCGACCAGGCGCAGCAGCGGAGTCAGGAGGCTCTGGACTTAGCCCGGCAACATGAACATCTCCCCAGTCTAGCCTATGCGGAGTGCTTTGTGGGCCTCGTCTGCCAGTGCCGCCGAGACGTGGCTGCGACCCAGGCGCATGCCGATGCCTTGATGGCCTTGGCAGCGGTGCGAAGTTGGCCGCTCCGCGCCGAGCAGGGGCGCATCTTGCGGGGGTGGGCCCTAGCCATGCACGGAGAGGCGGCCGCCGGCGTGGCGCACCTCCGCCAGGGGTTGGCGTCTCCTGACATGGGACCAGACCAGCTGCGCCCCCACTGGCTCGCCTTGCTGGCTGAGGCGTATGGCCGGGCGGGGCAGCCCATGGCCGGGCTCCAGGTCCTAGCCGAAGCCGTGACGCTGATGGCCACGACCGAGCTGTGGTGGTCGGCGGCCGAGATGTCTCGGCTCCAGGGAGCGTTGCGGCTCCAACTGGGGAGCCCAGAGGTCCCCCAGGCGGAAGCCTGTTTCCAGCAGTCTCTTGAGGTCGCCCGCCGGCAGCAGGCCAAGTCATTGGAGCTACGGGCCGCACTGAGCCTGAGCCGGCTGTGGCAGCAGCAGGGCAAGCGTGTCGAGGCCTACGACCTGCTTGCGCCGGTCTATGGCTGGTTCACCGAAGGCTTTGACACACCCGACCTGCGAGACGCAATGGAGCTGTTGGAAGAATTGGCCTAATTCCACACGCCCTTCTGACATGGCCTGCTGATGAGTGATTCCCGTCTCTTCCTGCCGAGATCCTACCTGAGCAGGAGCCCCGAATACCATTTGCCTATGCGCGTGGCGGTGATACGAATAAAGCCACCCGAAGAGGAGATCGCGGCGTTCACCTCCGCAGGAACTGAGCCTGCTCAAGAACCTTCTATAGAATTTGGGGAGCTCAGGTCGGAAAGGTTGAGCTGGAGGTTCTGTTCGGTGGTGACCTTGGCGAGTAAGCTGTTGATCTCTTGACGTTGCTTGTCCGCCGAGCGGTGTACAAGGGATCTGAGCACGCGTTCCGTGACGGTCCGAAAGCTCAGCGGATCCCCGAGCGCAGCAATAGTGTTCAGCACGTCGGGAGCCAGGTTCAGTAGCTGTAGCACTTATGTGACCCTCGCACGGGAGATGCCTTGCTGTCGGGCGATATCTGCCCGGCTACTGTACTCTCTACTTCCTAAGGCCTCCTGCCATTCTTTAGCCAGGATGACAGGATTGCGATAGCGTCTTTTGGAGGGCGATGTGGTGCTGAAGGTGCTCGAAACGCATGCAGCAGAGGTCCAAGCCTATGTCAAGCGCGCCAGAGAGCTGGCGGCGCCTGAGAGGCGTGCCCCAGGTGCAAACGCACTCGGTGCACCATCCGTCCGGTGGGAGCGTTCCGCCAACCGCGAGGCGCATGCGGCTGAGGCGTCGATGGGGGCATGTAATGAAGAGGCATGGAACCAACGTCGACACCATGCCGTGCCGCCATCACCCAAAGTGCGTAAAACCCGGAATGTGAGCCGAAAAGCCTCCTTGTTTGCGGGTTTGGGGGTCGCTGTTTGCAGGCCGCTACAAGTAGGCGCCAAGCCTTACCCGATCGCCGCGGCGAATCGTCCCACCCCGCACGACCGCCGCATACACCCCCACCTGGCCCTGATGATGTTGAACCGCCGTGCGCAAAATCTCACGATCCTGCGGGAGCGTTTCCTGGGCTAAGGTGGTCATCACACAGCGACCGCAGGGGCCTGTAATGTGTAAGCGCACCTCGTCCCCGATGGCCAGTGTGTGACCGATCCAGGCATCCTCAACAAAGCCCTGCGCACCCTCCACCGGGTCCACCATGATGTTGGGCCGAAAGCGCTGGACCTCGAAACGCCCGTGCGGATAGCAGTCCCGGAGCCGGTTGAGCGTGGCGGTGGTCAGGAGATGGACCGTCGCACAGTCGAAAAACGTCCCCGGTGGGAGTGCAAAATCGGTGACGGTGTCCCGGTAGTCGAGACCTTCCATATCCGGCCAGTATTCTTCGGCCTGCGCCGTCCAAGACGAGGGCACGGACGACGGCACGCCAGCCACATGGCCGCGCGCGGTGGCCGCGAGTGTCACCTCACGGTTCAGCGCCTGCGAGAGCGCTTGGTGGCAATCGCGTTGCGCACTGGTCACGATGGTGCCATCGGGCAGCGTCATGCGGACCGGAGGCACCGGCGCGCCGCTGCTGGATGGCTCGATGAAGGTGGCCCGGCACGCGAAGAGATTCGGCCATTTTCTGGGGTTCTTGGCCGTAGCGACCTTGCCATCGGCGCGATCCAGCAAGGCGTAGGCACGATCGCCGACCAGCCCGTAGTCCCTCACCTGGGCGGTCTGCAACTCCTCGCCCAGCATCGACTTGACGGGGTAGCGCCAGAGCGACACCACCGCACCAAGCTGGGATTGTGTTGCGTGTGACATCTGCCACCCTCCTTCATCTATTGAAACCAAAGGTCCCATCACGCGACCGCTGCCAAACGATGTTCTGACGAGGAGTATTGCCCTGGTCGCCTGAACGATTTCCGCTCATAAGTAGAACCGGCAATATGTCGGCAGAATGGCCAGGACAAGATAGGTGCGGGAGCCTATTGTACCAGGAAACTGCCGGGACCAAAAGGTGTTACGGAAATTCCGACGCCGCGTGAGTTATGGCGTCTCATCGCAGTGTCCCTCCCGTTACCCCTTCTAGCGCAGCACTGCCAGGGTCAGAAGGAAAAACGGCAATACGTATCAGGCTTGGAAAGACGTATGACGTCTGATCGCAGCTTCCGTGCCGTAGGTCCAATACTCACCCAATGCCCCAAGCGGGACCTGCGGCATGGAAGCTGCGATACGACCTCATTTGTCCCGCTGGCTACCCTATCGTGTTGGTCTGGAGGTGTGAGGATCTCTTTTATGCTGCGTGCTTCAGGGCACTGGCTCCATGCTCGTGCTAACAGAGCTCCGCGGTCAGTGTATAGAGATACTCTTGCGCCAAGAACCCCTTGAGCGCATCAACAGAGGTGAATTGCGTCGCCCGCATGCCAACCATGTGCGCTCGTGCCACATTCCACGGCAGATCGTCGATGAAGACACAGTCGTGTGGGGCGCAGCAGAGCTCCGCAATGACGCGCTGAAACGTGGTGATCTGCCGTTTCGTCTGACCCATCTCAAACGAGAGAAAGCGCCGTTCAAAGATCCTACCGTAAATGGCCTTACATGCAAAAATGAACATGGCGACAGAACCCGCATGGCCGCACACTTGAACGGTTTACTGCTGGCCTTGAACGGCCCATCGGAGGTCCATTATCTCTGGTATGGAGACATATCGATGTGACCTGAAGAGAAGGAGAATGGGATGCCTGAGGCGCTTTCTCAATCAGAACTGGAAGTCATGCATGCATACTGGCGGGCGGCCAATTACCTGTCCGTTGGCCAAATTTATCTCCTTGACAATCCCTTGCTGCAAGAACCCCTGACCTTGGCACACATCAAGCCGCGACTGCTTGGACACTGGGGCACCACGCCGGGGTTGAACTTCGTCTATGTACATCTCAATCGCGTGATTAAAAAGCACAACCTCGACATGATCTACATCTGCGGCCCTGGGCATGGGGGACCGGGTATGGTCGCCAACACTTACCTGGAGGGCACATACAGCGAGGTGTACCCCAATATTTCCCAGGATGCTGAGGGGATACAAAAGCTCTTCAAACAGTTTTCTTTCCCCGGCGGCATTCCCAGCCATGCAGCCCCCGAGACGCCGGGGTCCATCCACGAGGGGGGAGAGCTCGGGTACGCCCTCTCGCATGCATATGGGGCCGCCTTCGACAACCCCAACCTCATCGTCGCCTGCGTGGTGGGGGACGGCGAGGCCGAAACTGGCCCCCTGGCCACGGCCTGGCACTCCAACAAGTTTCTTAACCCGATCACTGATGGTGCCGTGGTTCCCATCCTGCACCTCAACGGGTACAAAATTGCCAATCCGACCGTGCTGGCCCGCATCAGCCATGAGGAATTGGAAAGCTTGTTCATTGGCTACGGGTACAAGCCTTATGTTCTCGAAGGCGCTGACCCCGAAAAAATGCATCAGCTGATTGCGGCCACCCTGGATGCCGTGATCGAGGACATCCGTGGCATTCAGCAGCAGGCGCGCACCAATGGTGTGGTCACGCGACCGCGGTGGCCGATGATCATCCTGCGCACCCCCAAGGGCTGGACTGGACCGAAAGAGGTTGATGGGCAGAAAACCGAGGGCTCCTGGCGTTCACACCAGGTCCCCTTTGCCGAGATGGCCTCGAAGCCAGAGCACGTCAAGCTACTCGCAGACTGGATGCAGAGCTACAAGCCTGAGGAACTGTTTGACCGGAACGGCACGCTGCGGTCCGAGCTCGCCCAACTAGCCCCCGTAGGCTCGCAGCGCATGGGCGCCAATCCCCATGCCAACGGTGGCATCCTGCTCAAAGAGCTGAAGATGCCCAATTTCTTGGACTATGCGGTCGACGTGCCCAAGCCCGGGGCCGTGGTCGCAGAGGCGACGCGCGTCATGGGGGAATTCCTGCGCGATGTCGTGAAGCTCAACATGGGGCAGCGGAATTTTCGGGTGTTTGGCCCCGACGAGACGGCCTCGAACCGGCTCACCCCTCTCTTTGAGGTGACGGAGCGCACCTGGGTGGCCGACACCATGCCTGAGGATGACCACCTGGCCCCCGACGGACGGGTAATGGAGATCCTCAGTGAGCATACCTGCCAGGGTTGGCTGGAAGGCTATCTGCTGACCGGCCGCCACGGTTTGTTTAACACCTACGAGGCCTTTGTGCACATCGTCGATTCTATGTTCAACCAACATGCGAAGTGGCTCGATGTGACCAGCAAGGAGATTCCCTGGAGGCGGCCGATCGCCTCGCTGAACTACCTACTGAGCTCGCATGTCTGGCGCCAGGACCACAACGGATTTTCCCATCAGGACCCGGGCTTCATCGATCATGTGGTGAACAAGAAAGCCGGTGTGATCCGGGTGTACTTTCCTCCCGATGCCAACACCCTGCTCTCCGTCACCGATCATTGTCTGCGCAGCCGCAATTACGTTAATGTCATCGTTGCGGGCAAGCAACCAGCCTTGCAGTACCTGGACATGGACGCAGCCGTCAAGCACTGCACCGCCGGCATCGGCATCTGGGAGTGGGCCAGCAATGACAAAGGCGCGGAACCCGATGTGGTGATGGCCTGCTGCGGCGACATTCCCACCCTGGAGACCCTGGCGGCGGTCGATCTCTTGCGCCGACATGTCCCGGAGCTTAAAATTCGGGTGGTCAACGTAGTGGATTTGATGGTGCTACAGCCGGTGGAAGAGCATCCTCATGGCCTATCAGATCGAGACTTCGACGCCCTGTTCACCACCGACAAGCCAATCATTTTCGCCTATCACGGCTATCCCTGGCTGATCCACCGTCTCACCTACCGCCGGACGAACCACGAGAACCTCCACGTCCGCGGCTATAAAGAGGAGGGTACCACCACGACGCCGTTCGACATGGTGGTGCGTAACGATCTGGACCGTTTCCACCTAGTGGCGGACGTCATCAATCGCGTGCCCAAGCTTGGCTACCTCGCGGCCTATGCTAAGCAGACGGTGCGCGATAGGCTGATCGATCACCAAGAGTACATCACCAAATACGGTGACGATATGCCGGAGATACGCGATTGGAAGTGGCCCGCCGCATGAGACCGCATGCCGCAAGGGCCCTGAGGAATAGCCATGCAGCCTGAGCGTCGATTGGATGGACGCGTCATTCTGTGTCTGAACAGCGGCTCTTCGTCGCTGAAGTTCTCCCTCTATCGGCTCGATGGGCCGGAAGAGACCCGGCTCGCCCAAGGGGCGGTGGAGCGTATCGGCCTGTCAGACGGACATCTCTGGATCCAAGCCACGGACGACGAAGCTCTGGTGGATG
>JBKPCR010000390.1:0-15572 GCA_046727435.1 bacterium | reverse complement strand
GCACGGCTGAAGGCGATGGTCTAATGCGACGCAGGATGCTAACAGATCGGGTCTGAGAAGGATGCCAGGTATGGAGAAAGAGGGCTTTTCGACGCAGGCGGTGCACGCTGGCGAGGCACGTGAAAAAGCTGGGAACGCGGTAACGACACCGATCTTTCAGACCGCCACGTATGCGTTTCGCGATAGCCATGAGCTGACCGACTACATGGAGGGCCATCTCGAGCGGGAGGAGTATGGTCGCTACGGCAACCCCACGCAGCGCGTGGTGGAGCGCAAGTTGGCGGCGCTTGATGGTGGAGAGGCGGCGTTATTGTTTTCGACCGGCATGTGCGCGATTACCACGACGCTGCTGGCCATGCTGGGGCGCGGAAGTCACCTGGTGCTGACGGAAGATGGCTATCGGCGCACGCGGCAGTTCTGCCGTACCCTGCTACAGCGCCTGGGCATCGAGCATACCTTTGTGGAAACCGGCAATTATGAGGCCCTCGAGGCCGCGATCCGTCCGACCACGCGGCTGCTCTTTTCCGAATCGCCCACCAACCCGCATCTGCGCGTCATGGATCTCGACAGGCTGGCAGAGATCGGCCGTAAACATCAGGTGAAAATCGCCATCGACAGCACCTTTGCGACACCCTATAATCAGCGACCTCTGGATTTCGGCATCGACCTCGTCATCCATAGCGCCACCAAATACCTGGGCGGCCATAACGATCTTATGGCTGGCGTCGTCGTGGGCTCGCCCAGCCTGGTCTCGGCCATCCGCGACATGCAGGCGATGCTGGGCGGTATCACCGATCCGCATACGGCGTATTTACTCTTACGCGGCGTGAAGACGCTCGGTCTTCGCCTGCATAAGCAGAACGAGAACGGGATGGCGGTCGCTCGCTTCCTGGAGGAGCATCCCCGGGTGCGGCGCGTCTATTATCCTGGCCTATCGAGTCATCCTGATTACAAAGTCGCGTGCGAGCAGATGAAGGGGTTTGGCGGCGTCGTCAGCTTTGAGATCGACGGCGACCTGAAGACCACCTCGGCGTTTATCGACCACCTGAGCATTCCGTTCATCGCCCCAAGTTTGGGAGGCGTGGAAACCCTCATCGAGCAACCGGCATTGATGTCTTATTACGAGATGACCTCGGAAGATCGAGCCGCCATCGGCATCACCGATCAACTCGTGCGGATGTCGCTCGGAGTCGAGGATGCCGACGATCTCATTGCCGACCTGGATCAAGCGTTAGCCAGCCTTTGAAAGAAGATCAAGGTGCGAAGTTCAAGGTTCGATGTTGAACGCCGAACTTCGCACTTCGAACCCTGAACTTTGCACGTCTATGCTCTCGCCCTCTGCCATCCAACGTATGTTTCAATATTTGGCGCCGCGTTATGACTTGTGGAACAGATTGGCCAGCTGCTACCTGGATGAATACTGGCGGCGCACCGCGGTCAGCTTTATCCCCCCTGGCAGTCGGGTGCTCGACGTCTGCACAGGCACGGGCGAGATCCTCGTCAAAATGCTGCCCCTTCTGGGTGCCAAAGGGCAAGCCATCGGACTCGATTTTGCCTCGAATATGTTGACCGTGGCGGCGCAGAAGACGCAAATGCTGCGGCAATCTACGTCGGCATCCGTCGCCTATCTTCTCGGAGACGCAGCGGCGCTACCGTTCCGCAGCGACACATTTGATTGTTTGACCAATGGGTTTGCGATGCGCAATATGCTTCCCGCAGCCGACCTGGTCTTGCACGAGATGTGGCGCGTGTTGCGTCCTGGTGGACGACTCATTATCCTTGACATCTGTCGACCGCAATCAGTGCTACTGGCTCGGCTGTACCGCTGGCATCTGCAGTCGATCTTACCTCTCCAGGCCCGACTACTCTACCACAGCGGGCAGCCATTTCAATATCTGAAGGACTCGATCATGGAGTTCCCGCCGCCGCAGGATTTTTGCGCACAACTGACCGCGCAAGGTTTCCTCGCGGTCGTCTTCAAGCCTCTATCGGCGGGGATCGCCGGCATCTTTACCGGACTTAAGGGACCCCGGTAGGTGTGCAGCGTTTTCACAATCCCCTCATCCCGACCCTCTCCCGACGGGAGAGTGAGATATTTTGCTCTCATCTTTTCGTAGGACCGCTAGCAGCTTCTCATGAATCCCACCAAACCCGCCGTTCGACATGATCGCGACCACGTCACCAGGGCGGACGCCAGCCGCCACATGATCCACGATGGCATCCACCGCCGGCAAATACACAGCCTCTTTCGCATACCGGCAGGCAATATCCTGTGCCAGGCGCTCGGGCGACAGTCGCGCATCGGAGGGGATATTCTCTGGATTGAACAGCCCGGCAATGACCACCCCATCGGCCTCGGCAAAAGCCTGGACAAAATCCTCCTGAAACGTGGCCCGCCGGCTGGTGGCCGAGCGTGGTTCAAAGATCGCCCACAGCCGACGACCGTTATACCGGGCGCGCAGGGCGGCAAGCGTTTCACGAATCGCCGTTGGATGGTGGGCGAAATCGTCGATAAGGGTGATCTCCCGGACGACTCCACGAACTTCCTGACGGCGCTTCACCCCCGCAAAGGACTGCACACCCTGGCGGATAGCGTCGAATGCCACGCCCAGACGGTGAGCCACGGCGATCACCGCCAGCGCATTCTGGATGTTGTGGCGCCCCACGAGCTCCCAGCACATCGTGCCGATGCGCTGATTTTGGTACTGGACAAGGAATCGCGTCACCTCCGCCTCGGCTTCAACATTGACCGCCAGCCAGCTCGCCCGCTCTGAAAAGCCGTACCCCTCCCAGTGGCAGGGCGCCGATGTCAATAAGTCCAGCACATGCGGGAAATCGATGCCGGCCGCCAGGTAGCCATCCGACGGCAAGATGCGCACAAAGCGCTGGAAGGCTGCTTTCATATGGTTCAGATCCCGATAAATATCGGCATGGTCGAATTCGACGCTAGTGAGAATGGCGCTGTGCGGACGGTAGTGTAAGAACTTCGGCCCCTTGTCGAAGAAGGCCGTGTCATATTCATCCCCCTCCACCACAAAGAAGGCGCCGGTGCCAAGTTTATAGTTAGTCCCGAAGTTCTGCGGAATACCGCCAATCATGTAGCTGGGGTCCAATCCCGCCGATTCCAGGACCCAGGCCATGAGCGATGCAGTGGTCGTCTTGCCGTGTGTGCCCGCGACCACGATCGGATGGCGATCACCCAGAAAAAACTCCGCCAGGGCCTGAGGGAAGGAGAGAAAGGGGAGGCCCTGCGCGAGCATCGCCTGCACTTCGGGGTTTGACTGCGAGACGGCATTACCAACCACGATGAGATCCGGATGATCGGCGAGGTGATTCGGCGAGAATCCCTGGCGCAGCTCGATTCCCAGCGCCGCCAATTGCGTGCTCATGGGCGGATAGACGTTCTGGTCCGACCCCGTCACACGAAACCCACGGGTTTGCAGCATCCCTGCCAGCGCACTCATGCCGACCCCACAGATGGCGATCAGGTGGATATGTCGTGGATCAGGCACCTGGTAATCTCCCCTCTCTCATCGAATGTCTTTGATAGAGCATGCTTTGCACTTCGAGCCTCGAACGATTATCCTCATTCTAGCGCGCGCATCACTGCATCATGGATGAGCGGGCGAAAGGTTCTGATGCCTTCTCGCTGGCGTGACGGATGTACGCGATTGGTGAGCAAGACCACGATCACTTGTGTTGCTGGGTCGATCCACAGCGATGTCCCGGTAAATCCCAGGTGACCGATGGCGGCTGGAGAAAAATACTGCCCAGCCGAGGATTTCCCAGGCGTCGGCGTATCCCAACCGAGGGCCCAGGTTGACCCCTCAGGCCCCCCCTGGCAGGTGGTGAAGGTTCGCGCGGTCGGCGTCGACACCAGCCAAGATCGTCCCTTCAGCCCGTGTAGGAGGCTTTGCGCAAACTGCCAGACCTGGCGCCCAGTCGCAAACAGCCCCGCGTGTCCGGCCACCCCACCCATAATCCAGGCATTTTCGTCATGCACCTCTCCATCCATGATGCGCCGACGCCATGGGCAATATTCCGTACTCGCGAATTGCATGCCGGGGGGCTGCGGCTGCTCCAGGCTGCGAAATTCGATATCCCCCAGGTGGAGGGCGGCAAAAATTTTTTGCCGACAGAAGGTATCGAGAGGCATGCCAGATACTGTCTCGACGACTTCACCCAGCAGAATGAACCCTATGTCGCTATATCGCACCATTGGCCCTGAATGGGCGGTGACGGGTTCTCGATGCACCGCGGCATAGACGGCACGGCGCCGGTCGAGTGGCGGTGAGGTGCGATCGATGCTCTGATAGTACGGACGCCAGGCTGGCAGTCCTGAACAGTGACTGAGGAGTTGCCGGAGGGTTGGGGTGTCGCAGGCAGGTCGGCACCAGGTGTCGAGATAGGTGTCAATCGGGTCATCGAGCCGTATCCTGCCAGCATCGAGCAGCAGCATCAGCGCCGTTGCTGTGGCAATTGGCTTGGTGAGCGAAGCCAGGTCGAATATGGTGTCTACGGTCATGCGGCGTGCACTCGGGATGAGTGCCGCGTTGCCGACAGCTTCCTCATACACAAGTATCCCCTGGTAGCCAACTACCAGAACGACCCCAGGGAAGCACTTCGCCTCGACCCCCTGCTTCAGCACGCGGGCGACATCTCGAAAGCCGTCGCGCATGGTCGACCTCCATGGCTATCCGATCGCCCATAACCGCCTTCAGATCGTTGCCGATGGCACCGTTGGGGTCGCCCAGGCGGTCACGAGGACTGCCAGCAGAAGTAGCGCTATTGTACTGTGCCCAGTTGCCTCCGGCAACAAAAAGAGTCCTCTGAGGCCAGGCTGACCCGGGCGCGAAGATCTCGCCAAACCGTCACCGACTCAACGCCGCGATGTTAACACAGCCAAGGCCTGGCATGGTTCCTGGCTTGACGATCACGGCTGGCTGACATATCTTAGACACGGGAGTCAGTATTCACCTATGTCATGAGAGGAGGGATAACCATGGCGATGCTATATGATCGTGTGGTCAAGGGGATGGAGGTAGCCCTGGAAACCGCACAAAAATCCGTCGAGGTGTTGATGGAAAAGGCCGAGGACACGGCTGAAGTGATTAAGTTCCGGCTGGAGAAGACCAGATTGGAGCGCGAGATCTCCAAAAAGTTCGCCGAACTCGGCAGCAAGCTCTACGAAAAAGCTGTGCGGGAGGGGAAAGAAGCGGGGATCTTGCAAGAGGCTGAGGTGCAGAAGTTGATCGAAAGCCTCAAGCACCTAGACCAGGAATTGGCGCACATCCAGGCCCTCGAAGATCAGGAGATGGAGAAGCAGAGGAGTGCATCCTGAGAGTGACGACGATCCGAACAGGGGCCTGCATGGGCAAGCACTGCCCCGCAGGCTCTTTACCTCTGAGGTTATTATTTACCCACCTTGAAAGCGTCAGGCCGTCATACTCCTGATGATGTCTCTTCAAACCTTCCGTGCCAGGCATTCCGATATATCCCATAAAACGCGCCGCCGGTAAGCGTACCATGGGAATATTCCCCCAATCGCAACTGTCGACTCTGGTAACAGCGCGTGATATGATTAGATGGTGCTTCCGCGCCATCTTTCCCTGAAACCTGTCAGTATGAGAGGAACGAACGATGCCATTGCGGTCAATGCTTGGATGGAGTGTTGGCGTGGCTATGCTGCTGACCTTGCCGGCGTGGGCGGCGGAGTATCGGTTGCAAGTGGTCAATCTAGACTACCTGACGGTTTCTTCCTATACCGATCGTCCCGTGCCAGGCCAACCCGGTGAAGGCAGCCTGATTCGGCTCCAAACACGGCTCGACACCATGGAGTTTCCGGCCACTGCGGTGATCCCTGATCGCAACACGCTTCTGTTGGAAGACCCTGCGTACGGCGGAAAGCTCCCGGATCGGGTGTCAGTGCTGCCGACGACCAGAGAGCAGGCCTGGACGACGGTCGTCTTTGACGCAAATCCCGGGGACACGGTGGCATTTGTGGTGAAGACCTACATGGTCGCGTGGCAGGAAATCTGGATGCTGGGGGCCAATCCCGAGGGGACGCTGAGACGGTTGACACCCGGCAACCCATCGTTCTTCGGCAGTCGGTCGTATGAAGTGCCCCAGGTCTCCTCTGATTTTCTGGTGAATGCGGCCGAACAGGGGACCTTCCCACAGTGGGTGGCGCAAAACGCGCCATCGCTGAATGACATGTTTCTTGTCATAGGACAAGGACGGAACCGGATCTATGATCCGGATCGGCTATTCGTGGTCTTGAAGCTCGCACCGGAACCCCGCACCTATAAAGTAGCGATCGGGTGGCGTGATCGCAATGGTCATAGGGATAATAACGGCAAAAGACCCATGAATTAGTGGCCTTGAGACGGTAAGGAGCTAGGATGGAGGAGGCAGCGGGCGATGACGACTGACATGGGGAAGGCACCAGCGCACACGGAGTCCTCCTGGCAGACGTGGGTGAAAGGCTTGAGATGGCTACCAATCAGCGCCTGGTGCGCCTTGCTGGTGGCGCTCGGCGGCGCTTTCGAGGTTCAGGCCCAAGGGCAACTCAGTCGATCGCTCGACCGTTTGTCGACTGAAATCGTCAACCTGTTCCCGAAGGTCGAGGGCGATGTGGTGAAGGTGCAGGGCAATGAGGCCTTCATCACATTGGGTGCTCCGGATAATATCCGCGAAGGCATGGAACTGTCGGTCGTCCGCAAGGGCGAGGAATTCAAACATCCGCTCACCGGAGTCGCGCTTGGACGGTTTGAGGACGACATCGGCGTAATCATCATCAGCAAAGTCTCTGAATCCTATTCCAGCGGCAACGTGCGGCTTGCGAAGGCCACTGTCAACCCACGAGCTGGAGATCGCGTGCGCATCACGAAAGGGAAAATCCAACTGGCCTTGCTGCCGCTGCGGGGTGATTTGCCCGATTGGGTGCCGCGTGAGGAATTGCTCGAGCGCTTCCGATTAGCGCTCGAGCAAACTGGCCGCTTCCAGGTAACGGCAGCTGACAATGTGCGTGTCTACCTTGCCGAGAAGGGAATCCAAGCCCAAGAGACACTGTCGCAAGACATCTTGGCACGGATGGCTGAGGACCTCCGAGTGACCTATGCGGTGGCATCGCGCACCCGACAGGTCGGTAACGAATCGGTTCTGGAAGTGAGTCTGACGGGGCTTGCCCTCCAGCGTACGCTGCTCACCAGTTCGGCGATCCTCGCCGAGCCAGAGGTAGTCACTCGAGCGCCTGAATCCAGAGGAGGCCCTCCCGACCCCAGAGATCGTCCTGAAGTGCGTGCCGGTGTGTTCAAAGAGCCCCGTAAGGCGCCGCCGGGATATCGTCTGGACCTCTCTACCCTGGACTTGGGCAAAACGATGAAGGAGCTGATCACCTTGCCCTTCCTGGTCACCAGTATGGATGTCTGCGGCGTCATCGCGGAGGGCAGTGAGGACATCCTGGTTACCGATGGCAAGAAGGTATTGATGTATCAATTGGCCGGGGAGCAGGTCGAATTCATCGACCAATACGTCCCAGGTGTGGCATCCAGGCTCCTGTCCGTGCAATGCGCGGAGATCGATAAAAATCCGGGGCAGGAAATCATCGTGAACCAGTACATCAACAACGCCCTCGATACCTCGATCTTGACCTATCGCAATGGCCGGCTCCAGGCCTTGCAGGAGCATCTCGACGTGCTGTTAGTCGCTGTTGATACCAACGGCGACGGGGTTAACGACGCTATATGGGGGTCGCCGTATGACCTGACTGAATTTTTCACCACTGGCCGCGCTGCGCTGTATGCTTTTGACAATGGCAAATTACGACGCCAGGAACAGGTCGAGGTCCCCAGAGTATACCGCGCCACCGGCGTGGCGGTGGCAGATCTGGCTGGAGATGGGAAGCGGGATCTGGTGATGATCGACGACAGCCGTCAACTGCGCGTCTATCGCGGGATACAACAACTGTATAGGAGTGGCGACCGGGTCGGCGGCGGCTATAGTGTGGCTGAGGTCGAGCGTGAGACGACGAGTTCGGGGGGGGCTACCAAGCGCAAAGTCCCATACTTTTTCGAGCCCGGCATGACGGTGGCCGACCTCAATGGCGATGGTCGTCAAGATGTCGTCATACCCCGCAACGTTCGCAGCCTAGGGGGTGTGTTACCCAACGTGAACGTTTTCTCGGGTGGCGATGTGGTGGTGCTGTCCTATAACGATTTCGGCTACAGTCTGACGGCTATCACGCCGCAGTTCGATGGGGTGGTGAGCGGTGTGGCGATCTTGCGCCTGCGGTCTTACCCGGCGTTCGTCATGGCGGTGGCGCAGGGGACGTTGACCGGGGGTGGTAATAGCCTCATCCTGATCAGTCGACGCCTATAAACTTATGGGCTACGCGGAGGCGATGACTCGCGTCGCGCTAATATAGTCGTGCCAGGCCCGCTTCGCTGGGGGCAGCGCCGCCCACAGGAGACCTAATCCACCAGGCAAGAGGGCATAGGGAAGGGTGAGCAGGCGGGCGAAGGCACGACCATACCCGATGGGTCGGCCATCGGCGGAAACCACCACGATGCCGAATAGGGCCTTGCCCAGGGTTTGTCCATACGCCCCCTCGGTCAGTGTGTAGTAGAGGATCGGCAGGAGGATCATCGACGTTCCATACCACACCAACCCCAGGATAGTCCACAGAGTCGCCGCCGTTTCGGGGGGATCGAGCGCATCCCAGCTGGACTGTGTTGCCACAGGGACGGCCAGCATGATCTCCAGGAGCAGCACGAGCGCAGCAGTCATCAAGAAGACGATATCGAAGACGCCGGCGAACATCCGGCGCCAGAACCCCGCCGGCTGATCGAGCGTCATGCCATCAGCGGTCGTTGTCATCTTCATCCTCACCTTCGTCGTCCTGTTCCAACTCTAGCCCGTCGACTTCGAATTCCACGACATCCTCGATCTCCAGCGTGTATTCCGCGGCTTGGTCATCCTCGTCATCCGCGCCTGCATCATCCAGGATATGTTCAAGGGTCAGACCGTCGAGATCCTCATCCACATCGAGGTCATACACTTGTTTCACTTCCGCCAATTCCCTTGCAGTCTGGGCGCTTTCAGGCGCTTCGCCTCCCAGGTCCGCGGCGTTCTCGAGCGCCAACGTGATGTCCCCGAGTTCACTCAGGTCCAGGCTTTGCGGCATGATCACGTCCTGGGTGCTCAGCCGTTCGCTACCCGGCTCCTCCGGCGCGAACTCTTCCTCTTCAATAACCTCGCGTTCAAGCATTGGCATCAAGTCCGGAGCGGCGTTAGCTGGCTCTCCCATCTCGCGTGTCCCCGCCTCCTCGGACTCCTCCCCTGCAATTTCCAGATCGATCCCCTCGAGCGGGCTGAGATCAATATCCGGAGCATATACGGGGGACGTCAGCATTGCGCCCGCGCTATCCGCACTCGCAGCCCGATATGCCAGCAGCAGGTCCGGTGGATCAGGCCGTAGGGCATAGATGCCCAAGGCCGCACGCTGCTCCGCCAGCCCAAAGCCGCATTTGGGACAGTTTTCCAGATGAGGAAAGCTGGAATATCTGCATTTAGGGCATTTCATAGCTAAGACCTCAGGCCCTATGTGGAGACTGGAAACACATAGTAGCCGATAAAAACGCGAGAGGGTTACGCTCCCGTTGCTCGCATATTCTTCGCGCGTTACAACCGCCTTTCTCGCGGTGACAATGCCTTACCATCACTGCATACCGCGAGACCTTATACAGTTACCTTCTCGCAGTACTCCCCGAACACCTCCCGTAGGGCATCCGAAATCTCTCCGAGCGTGATGTCACATTCCACCGCCTCTTGGACAAGCGGTATAAGGTTTGTCGTCCCTCGCGCCGCCTTACGCAAGCGATCTAACACGGCGGTCACCTGGTGTTGGTCTCGTTGTCGTTTCAACTCCGAGAGCTTTTCGAGTTGCGCCTCAGTCGCCCGTTGATCGATGCACATAAGCTCCATAGGGCGTTCCTCGGACATGACATAGTCGTTGACCCCAACCACCACTGTCTGGTGCCGCTCGACGCTGCGCTGATACTCGTAGGCGCTGCGCTGGATTTCCTGCTGAACATAACCCTGCTCGATGGCCCGCAACATCCCCCCCATGGCCTCGATATTCTGGATGTAGGCCTGAGCCTCTTCTTCGAGTCGCGCGGTCAGCCTTTCGATAGCGTATGAACCTCCAACAGGATCGGCGACATTGGCCACACCGCTCTCGTGGGCAATGATCTGTTGCGTCCGCAAAGCAATGCGCGCTGCCATCTCCGAGGGCAGGGCCAGCGCTTCATCAAGAGCGTTGGTATGCAGCGATTGCGTGCCGCCTAGCACAGCGGCCAAGGCCTGGAGGGTGACGCGCACGATATTGTTCTCGGGTTGTTGGGCAGTCAGCGTGCACCCACAGGTTTGGGTATGGAAGCGTAGCATACAGGAACGTGGGTCTTTGGCTTGAAAGCGCTCGCGCATCATACGCGCCCAGAGGCGTCGCGCTGCCCGGAACTTGGCGATCTCTTCCAGGAAATCATTGTGCACCCCGAAGAAAAACGACAGGCGGGAGGCGAAGGAATCAATGGTGAGCCCGGCACGCAATGCCGCCTCCACGTAGGTGATGCCATTGGCCAGGGTGAACGCCAGCTCCTGCACCGCGGTACATCCCGCCTCGCGCATGTGATAGCCGCTGATGCTAATGGGATTCCATTTCGGCAGATGGTCCTTGGCATACGCAAACACGTCGGTCACCAGGCGTATTGACGGCTCCGGAGGATAGATGTACGTGCCTCGGGCTATATATTCTTTCAGGATGTCGTTTTGCAGCGTACCCTGCAGTAGCTTGGGATCAACGCCCTGCCCTTTGGCGACCGCTACATACAATGCCAAGAGGATCGGTGCCGTGGCATTGATGGTCATCGAGGTACTGACTTTATCGAGCGGGATGCCCTCGAACAATGTTTCCATGTCGCGTCTGGAGTCGATCGCCACCCCAACCTTGCCTACTTCCCCCTCGGCCATAGGATGGTCCGAGTCATAGCCAATCTGTGTCGGCAGGTCAAAAGCAACACTCAAGCCGGTCTGCCCTTGATTCAGAAGATATCGATAGCGCCGGTTCGATTCCTCCGCGGTGCCAAACCCGGCATATTGGCGCATGGTCCAATAGCGCCCGCGATACATCGAAGGCTGCACACCGCGTGTGAAGGGATACTCACCGGGGAAGCCTAAGGCTGAGAGATAATCCAGGCCGGCCACATCGAGCGGAGTATAGAGCCGTTCGAGCGGGATGCCGCTCATTGTGGTGAACCCCGGCTGGCGCTCCGGGAGCCGTTCGCGGGACTTCTGAGCGGTTTGGCTCTCCCAGGTATGTTTTGCACGTCGAATGGGCTCGAGATCTTTCTCATCCGCCACAGGCATTCTCCCTACGCGGTGGTCAACGGTCACGGTTCAATCACCAACAAGAGCTGTCCTGCCTCGACCGCCATGTCCACCGACACCTGAATATCTTTGACCTGCCCAGGGGCAATGGCGCGAATCTCAGTCTCCATTTTCATGGCTTCGATGATCACTAGGCTCTCGCCGTCTTGCACCGTCTGACCCGGTTGCACGAGCACCTGTACGACGCGACCCGACATGGGAGCGGTGATCTCTTGCCGCCCGCCAAGAGCGGCGGCAGGCTTCGCAGTGGGCCGCTGCCCTTGGGCGGGGACGACCTCGACGCTGCTGCTCCAGGGTCCAATCTGCACTTCCCGCCGGTCTCGGCGCTGCCACACCGCAGCACTGTAGACCTTGCCGTGAACCACCAGCGAGTACAGCCCTGACGAGGGGGAGGTGGCATCGATCAAGTATTCTCGTTCGTCGACTTTGACCCTGATGAGTCCGGTGCCGTTGCCCTCGTCCAACTCCACCGTATGCGTGACCCCGCCAGCATTGACAAGCAGTCGCACCCTATCCTCTCCGACGCATGAGGTCAATGCGTCCCGCCAGCTTCCAGGGACTCACTCCATCAGGCCCGCCCTGAGACATTGGCGGCGCCGCGGTCTGCTTGGTGGACTGCCAGTGATCGAGCGCCGCCGCAATCAACGCCACGTCTTGCGCCAACTGATCGGGCTGCACGGCCTGCGGTCGATAACGACGCTCGATGAATCCTGTGTCAAGGCGCCCGGCCTGGAAGTCTGCATCATCCATGAGCCACTGGTGGAACGGGATGGTCGTCTTGATACCCCCAACCACATACTCGCCAAGTGCGCGACGCATTCGGGCAATGGCCTCCTGACGCGTGGCGCCCCAGACCACCAGCTTGGAGATCATTGGATCATAGAAGGGGCTCACCTCGCCACCCGCGAAAACCCCGCGCTCATCGCGCACCCAGGGGCCCGCCGGCACTTGCAGAACAGTGATCCGGCCCGGTGAAGGGCGGAAATTGTAGGCCGGATCCTCAGCATAGATGCGGCACTCGATGGCTGCGCCGTGCAGCCGAATATCTTCCTGGCGAATCCCCAATGGCTCACCGTCTGCAATGCGCAGCTGGGCCTGCACGAGATCGATACCAGTGACCATTTCCGTCACCGGGTGTTCCACCTGCAGGCGGGTATTCATCTCGAGAAAATAAAAGTTGCGCTGCTCATCCACCAGGAATTCAACCGTCCCGGCATTGCGATAGTGTGCGGCCTGGGCCGCGCGCACCGCAGCCTGACCCATCTGGACCCGCAAGTCCTCGGTCATCAGCGGCGATGGGGATTCTTCTACCACTTTCTGATGGCGCCGCTGAATCGAGCACTCGCGCTCGCCGAGGTAGATCATCTGGCCATCGGCGTCGGCCAGGACCTGGATTTCAATGTGGTGAGGGTTGGGGACATATTTTTCGATGTAGATGGCTGCATCGCCGAAGGATGAGCGCGCCTCCGAACGTGCGGCGCGCAGCGCTTCACCGAGCTGCTGCTCGTGATGCACCAAGCGCATGCCTTTGCCGCCCCCACCCAGGGCTGCCTTGATCATCACGGGGTAGCCGATGACCGCGACCACCTGGTGCGCCTCCTCATCGTCCTGGACGAGATGGTCGATACCTGGCACCACAGGTACCCCCGCTGCCTGCATGGCACGTCGGGCAGCGGTTTTATCCCCCATCAGGGCGATGGCTGCGCTCGGTGGACCAATGAACACCAACCCCTGCTCCTCGCAGGCCTTGGCAAATTTGGCGTTCTCAGCAAGGAAGCCATAGCCGGGATGAATGGCCTCGGCCCCACAGACCAGCGCGGTCTCGATGATGCGGTCGATGACCAGATAGCTTTCCGTCGCCGGGGGTGGACCGATGAGATAGGCCTCGTCGGCCATCTGTACATGGAGCGCATTGCGGTCAGCCTCGGAGTAGACCGCCACAGGGCTGAGACCGAGTTCCCGGCAGCCACGCATCACCCGAATGGCGATTTCGCCCCGGTTGGCGATGAGGACTTTGCGGAACATCTACGCCTCCTCACAACGGAATATTCCCATGCTTCTTGGGCGGATTGCTATCCCGTTTATTTTGCAGCATGTCGAGGGCGTGGATCAACCGCACACGGGTCTCTTTGGGATCGATGACCTCATCGACGTACCCCAATGAGGCGGCGATATAGGGGTTGGCGAACTTTTCCCGGTATTCCGCCGCCTTCTGGTCGCGTACCTGCTCTGGTGCCGAGGCCTCCTGGATATCGCGCCGAAAGATGATGTTGACCGCCCCCTCTGGTCCCATGACGGCGATCTCCGCCGTGGGATAGGCCAGATTGATGTCGCCGCGAATATGCTTGCTTGACATCACATCGTAGGCACCACCGTACGCCTTGCGCGTGATCAGGGTGATCTTCGGCACCGTCGCCTCACAGTAGGCATAGAGCAACTTGGCTCCATGCTTGATGATGCCGCCATACTCCTGCGCCGTCCCTGGGAGGAAACCAGGCACATCGACGAAGGTCAGCAGCGGGATGTTAAAGGCGTCACAGAAACGCACGAAGCGTGCGGCTTTGGTCGAAGAGTTGATATCAAGGGTGCCCGCTAGGTAGTTGGGTTGGTTGGCGATGATTCCGACCGGACGACCACTCAGGCGCCCGAAGCCGATGACAATGTTCGGGGCGAACAGCGGCTGGACCTCGAAGAAATATTGCTCATCCAGGACGATGGTCATGATGTCCTTGATGTTGTAGGGTTTGTTGGGATTAACCGGGACAATGTGGCGCAAACGTTCGTCGCTGCGGTCAATCGGGTCGGTGCAGGCACGGCGCGGTGGGTCTTCGGCATTGTTTTGTGGCATGAAGCCCAACAGTTCACGCACAATCCACAGGCATTCTTCTTCAGTGTCCGCGGCAAAATGCGCCACGCCGCTCTTCAAGTTGTGGGTCATAGCACCGCCAAGGTCGTTGAAGCTCACATCCTCGTGTGTCACCGCTTTGACCACCTCGGGACCGGTCACGAACATATAGCTGGTCTCTTTCACCATGACGATAAAATCGGTGATGGCGGGCGAGTATACCGCACCGCCGGCGCATGGACCCATGATGGCTGAGAGCTGTGGGACGACGCCGGAGGCCAAAGTGTTGCGCAAAAAAATATCCGCATAGCCCGCCAGGCTGATGACGCCCTCTTGGATACGCGCCCCGCCGGAATCGTTCAGGCCGATGATCGGGCAGCCAGTCTTGGTGGCTAGGTCCATGATCTTGCAGATTTTCTTGGCGTAGGCGCCGCTCAAGGTCCCGCCCACAAAGGTAAAGTCTTGGGCAAACACGAACACCTGGCGGCCATCGATGCTGCCCCAGCCAGTGACCACGCCATCGCCAGGATTGTGCAATTTGTCCATGCCAAAGTCTGTGCAGCGGTGTGTCACAAACTTGTCGACTTCCTGAAAACTACCCTCATCCAAGAGGAGTTTCAGACGTTCGCGGGCCGTGAGCTTTCCGGCTTTGTGTTGGCGCTCAATACGCTCTTCGCCGCCGGCGAGCTCGGCGAGTCGATGACGTTCCTCTAACTCCTTGAGCTTGGCCTGGATGTCGGTATACTCAATCCCCATACCAATTCCTCTTCAGCGATATCTTGTCATGCGTCGAGACATTTCATTTCCGCTCCCGCAGGAATAGAGAAATGGCGCCAGGGAGAGCGGTCGAGGGCGTATCAGTGCATGAGCCACGGGAGATGGATGAGCGGTAGCGGGGGGACGGCCATGTGTGTTCACCGCCACGTGAAGACTTCTGGGATGCCCATTGTATGGGAGGCCTCGGCTAATTGCAAGAGCTTTTTGGACGTTCAGCGGGACTTGGAAGCCCTTATTAGGCGGGGAATGCCCTTGTGAGGGGCCGGGAAATATGATAGAGTCACGTTAAATAGTGTCGGAGTGTAGAGCCTCGCAGTCGCTTGCCTCGCGCGCACGGTGAGGGCATCCACGCCGCACATTCTGGCGAAATAGAGGAGATGCACATGGCAAGGGCAGAAGGCCGAGAGGGCGCGATGCGGTGCTCCTTTTGCGGCAAACATCAACGAGAGGTGAAGCGCCTGATCGCAGGGTCGAAGGCCTATATTTGTAATGAGTGCGTGAATCT
>JBKPCR010000389.1:0-13102 GCA_046727435.1 bacterium | reverse complement strand
CAGCCGCTTATCGATGACATTGGTAATGGTGGCATCGACGATCGCAGAATTTGGATTCTTATTGAAATCCATCGACACCAGCGGCTCTTCGGTGTACGCTAGAATCCCGTGCATGGTGCCATCGGCGGCTTTGCGCAGGGTCTCGTTCACCTCGGCTTTGGAGGTATCGCGCTCCACTTCTGCGACGAAGTCCACCACTGACACATTGGGGGTCGGTACCCGAATGGCCAGCCCATCGAGCTTTCCCTGCAATTGTGGGAGCACTAACGCTACAGCGGTAGCCGCTCCGGTCGTGGTGGGGATCATATTGATCGCGGCAGCGCGGGCACGGCGCAAGTCGCTATGGGGAAGGTCGAGGATGCGCTGGTCGTTGGTGTAGGAGTGAATCGTCGTCATCAAGCCATGGCGGATGCCAAAGTTATCCATGATCACCTTGGCCACCGGAGCCAAACAATTGGTGGTACAGGAGGCGTTCGAGATGAGCTTGTGTCGGGTCGGATCGTAGTCTTGTTCGTTCACGCCCAGGACAACGGTCAAATCCGGGTCCTTCGCCGGGGCTGAAATAATCACCAAGGGGGCGCCCGCCGCGAGATGTTTGGTTGCTTGGTCGCGATCGGTGAATATCCCAGTCGATTCGACGACGACGTCCACGCCCAGGCCTTTCCACGGCAGCTTGGCGGGATCGCGCTCGGCCAGCACCTTGATCTCTTTCCCGTTGACCACCAGGGAGTGGTCCTTGGCTTGGACATCCGCTTCCAGGATACCGCCCACCGAGTCGAATTTCAATAAGTGCGCCAGAGTCTTAGCATCGGTAATATCGTTGATGGCGACAAATTCCAAGGTGTCGTGGTCGAGTGAGGCACGAAAGAAATTTCTGCCGATACGTCCAAACCCGTTAACGCCGACGCGAATAGCCATTGTCTGCCCTCCTCTTGGTGCTGAGCCGTATCCCAACTAGCCTGCCTGCTCCCTAAAAACTGCCTCACCCCTGGCCTGCCGGAGCGCTGAGAGGGCCAGACATAGGGCAGATGAACCAGACGCAAACCGTGACGCCACAGCTTCTGATCGATCGCTGCAGCGTCGCGAGATGTTTGACCATACTCGTCAAAATGGCGATGCACAAACCTATTGACTATTTGGTACCTAGAATAGCTCGACAGCCGAATGGTCGCTTTAGTATATCCGCAATCCTAGAATAGTCAACCAGAACCCAGCTAGGCAAGGCCTGACGGCTTGCCGGTTCCATATCGGCTAGGTGCTGGCGATGGGGATGGTCCATCATCAGTCTCGCACCACACGGGCGAGGGCGAACACATCCACCTGCGTCGCACCCGCGACCTTGAGCGTCCTGGCGATCTCTCCGAGTGTAGCACCAGTGGTGAACACGTCATCCACAACCAGCACCCGCTTGTCCTCAAGTGCCGCCGCATGAGTGACGACAAACGCGTGCTTGACGTTCTGGCGACGCTCGCTGCCGCTGAGTTCCACCTGGGGTCGCGTCGAGCGTACGCGCACGAGCAGCCGCTCCAAGACGGGGACATGAAGATAGTGTGCCAGGCCTCTGGCGAACACCGCGGCCTGATTGAACTCCCGCTGCATGAGCCGGTCTCGATGCAGGGGGACTGGGATGATCGCGTCAAATACGATTCCAGGAAAGTGGGCGTCGAAGTGCTCGATGGCGAGGCGCAGTAGTGGCTGCGTGAGGTGCAACTTGCCGCGGTATTTGAGCTGATGAATCGCTTGCCGCAACGGGCCTTCGTAACGTCCAACGGCGCGGGCATGATCGAACGGAGGTGGTTGGGCGCGACAGGCGCCACAGCGATGCTCCGGACTATACGTCGAGGCGATTGGTGACCGGAATGGTTCCCCACAACACGGGCAATAGGGAGGTGTGATGAGACGGATCAAGCTCCAACAATTGTCGCAGAAGCTTCCCTGTCCTGCAGAGGCGATGGGCCGTCCGCAATGATAGCAGTGCTGAGGTAAGATGACGTCAACCAGATGGCTGCCAAGGCTGCGCAACGCCTGCCACACCCTACACCTCATCTTCCTCCGCAAGCTCCGTCAACGCCAAGGTCATTTCTTCTTGGACATCCACATCGCGTTCAGTGCTGAGCGCCGCCCGCAACGCTCGTCGTGCGCCACTGCCGCCGAGGCGTCCCAGGGCCCAGGCGGCATGGCTGCGAATTAGCGGATCAGCCTCATGCAGCGCCACTTCCAGGGCTGGCAACGCCCGCAGATCCCGCAGATTCCCCAGGGCCACAGCGACGTTGCGCAACAACCCTCGCCGTTTGGCGCGGGTGATCGGATTGCCGCGGAACCGGGCGCGAAACTCGTCGTCCGAGAGGCGAAGCAACGGCATGAGCTCGGGGGCGGCGAAGCCAGCGCGCGGCAAAAATGCTGGTTCCGACGACTCCGGTGCTTGGCGATTCCATGGGCACACCGCCTGGCAGATGTCACACCCGAAGATGTGTGTTCCCAGCAAGGGCCTGAGTTCGCGGGGGATAGAGCCGCGCAGCTCAATAGTCAGATAGGAGATGCAGCGCCGAGCGTCGAGCACCCCTGGCGCCACCAATGCCCTGGTGGGACAGGCGATCAAGCAGCGTGTGCAGGTGCCGCAATGGGCTGTGGCCGGGGCATCGTAGACGAGCTCACGATCCAGCAAGATCGCGCCCAGAAATAGCCAGGAGCCCACATGGCGGTTGATCAGGTTGGTGTTTTTGCCGGGCCACCCCAGACCGGCCCGCCATGCTAGCTCACGCTCAAGAATGGGACCGGTATCAACGTACCAGCGTGCCCGGACGTCAGGTCCCTCGATTGCCCTGATGAACGCCACCAAGGCTTTCAACTTGTCGCCGAGCACCGTGTGATAATCCTGACCCCAAGCGTACCGTGATATCCAGCCGTGACCCGGTGATGCCTCCGGCATGGTGGGCGAGGTATAATAATTCATGCCGAGGACGATGATCGAACGCACGTCGGGCAACACGCGAGAGGGCTCCAGACGCTTCTCCGCATCGCGGCTCATATAGCCCATTTCGCCGGCGAAGCCTTGCGCCACCCAGGCGTGCAGACGCCCGCCATGCGCTAGAGGCTCGGCAGAGGTGATGCCGACGAGGTCGAACCCTAACACCGTGGCTTCAGCGGTGATCTGTTGACGAAGAACCAGGCGGCGATCCATGGGACAACTACCAATTGGTTACTTTAATAAGATTTTACCACCGTTCATATCACATAGCCTGTGAGATGGCAATATCGCCGTGAAACAACTTTCCCTTGCACAGGTGGAAGCAAGATCGATATATTGGCGCTTTACTGATTGTTTATGGAGCACAGCCCAATTGCAGCTAAGGGCAGGCATGTTTGCGGGTCACCAGAGCGCCTGAGTCTCCGGCCGCAGCAGCAGCGTACAATCGTGACAGCAGTCGTGAGCGGCGGGAGAGTTCCAGCGCGTATGCTGGCAGGAGGGATGGACCATGGCTCAGGGGCTTGATGTGAAGCGCCTTCGTGACGATTTCCCGGCGTTGCAGCGGCCAGGAGCCAATGGGCGCCTGCCGATCTACTTCGACAACGCTGCGGGTACTATCCCCCCACGGCAGGTGATCGCGGCCGTTACGGAATATTATGAACAATATCCATCTTGTGTCGGGCGTTCGCGCTATTCATGGGCCAACGACGTAAAGGCAAAAGTCCACCAGGCGCGCCTCGCCGTCGCCCGCTTCATCAATACCCCCGGGGCGCACCAGCGCGCGGCGTATGAGCCTGGAGATCTGGAGTGGCCAAAGCATGTGGTGTTTGTGAAGAACACCACCGAGGCGATCAACCTGGTGGCGCGCGGCCTCTTCTGGGAAGAAGGAGAGGTGGTGATCACCGGGGACCGTGAACACAACTCGAACCGTACCGTCTGGTGGGATCTGGCGAAAACGCGCGGCATTCTCCCCAAAGTGATCAAACGCGGCGGCTCCGATGCCCCCGACGCCGAGTTCGACGTCGATGCGTTCCTGCATGAGATCGAGGAGATCGACCACCATGTCGGGCCCGTCAAACTCGTGAGCCTATCCCACATCTATAACCTGGATGGCTACACCATCCCAGAGGTGGCCCTGCAACAGATCACCGCCTACTGTCACAGTCATGATCCGCTGATTTACGTCATGCTCGATGCCGCCCAGAGCGTGCCCCATATCCCCGTCGATGTGCAAGCGCTGGACGTCGATTTCATGGCCTTCTCCATCCATAAAATGCTGGGGCCTACGGGTTTGGGCGTCTGTTACATGAAAGACCCCACCTGCTTGACCGAGGGGTTTTTCCCTTCAGGCGGAGGGACGGTGACCCGCACCTTCGATGACCAGGTGCCGATCTACGCCGACTCGCCAGCGCGTTATGAGGCCGGTCTGCAGAACTGGTCTGGCATCATCGGTGCTGGGGCAGCCGTAGACTACCTCCAGGATAAAATTCACCTCCTCCATCAGCATCAGGTCGAACTCAATCGGTTTGTCACTGAGGCCCTGTGGGATGCTCATATGGCGGGGACGATCACGATTTTGGGGCCGCGGGATGTGCAGCAACGCGCGTCGATTTGCACCTTCGAAGTGCCAGCGCGACCGGGCGAGGACCCCTGGAAGCTGGAAGAAGCGATCCTTGACCGCTGCAGCGAAGCGAATATCATGTTCCGCACCGGGGACTTCTGCGTGCATCCGTACTGCTTCCCCCGGAACGCCGCCCGCATCCGATTGTCATTTTATTTGTATAATACACTCGAAGAGTGTCGCACCTTTGTCGACCTCTGTGGCCCATACTTCGACGCACGTCGTTGAGGGTTGCATGCGACCATTTTTCCCCCTCCTCCCGAAGGGCGAGGGAGCAGAAGCCGAGGGCACCATGGCGGATGAACGTGAGCCGCACATGCGCGGTGAAGGAGGCGTCCCGGCCGATCGCTATGCCATCCAGTATTATCAGAAGCTCTGGGCGGTAGGCGGCCTGATGGGCAAGCCCGCGCGCGTCAATGGCGCTGGCTTCGTCATGGCATGCCCGGGACGTAGTAGTGATGTCATCCATATGTATGTCTGGGTCGAAGATGCCCGCATTCAACAGACCCACTGGCAGTGCCATATGTGCGACCCATGGATGCAAGTCGCTGGCGATATCCTCTGCCATCTGGCGCATGGAAGCCCGCTGGAGGCTGTCTTGCAATGGCGGTGGGATGATTTTGAGCGTGTGCTGGGCGGCCCTAGCGCCTTGATTATGGAGCATGCCGGGGCGGCGATGCTGACCCTGCACAAGGCTGTGATCGATTACCAGGTGCGAGCCTGTTTCGCGAGCCCACGGGCCGGTGAGGACAGCATCGAACCGACACAGAAGTTGCGCGAGCTCGGACTCGTCGGGCGTGCAGGTCAACAACAACTGCGTCACCGTTTGGAGGAGACCTTCAACGCTTTGGACTTGCAAATTCCCCACGTCAAGGTCCAGGAATGGGTGGCGATGGGCACGGTGCAAGACGTCAGTCTGACTGTGCAATCGTTGGTCGAACGCCGGGTGATTCAGCGGATTCTCGACCAGGGATGCGGTTTTCCCCGCAGTTTCGCGGAGCAGCTTGCGGCCCAAGAGTAGGGGAACACAGATATGTTCGACACGTTGAAGCACGATATCCGAGTGGTGTTTGAGCGTGATCCAGCCGCACGGAGCGTCACGGAGGTGTTGTGGTGCTATCCAGGGGTGCACGCTCTGTGCTTCCATCGTACAGCGCATTGGTTGTGGACCCGTCGATGGCTGACCCTGGGACGCTTTATCTCCCATGTGGGGCGCTTCGTCACCGGCATCGAGATCCATCCCGGAGCGCAGGTTGGGCCGGGGTTGTTCATCGATCACGGCATGGGGGTGGTGATCGGGGAAACCACCGAGGTCGGCGCCAACTGCACTCTGTATCAGGGCGTGACGCTCGGCGGCACCAGCTTGAAGAAGGAAAAGCGTCACCCAACGTTGGGCCAGAACATCGTGGTCGGCGCCGGCGCCAAGATCCTCGGGGCGATCACCATCGGCGATCACAGCAAGATCGGCGCGGGATCGGTAGTGGTGACCGAGGTGCCGCCGCATTCGACCGTGGTGGGCATCCCCGGGCGCGTGGTGCAACGCAGTGGAGCAAGAGATGTTGAGACCATCGACCTGGATCATCATGACCTGCCGGACCCTGAGGCCAAAGCGATCAATTATCTGGCTGACAAAGTCCGCGAGCTTGAGCGCGAGCTACACCAACTGCGGCAAGAGGTCCGCCGCACCCGACATGAACTACGACAACCCTGGTCGGCGCCGGCGCAGCAGCCGGAGGAATGATGTGGGATGAAACAGCCCATCTACATGGATCATCAAACCACCACGCCCATCGATCGTGATGTGCTAGAGGCCATGATGCCGTATTTGACCGACCAGTTCGGCGATCCCTCCAGCCGTAGCCACGCCTGGGGGTGGGCGGCAGAGGAAGCGGTGGACAGAGCCCGTGACCAGGTCGCTACGTTGATCGGAGCGCAGCCGGAGGAGATTTTCTTCACCAGTGGGGCCACAGAGTCCGACAACCTGGCGATCAAAGGCATCGCACGCGCCCACAACGAGCAGGGCCATCACATCGTCACCCAGCAGACGGAACATCGCGCTATCCTCGATTCCTGCCACACCCTTGAACAAGAAGGGTGTGCGATCACCTATCTACCGGTGGACCGGTATGGATTGGTAGACCCTGAGGCGGTGCGGCAGGCGATCACCGACCGCACGATCCTGGTCAGCATCATGCACGCCAACAATGAGGTTGGCACCATCCAGCCATTGGCGGAGATCGGCGCCATCGTCAAAGCGCGCGGCATCCTCTTCCATAGCGATGCGGTGCAAACGGTGGGCAAGATCGCATGCAATGTTGATGATCTGCAGCTCGACTTGTTGTCGATTTCGGCACATAAAATGTATGGTCCGAAGGGGGTTGGGGCATTGTATGTGCGCAAGACCCGCCCGCGCCGCATCAAGATAACGCCACTCCTTGATGGTGGCGGCCATGAGCGTGGGCTCCGTTCAGGCAGCCTGAACGTCCCCGGCATCGTCGGCCTTGGCAAAGCTTGTGAAATCGGCGCCCGCGTCTGGCCCGTAGAGGGGGAGCGCCTGACCCAACTGCGGGAGCGTTTCGTCGCCGGCGTCACGCAGGGGCTAGACCATACGTACCTTAATGGCCATCCAACGCGGCGTCTTCCGGCTAACGTCAACCTCAGCTTTGCGGGTGTCGAAGGGGAGGCGCTAATCATGGGTATGACGGAGGTGGCCTGCTCCTCGGGCTCGGCATGCACCTCGACGACGCTTGAGCCCTCCTATGTGCTTAAGGCCATGGGACTTGACGACGCGCTGGTGCATGCCTCGATCCGTTTCGGCCTTGGGCGCTGGACCACGCAGGATGACGTGGACTCTACCGTGCAGACCGTGACGAGCCGGGTGAAGCGATTGCGGGAGATGTCCCCACAGTATGAGATGATGGCGCGTGGGATCGCCTCCAGGTCAGGTCGATGACCGCCACACGGACAATGATTGCCTAATGCGACGCGTCTACCTCGACTACAATTCCACCGCACCGCTGCTGCCCGAAGCGCTTGAGGCCGCCGTTCCCTACTATACGTCGGTATGGGGAAATGCCTCCAGCATCCATCGGCAGGGTCGCGAGGCGCGTATGGCCGTCGAGGACGCCCGTGAGCATGTGGCCCGATTGATCGGGCTTCTGAATCCGCTCGACCTCGTCTTCACCAGTGGCGGCACCGAAGCTGTCAACCTTGCGATCCGCGGTTATGCATACGGCAACCGCGCACGTGGCCAGCACCTCATCACCACTCGCGTTGAGCACCCCGCCGTGCTGGATACATGTCGCGCGTTGGAGCAGGATGGATTTGAGCTCACGTATCTACCCGTGGATGGCCTGGGGCGTGTGCATCCTGAGGTACTGGCCCACAGTATCCGTCCGCACACGATCCTGTTCACGATGACATACGGCAATCACGAAGTGGGAACCCTGCAACCGCTCTCGGCGCTGGTGGACGTCGCGCACGCCCACGGGGTGACGGTACACGTCGACGCTGTGCAGGCAGTGGGCCGTGTGCCGATCGATGTCGTGGCGTCCGGGATCGACCTCTTATCGCTGGCTGGACATAAATTTGGGGGACCTAAAGGCGTCGGCGCGCTCTATATTCGTGAGCGCTTGGGGGCGACTATGCAAGCGGTCATACGCGGTGGGCATCAAGAGCGGGAACGACGCGCCGGAACGGAGGATGTCCCAAGCGTCGTCGCGCTGGGGAGGGCCTGTGCCCTGATGTCCCAGCGCCTGGCCGACGAAGGCACGCGACTCACACGCTTACGGGATCACCTGGAAGCCGGAGTGCTTAGCCGGATTGGCGCCGTACACCAGCTCGGGAAGGGCGGTGAGCGACTGCCGAATACCACGAACCTCAGTTTTATCGGGGTCAAAGGCGAAGCGCTGGTGTTCAATCTGGATTTACTGGGAATCGCCGTCTCTACTGGCGCCTCATGCAGCTCACGGCAAGGCGTGCCCTCCCAGGTACTCGAAGTTATGGGGGTGTCGCGGGAGGTGAGCGAGGGCTCGGTGCGCTTCAGTTTGGGCTGGACCACCACCGGCCAAGACGTCGAACGCGTGCTCGACGTATTACCCTCGACGGTTGAGCGCTTGCGTATGCTGTCGCCAGTATTTTGAAAGAGGCAAGATCGCAACCGCAGAGAGACGCGAATGAACACGGATGCTCAACATGCATCTGCGTGTATCTGTGGTTCCAGCCCCGGCGCTGTCGTGTCAGCCGTCAACACTCGAAGGTACGAGGACGATCATGGCGACGATGGGAAGTGGCTATAGTGCGATTGTGATCGATCATTTTCAGAACCCGCGCAATGTCGGCGAGTTGTCAGATGCCAATGCTCGGGCCGCGGTGAGCAATCCGGTCTGCGGTGATGTGCTGCAACTCATGTTGAAAATTAGCGACGGCCGCATTGCTCAGGTGCGCTTCAAAACGTTTGGCTGTGAAGCGGCGATTGCTGCCAGTTCATTGCTGACGGAGATGATTCAGGGTAAAGCCCTCACCGACGTGCAGGACATTACCCCGGAGACGATCACTGCTGCTCTGGGCGGATTACCCAAAGTCAAGCTCCACGCCGCGTCACTGGCGGAGGAGGCATTAAAGGAGGCCCTTGAGCACTATGGGGCCTCACATGGGTGAACCGTTCATCTATTTCGATCACAATGCGACCACACCGCTGCACCCCATGGTTTGGCAAGCCATGCAACCCTTTCTCTCCGATGTCTTTGGCAATCCATCGAGCCTCCATGCTGAAGGTTTGCAGGCCCGTGACGCGGTTGAAGAGGCACGCGAGCGGGTGGCGCAACTCATCGGTGCCCGGGGGGAGGAGATTATCTTTACGAGCGGCGGGACAGAAGCGGATAACCTCGCCATTCTGGGCAGCGTCCTGGCACGGCAGCGTCAGGCCGGACATGTTGTGACCTCACAGATCGAGCATCCCGCCGTGCTCGGAGGTTGCCGAGCCCTGGAAACTCAGGGGTTTCGTGTCACCCGCCTACCGCTCGGATCAGCGGGCATGATCGATCCCGATGATCTCGCCCACGTGCTTACCGACGACACGCTGCTCGTGACGCTGATGCACGCCAACAATGAAGTGGGCACCATTCAGTCAATTCAGGCATGTGCGGCTCTGGCGCATGCCCGGGGTATCCTGGTCCATACCGATGCGGTACAGAGCGTGGGCAAGATTCCTACCCGGGTCGATGACCTCGGCGTCGATCTCCTCGCCCTCTCGGGCCACAAGATTCATGGCCCCAAAGGGATTGGGGCGCTCTATGTGCGTCGGGGGACTGCACTTGACCCCATCATCACCGGCGGCCCGCAAGAGCGCGGACTCAGGGGTGGGACAGAGCATGTCGCAGCTATCGTCGGGCTTGGGATGGCGGCTCAGCTTGCGGCCACGCACATGTCGGATGAGATGCCGCAGCTCGCAGCCCTGCGCGACCGTTTAGAGCAAGGGATTCTGGCCGCTATCCCCGACGTGTTGGTGAATGGCGCGACGGCGCCACGTCTGCCGACCACGACCAACTTGAGTTTCAAAGGGGTAGACGGCCAATCCCTGGTCGTGGCCTTGGACCTGAAAGGGATCGCCACCTCCACCGGGTCCGCCTGTAGCTCAGGGAGCCTCGAACCATCACACGTACTTATAGCCATGGGGCTTGCTGACGAGTGGCTTCAGGGTGCGGTCAGGTTTAGTCTCGGCTCTGGCAATACGCTGACTGAGGTGGACACCGTCTTGCACATGTTGCCGCCGATCGTCGCCCGCTTGCGTCAGCACACCAGGGGATCGGTCCGCCACACGACCACGACGCCCTCCACCATGCGTCAGCGCCCATGAGCCTCGTTGATCCTGTCGTCTTGCCGTCAATCTTGACAGCTGCCGCCTCTTTGGCGTGGACCGGCATGCCTTCCATTGACTATACGCCCCGGTGGCTTCACCCCCGCTCCCGAAGGGAGAGGAAATCGCCTGAGAGGCGGCGTCGCCACATGGTGACCCCTACCCCTGAACCGACATCACCTTGACAGTCTGCCGCCAGAAACGCTAGCATAGGGCCGAATTCCATCTTCATTTATCAAAGTCTAAGCAGGGTGCGAATGGGCCTGAAACCTAGGAAGGGGTTGCGGTGGGACGTGTGTGGGATGGAAGCAATGTCGCCCAGGAGCTGTTGGAGAACGTGCGCCAAGAGGTAATTCGTCTCCGATACGAGGGGCGCCCCCCGCCAACCCTGGCGGAGCTCTGGGTGGGAGAATGGCCGCCCGACGCGCGCCTCCGTGTGCGCCAAGCGGAGGCCTGTCGCTTCACCGGCGTCTTCTATCAGGTGCATGCCTTTCCCCAGCTCTGTGATCCCCAGACCATCCTTCAGACCCTGGCTGATCTGAATGCTGATCCCGCCATCACGGGCATCGCCATTCACGCCCATCCATCGACACGCTTCAGCGAGCTTGTCGCAGCCTTAGCCCCGGCAAAGGATGTCGATGGGGTGCAACCGCTGCATCTCGGACGCTTCCTGACCAATAAGCGGGTGTGGCGCCAGCCGCGAGGGGCGGACATTGTCCATCTGCTCAAGCGGGCCGGCCTGCCCCTCGTGGGAAGGCGCGTCATCTGCATCGGGAACGCCTCTGGGTTTGCAGGTATCCTGGCGTGGCTCTGCTTGCACGAAAATGCCACTGTATCGGCCTGGAGAGGTGCCACCACCTGGCCTATCAACATGCTACATCAGGGTGACGTGCTCATCATCGATACCGACGATCTCCCCGCCTTGGATGGCGTCGCCCTGAAGCCTGGAGTAATAGTGGTGGATGCCCGTAGTCGCCCGGACGGATGGCTGCCGCACCAGCCAGAGGGCTTGCCCCAGGCGGTCGCACTGCTCATTCCGGTGCCTGGTGGGATAGGACCAACGACGCTCGCCATGCGGTTAGCCTCGCTGGTGGCTATGTACCGGGCACCAGCCATTGTGTCACTCGACTCATAGGTGCTCGTGATGGAGCAGGCAGCCTTCCCGTTTCTTGAACGTACCATCCTCACCGTCAGTGAGCTGAGCGAGCGGATCAAAATCGTCCTCGAGGACACCTTCTTTGATATCTGGGTTGAGGGTGAGATCTCCAACCTGCGTACGCCCTCCTCTGGACATTCCTACCTGACGCTGAAAGATGAACACAGTCAAATCCGCGCGGTGCTGTTTAAAATGCAGCGGCGGTATCTGCGCTTTGACCCCAAAGACGGGATGCTGGTGCTCGCCCGCGGACGGATTTCCCTGTATGAGCCGCGCGGGGAATACCAGTTGGTGATCGACTACATGGAGCCCAAGGGCATTGGGGCGTTGCAGATTGCCTTCGAGCAATTAAAGGTCCGCCTGGCGCAGGCAGGGCTGTTCGATGCCTCCCGTAAACGGCCGTTGCCCATGCTCCCCCGTTGTCTCGGCATCGTCACCTCGCCGACCGGCGCGGTGGTTCGTGACATGCTGCAGATTTTGCGCCGGCGTTTCGCCAATCTTCACGTCTGCGTCTATCCCGTCCGGGTCCAGGGCGATGGAGCGGCAGAGGAGATCACCCAGGGGATTGAGAGGTTGAACCGTTACCCTGGCATCGACGTGATCATCGTGGCGCGCGGGGGTGGCTCGCTCGAAGACCTGTGGGCGTTTAATGAGGAGGCAGTGGCGCGGGCCATCTATGCCTCCAAGGTCCCGGTGATCAGCGCCGTCGGGCATGAGGTCGATTATACCATCGCCGACTTCGTCGCCGACGTGCGCGCCCCCACCCCCTCAGCGGCGGCAGAGCTGGTGATCCGCAGCAAGGCAGAGTTACACTCCGAGTTACAGGGGGTAGCGCAACGCCTCGAGCGCGCCATGCAGCACCGCCTGGAGACGTTGCATGCCCGTCTGGAGGCGTGTCAGCAGCGCCGGGTCCTCAAAGACCCTTGGGCGCCCCTGCGCACCATAGAGCAGCGCCTTGACGAACTCAACGCCCACCTTGCACGCGCCATCCATGGCCGTCTGCGTCTCGCGCAGGAGAGACTGGAGCGGAGTGAAGCGGCCATCGCCCATCTCAGTCCGCTGATGCTGGTTGGCCTCCTGCGTGCACGCTTGAGCGCGCTGGAGCAGCGCTTGATTACGGCCCAGGGAGGGCAGGTGCATCGTGAGCGCGAAGAACTCGAACGTCTGACGGCGACCTTGCAGGCGTTGAGTCCGCTGGCGGTACTCGCCCGGGGCTACAGCATTTGTCGTCATCAGGCCGACGGACGGGTGATTCGCGAGTCGCAGGCCGCGGCCCCAGGGATGCACGTCGATATCACGCTCTGGCAAGGCTCCCTACAGTGCACGGTGAACGCCGTGATGACGAAAGGATCAGGCGATGCAAGAACCGACATTTGAGGGGTCGTTGAAGCGCCTGGAGGAGATCGTCGCCCAGCTCGAAGACAATAAACTGGCTCTTGAGCAATCCCTGCAAGTCTTCGAGGAAGGGGTGAAGCTGGTGCGTTTCTGTGCGGGTCGCTT